>NZ_JAGPYQ010000001.1:7531686-7832954 GCF_018070025.1 Streptomyces liliiviolaceus
GCGGACACGGCCGTGGCGGCGGTGAAGGCGCTCGGTCTCGGCCACGGCGCGGCCCATGTCGAACTGCGGCTGGCCGCCCGGGGACCCGTGCTCATCGAGGTCAACCCACGGCTCGCGGGCGGCATGATCCCCGAGCTGATCCGGTCCGCCCTGGGGATCGACCTGGTCGCCGCCCAGGTCGGCGCGGCCCTCGGCCACCGGCCCGACATGGAACCCCGTACCGCGCACCACGCCGCACTGCGCTTCCTCGTGGTCGACGAACCCTCGGTGCTCGACGATCCGCCCCCGGCCCCCGCGGATCCGGCGCGGTACGTCACCGCCGCGGTCCTCACGGGAAGCCGCGGCGTCCCGCTCGTCCCGCGGCACGACCACCGCGACCGCGTCGGCCACGCCACCGCCACCGCCCCCAGTGCCTCCGCCGCCGCGCGGGCGGCGGAGGAGGCACTGGCCGGGCTGCGCACCTCCCTACGACCGCGACGCGCCGAGGAGAGCCCCGTATGACCGTCACCGCCGACGCCACCGCGACCGCCACCGGACGTCTGACCTCCGCCGTGCACCCGGCAGCCGCGGAGATCCTCTTCGAGAGGCATCTGCGGGTCCCCCCGGACCCGGTGGCCGCCGAACTGGGCCCCACCAGCGAGGTGGACCGCGCCCATGTCGTGATGCTCACCGAGCAGGGCGTCATCGAGCGCGGGACGGCCGCCCGGCTGCTCGCCGGCATCGAGGAACTGCGCGCCGCCGACTTCGCCCCGCTGCGGCACCTCCCCGCCCCGCGCGGCCGCTACCTCGCCTACGAGGGGCACCTCGTGGACACCCTGGGCGAGGAGACCGGCGGCGTCCTGCACAGCGGCCGTTCCCGCAACGACCTCAACGCCACCGTTCTCAGGCTCCAGTTGCGCCGCCCCTACGACCGGCTGCTCACCGAGACGGACGCCCTCGGCCGGGCCCTCGTCGACCGGGGCCGTCGCTGGCACACCACCGTCATGCCCGCCTACACCCACCACCAGCCCGCCGTGCCCATCACCTACGGCCACTATCTCGCCGGGGTCGCCGCGGCCCTCGTACGGGATCTGGACCAGCTCGACCACGCGGGCCGCGAACTCGGCGAGAACCCGCTCGGCGCCGGGGCCGTCGGGGGCACCACCCTGCCCGTCGACGCGGCCCGCACCACCGAACTGCTGGGCTTCGACGCGCCCCTCGCCAACTCCCTGCACGCCGTGGCGTCCCGGGACGTGGTGCTGCGGCTGCTCGCCGCCTGCACCGTCCTCGGTGTGCTCCTGACCCGGACCGCCCACGACCTCCAGTCCTGGACCAGTGCCGAGAACCCCCTGCTCGTCCTGCCCGACGACCTGGTCGGCAGCAGCTCGATGATGCCGCAGAAGCGCAACCCGTTCCTGCTGGAGAACATCCAGGGCAGGGCGGCGGGCGCGCTCGGCGCGCTCACGGCGGCCACCGCGGCCATGTCGACCGCGCGGTACACCAACGCCATCGCCGTGGGCACCGAGGCGGTCGGCCATGTGTGGTCCGCCCTGGAGGCCACCACCGACGCCGTGGTCCTGCTGCGGCTGATGATCGAGGGCGCGGAGCCCGACGGGGAGGCCATGCGGCGGCGCGCCGCGCACGGGCAGACCGCCGCCACCGCGCTCGCCGAGCGCCTCGTCGTGGCGGGGGTGCCGTTCCGCACCGCCCACCACACGGTCGGCGACATCAGCAGGGTGGCCCTCGTCACCGGCCGGTCCTTCGAGGCCACCGCCGCCGAGCGCCTGGTCGACCACCCCCGCGAACTGCTCGACGCCCTCGACCCCGACTCGGTGGCCGCCTCCGCGGGCGCGGGAGGCGGGCCCGCCCCGGCCGCCGTGACCGCGGCCCTCGACGACGCCGCCGCCCGCCTCGACGGGCTCGGCGCCGCCGCCGACGCCCGCAGGAACCGCTGGACGGCCGCCGGACGCGCGCTCGCCGACGCCGTGTCGACCCTGATCCGCCAACCGTGAGGAGCCCGGCCATGAGCCACGTCGTGGAACTGCGCAGCGACACGTTCACCCTGCCCACCCCCCGTATGCTCGCCGCCGCCACCGCGGCGCGGCTCGGCGACGACGTCTACGGCGAGGACCCGACCGTCGCCGAACTGGAGTCCCTGTCGGCCAAGTTGCTGGGCAAGGAGGCCGGCTGCCTGATGCCCAGCGGCACCATGGCCAACCTCGCCGCCCTCCTCACCCACAGCCCGCGCGGCGGCAAGGCCGTCGTCGGCGCCGAGTCGGACATCTACGTCTACGAGGCGGGCGGCGCCTCGGTGTTCGGCGGCATCGTCTACGAGCCCATCACCGCCGCCGAGGACGGCACCTTGCCGCTGGACGCGGTGGCCGACGCGTTCGAGGTCGACCGGGACGACCCCCAGTTCGCGCTGCCCGCCGTCCTCACCCTGGAGACCCCGCACAACCGCCGCGGCGGCATCCCCCTCACCCCCGGCTACCTCGCGGCGGCCGGCGCCCTCGCCCGCAGGCACGGTGTCGCCCTGCATCTGGACGGGGCCCGCATCTTCAACGCGGCCCTCGCGCTCGGCGTACCGGCCGCCGACCTCGCCGCTCCGGCGGACACCGTCCAGTTCTGCCTGTCCAAGGGGCTGTCCGCGCCGATCGGGTCGATGCTCGTCGGCGACGAGGCGTCCATCGCGACCGCCCGCCGCTACCGCAAGATGCTCGGCGGCGGGATGCGGCAGGCGGGCATGATCGCGGCGTGCGGGATCGTCGCCCTGACCGACATGACCGACCGCCTCGCCGACGACCACGCGCACGCCCGCAGGCTGGCCGAAGGCCTCGCGGACGTCCCCGGTCTGCGGCTCGACCCGGAGCCGCCGCGCACCAACATGGTGTTCTTCGCCGTGGACGACGAGGGCACCTCCCACACCACCGAGTCCCTGATCGAGGCGGCGCGCGTCCGGGGCGTCCACCTCGCCGAACTGGGGCGGGGCCGCATCCGGGCGGTCACCCACTCGGGCGTCACGGCCGCCGACGTCGACCGGGCCGTGGACGTGCTCGCGGACGCGGTGGCCGCCGCTCCCCGGACCACGCGGTGAGCGAACCGCCCACCGCCACCGCGCTCGCGCCCCCGCCCGCCTCCCTGCGGCACCACCGTGCGTTCCGGCTCTTCTGGGCGGCCGACTCGGTCAGCCAGTTCGGCACGTACGTCGGCAACGCCCTGCTGCCGCTGCTGGCCGCCACCACCCTGGCGGCGACCCCGCTGGAGATGGGGCTGCTCAGCGCCGCGGAGACCATGGGCTATCTGCTGATCGGGCTGCCCGCGGGGGTGTGGGTGGCCCGGGCCCGGCAGCGGCGCCTGATGCGGCGCGCCAACACCGGCCGGGCGCTGCTGCTGTGCACGATCCCGGTGGCCTGGTGGAGCGGCCTGCTCACGGTCGCCCAGCTCATCGCCGTCGCCCTGCTGTGCGGCGTCCTCGCCGTCCTCTTCGACGTCGCCTACCAGTCGCATCTGCCGGCGCTGGTCGACCGCGACCGGCTCCTGGAAGGCAACGCCCGCCTCCAGTCCAGCCAGTCCCTGGCCCAGATCACCGGGCCCGGCATCGGCGGCTCCCTCGTCCAGCTGGCGGGGCCCGCCGCTCCCGTGCTGGCGACGGCCGCCGGCTATCTGACATCCAGTGTGCTGCTGCGCCGCGTACGCGAACCGGACCCGGCGAACCCTCCGGACGGCACGGGCCCGCCGCTGCTCGCCGAGATCGGCGCGGGGCTGCGTTTCATGGCCCGGCACCGCACCCTGCTCGCCATCACGGGCTGCACCGCGACCGCCAACTTCTTCGCCGGTGTGCTCGGTGCCGTACAGGTCCTCTTCCTGACCGGCGACCTCGGCCTCAGCGGATCCGCCGCCGGGGCCACCCTGGGCGTCCTCGGTCTGGGCGGGGTGCTCGGCGCGCTCTCGGCGCACCGCGTCGTCCGCCGGATCGGCCAGGCCCGCGCGGTCTGGCTGGTGCCGCTGACCACGTTCCCGGCCCTGCTGCTGGTGCCGCTCGCGGGCCGGGGCGCCCTGCTCGCCCTCGCCCCGGCGCTGGCCGGTCTGCTCGTCACCGGCTACGGCGTCGTCGTGTACAACGTCGCCCAGGTCAGCTACCGCCAGGTGGTCTGTCCCGAGGCGATGCTGGCCAGGGCGAACGCCACCGTCCGCTTCCTCGGCTTCGGCGCGGTGACGCTCGGGGCGCTGCTCGGAGGCGTGCTCGGCGAGTCCGTCGGGATCAGGGGCACGCTGTGGATCGCGGCCTGCGGCACGTCCCTGGCCGCCGCGTGGGTGGTGTGCTCGCCGCTGCGCGGCATGCGGGACTTCGCCCCCGCGCCGACGGAGGCGCCCACGACCGGAAGGTGACGGCGACCGCGACCGCCGGGCCTGCCGCCGTGACCGCGACCGCGACCGCCGACCAGGCCGCCATCGCGGTCGCCGCCCCGGCCGTCCGCCGAGCCGCGTGCGCTCGGCGGACGGCCGGGGCGTGGCACCGCTGACATGACATCAGCGAACGTCGGGCGCCGTCGGACGGAATCAGATGCCGTCAGGCGGAATCAGGCGACGTCGGCCACGAGTGTCACGGACTGTTCGGCGGCCGCGTGGAACATCGGCAGCGGCAGGCCGCCGGAGCGCAGCTCCATCACCGACGCCTCGACCGTCGCCGCACCCGCCTCGAAGCGGCCCGGGTCCGTCCGGTCCGTGTTCGTCCAGCGGTGCTCGGCACCGTCGCACACCGCCTGCGTGCCGCCCACGCTCTTGCGTACCCGGCTGTCCCCCTGGCTCAGGGAGGAGCTGACGAAGGTCCGGCCGGTGCCGCCCGTACAGCGGTACGTGCCGGACAGGGTGACGGTGCCGTCGGCGGCGAGGCGGCCCGTCGGGTCGACGGTCACCGTCTCCGACAGCCCGGCCGGTCCTGCCGGTCCGGCGGAGCCGCCCTGCCCGGACACCGCGCCCGCGGAGGGCGCGGCGAGCAGCAGCAGCGCCGCCGTGACGGCGGCCGAGCCGGCGACCTGGTGGAATCTCATCGGAAGTACCTCCCGGAGTGGGGGTGGAGCGGGGGCCTCCAGGGGTACCGGCCCGGCGGACCCGCGGGCGTGACCCTCACTCCTTTGGTGGCGAGTTGGCGGCGGGTCGGTGGCGGGTTCATGGCGGGGCCGCCCCGTCCGTCCTGGACTCGTCCGAGTGTTGTCCGCGTGTTGTCACGACTCTTCTCCCGCTGTTCCGATGAGTTCGCGACGGGCGCATGGTCTATCCATACGGACGACGAAAACGCCGCCCGACTCCTCGCAGGTGGAGGCCCATCATGTGTTCTCGCCAGCCTTCGTGCCCGTCCGCCGACCGCACCGCCCGGACCGGTCACGACGACCGTTCCGACGCGCACATCGTCTCCGCGCACCCCGAGCAGGGCTGGTACCTGCTGTGCGACGGCGCGATCGTCTTCGACGACACGGGCGCGCTGCTGCCCGACGGGCGGGTCGTCGCCCCGCACCGGGTGCCGGTCGAGCAGCTGGCCATCGCCGCCTGACCCTCTCGGCGTCCCAGCCCGCCCCTCCTCTCCCCTCTCCCCGCCACTCCTCGTTCCCCTGTCGCGACCTGTTGACGGCCGTCACGAAGTCGATACGCTTCTGATGCGACACCGACAGGCCTCCGGACAGGTGGTGCCGCGCCACAGCGGCCGGCCCGGCACCGACGCACCACGCACTCCCGTCAGACCCGAGAACGTCAACCCGGTACGCGTGCAAGGCCGTTCCGTACGAACGGAAAGTGAGCCCCTGCCCCCGGATGGTGATCTCGCGTGACGGTGACGATCTAGAGTGATCAACGTGTCCGAGCAGCACGCCCCCCGGTCCCTCATCGTCACCTTCTACGGCGCGTACGGCCGCTTCACCCCAGGTCCCGTACCCGTCGCCGAGCTGATCCGGCTTCTCGCCGCGGCCGGCGTGGACGCGCCCTCCGTACGGTCGTCGGTGTCCAGACTCAAACGCCGGGGACTGCTCCTGCCGGCCCGCACGGAGACCGGCGCGGCCGGGTACCTCCTGTCGCCGGGCGCGCGGCAACTCCTCGACGACGGCGACCGCCGGGTCTACGCGGCCTCACCGCCCGAGGACGACACCTGGGTCCTCGCCGTGTTCTCCGTGCCGGAGTCCGAACGGCAGAAACGTCACGTACTGCGCTCACGCCTGGCCGGTCTCGGCTTCGGGACGGCCGCCCCCGGCGTGTGGATCGCCCCGGCCCGCCTCTACGAGGAGACCCGTCACACGCTGGAACGGCTGCGGCTGGACGCGTACGTGGACCTGTTCCGCGGCGCACACCTCGGGTACGCGCCGACGGCCGAGGCGGTCGCGCGCTGGTGGGACCTCGCCGGGATCGCCAAGCAGCACGAGGCGTTCCTCGACCGGCACGCGCGCGTGCTGCACGACTGGGAGGACAGGGCCGACACCCCCGCCGAGGAGGCGTACCGCGACTATCTGCTCGCCCTCGACTCCTGGCGCCACCTCCCGTACGCCGACCCGGGGCTGCCCGCCTCGCTGCTGCCCCCGGAGTGGCCCGGTGCCCGCTCCGCCGCCGTCTTCCGGGCTCTGCACGAGCGGCTGCGGGACGCCGGGGCGGCCTTCGCGGGCGTGCCCGAGGGCCTCCCCGCCCCCCGGCCCATGTGACGTGAGACACAACCCCCGTCGCTAAGGCAACGCTCAGGTGACTCAATCCCTCTTCTCATAATCCTTACTTAACGTCGGGACGCATGAGTCTGATGGGCAATCTGAACCGGGCGCTCTCCGCCACCACCGGCCTTCAGGTGCGCCGGGCCACTCCCGCCGCACCGCAGCAGCCGACCAGGACCGGGGCGAAACCCGGCAAGCGGCCCACGCCGGTGTACCGATGTCCGGCCCCCGGGGATCTCGCCACGGACCGGCTGCTGCGGCGGCCGGTCTTCATCATGTCTCCCGTACGCTCCGGCTCGACGCTGCTGCGGATGCTCCTGAACGCGCACTCGCGGCTGCACTCCCCGCACGAGCTGCACATCCGCCGCCTGGAGGTCGACTTCGGCAGCAGGCTCTCGCAGCGCGCCATGAGCGCCCTCGACCTGGAGCGCGGCGACCTGGAGCATCTGCTCTGGGACCGGGTCATGCACCGGGAACTGGTCAGGTCGGGCAAGGACGTCCTGGTCGAGAAGACGCCCAGCAACGCGTTCGTCCACCGGCGCATCCGGGACTGCTGGCCCGACGCCCGCTTCGTCTTCCTGCTCCGCCACCCGGTGTCCATCGCCCGGTCCTGGCACGAGGGCGACCCCGACAAGCGGACCTTCGACGAGGCCGCGGCCGACGCCCTGCGCTACATGAAGGCCGTCGAGAACGCCCGGCAGGCCGCCAGCGGCCCCGCGGACGGTCAGCCCGCCGCCCACCACACCCTGCGTTACGAGGACCTGACCGCCGACGCCGAGCGCGAGATGCGCGACCTCTGCGCGTTCCTCGGCGTCGACTTCGAACCGTCGATGCTCGACTACGGCCGCCGCGACGACACCCAGGTGGTGAAGGGCCTCGGCGACTGGCGGGACAAGATCCGCACCGGCCAGGTGCAGAGCGGACGCGCGCTGCCCGCCGAGGACGAGATCCCGGAGCTGCTGCGGCCCATGTGCGAGGCCTGGGGATACAGCTCGTGAAGCCGCACGCCGAGATAGCGGAGGTGTGGCCGCGCGACGGGCGCGTACGGCTCGTCGGCCGCATCCACGGACGTCCCGCCGAGGGCGACTGGCGGCTGCTGCTCACCCGCCGCGGCCACTTCGACCGCCCGCTCGACTACCCCGCCACGGTGAAGGGCGACCGCTTCGAGGGCGAGCTGCCCATCGCGGACCTGGTGACGCCGGACCCCGCCGGGATCGAGGAGTGGGACATCCATCTCACCGACGGCGAGACCCGGTTGAGGGCGGGACGACAACTGGACGACATCCACGGCAAGAAGAAGATCATGGTCTTTCCCGAACAGCGCGTACGAGGTCTGCGCGTGCGCCCGTACTACACGGTGAAGGACAACCTCTCACTGGAGTGCCGTACGGGAGACGCCTCATGACGGACCATCAGCCGACCGCACCTCGGGGGGACACGACCGGACGGCCGAAGGTCCGCTATCTCCTGCTGCACGCCTACGGCCGCGGCGGCACCATCCGTACGGTGATGAACCAGGCCAACTCCCTGGTGCAGGCGGGCTGGGAGGTCGAGCTGGTGAGCGCGCTGCGCCGCCGGGACGACATCCAGTTCCCGCTCGACCCGCGCGTGCGCGTCAGCACGGTCGTCGACCTGCGCGAGAGCGCCCACTCCCCCGGCCGGGGTGTGGGCGGACGCTGGCGGGACTGGCGGCGCGGGCGGCTGACCGAGCGGCCCGCGCGGCACATCCCGCCGGGCGAGTTCGGCTACCGGTACTTCAACCGGTACGTGGAGCAGCGGCTGATCGCGTACCTCTCCTCGCTGCGCGACGGCATCCTCGTGACCACCCGGCCCGCGCTCAACTTCCTCGCCGCGGAGCACGCGACGGGCGGTGTGGTGCGGGTGGCGCAGGAACACATGAACCACGGCACGCACAAGCGCGATGTGCAGCTACGCATCCGGGAGACCTACTCGCGCTTCGACGCGGTCGCCGTCCTGACGGAACGGGACCGCGAGGAGTACGAGCACCTGCTGCCCGGCACCCGGGTGGTGCGCATCCCCAACGCCGTGCACTCCCTCGACCAGGTTCCCTCGGACCAGCGGTCGAAGATCGCGGTGGCGGCCGGCCGGCTGTTCCCGCAGAAGGGCTTCGACCTGCTGATACCGGCGTGGGCGCGGCTCGTCGAGGCGTACCCCGACTGGCAGTTGAGGATCTACGGCAGCGGTGAGAAGAAGGCCGAGCTGCGGGCGCTCATCGAGGAGCACCACCTCTACAACCATGTGCTGCTGATGGGCCACACGGACCGGCTGGACGACGAACTCGCCAAGGCCGCCTTCTACGTGCTCAGTTCACGCTTCGAGGGACTGCCGATGGTGATGATCGAGGCGATGAGCCACTCGCTGCCGGTGGTGGCCTTCGACTGTCCGACCGGACCCTCGGACGTCCTCACCCACGGCGTCGACGGTCTGCTGGTACCGCCCGAGGACCCCGACGCGCTCGCCGCGTCCATGGCCAAGCTGATGGGCGACCGGGCGCTGCGCGCCGACATGGGCGTCGCGGCCGTGCTGACGGCGGCGTCGTACGGCCCGGACGCGGTGCACCCGCGCTGGGAGGCCCTCTTCAGCGAACTCGACCTTCCCGAACAACGGCACCGCAGCGCGGACGCCGCGAAAGGACACCACGCATGACCACCACGGCAAGGGGCCGCCAGAAGCCCCCTACCGCTCAGGGAGCCACGGTCTGGCTCACCGGGCTGCCGAGCGCGGGCAAGACGACGATCGCCCGCTTCCTCGCCGGCCGGCTGCGCGCCGAGGGTCATCGCGTGGAGGTCCTCGACGGTGACGAGATCCGCCGCTTCCTCTCCGCGGGGCTCGGCTTCTCCCGCGAGGACCGCAACACCAACGTGCAGCGCATCGGCCTGGTCGCCGAGGTGCTGGCCCGCAACGGCGTCCTCGCCGTCGTCCCCGTCATCGCCCCGTACGCCGACAGCCGCGAGGCGGTGCGCAAGCGCCACGAGGCGAGCGGGACGCCCTACATCGAGGTGCATGTCGCCACACCGGTCGAGGTGTGCAGCGAACGGGACGTGAAGGGCCTGTACGCGCGTCAGGCGGCCGGCCGCCTGACCGGGCTCACCGGCGTGGACGACCCGTACGAGCCCCCGCTCGACCCGGCGCTCGCACTGGACACGCGGTCGCAGACACCCGAGCAGTCGGCGGACGCGGTGCACGCGGTGCTGGCGGCGAGGGGGTTGGTGTGAGTCCCTCGACGACGGCTGCCTGGGCGCCCGTACGCCCCTACGCGCTCTCGCATCTGGACGCGCTGGAGTCCGAGGCGGTGCACATCTTCCGTGAGGTGGCGGGCGAGTTCGAGCGGCCGGTGGTGCTGTTCTCCGGCGGCAAGGACTCCATCGTCATGCTGCACCTGGCGCTGAAGGCGTTCGCGCCCGCCGCGGTGCCCTTCTCGCTCCTCCATGTGGACACAGGACACAACTTTCCGGAAGTCCTTGAGTACCGGGACCGTGTGGTGGCCGCACATGGGCTGCGGCTCCATGTGGCCTCCGTACAGGAGTACATCGACAGCGGTGTGTTGAGAGAACGCCCGGACGGGACCCGTAACCCGCTCCAGACCCTGCCGCTGACCGAGAAGATCCAGGCAGAACGCTTCGACGCCGTGTTCGGGGGCGGACGCCGGGACGAGGAGAAGGCCCGCGCCAAGGAACGCGTCTTCTCCCTGCGCGACGAGTTCTCCCAGTGGGACCCCCGCCGCCAGCGCCCCGAACTGTGGAACCTCTACAACGGCCGCCACGCCCCCGGCGAACACGTCCGCGTCTTCCCGCTGTCCAACTGGACCGAGCTCGACGTGTGGCAGTACATCGCCCGCGAGGGCATCGAACTGCCCGAGATCTACTTCGCGCACGAACGGAACGTCTTCCAGCGCGCCGGCATGTGGCTCACCGCCGGCGACTGGGGCGGCCCCAAGGACGGCGAGACCGTCGAGACACGCCTCGTGCGCTACCGCACGGTCGGCGACATGTCCTGCACCGGCGCCGTCGACTCCGACGCCACCACGCTGGAAGCCGTGATCACCGAGATCGCCGCCTCCCGGCTCACCGAGCGGGGCGCCACCCGCGCCGACGACAAGATGTCCGAGGCCGCGATGGAAGACCGCAAGCGCGAAGGGTACTTCTAGCCATGACCAGCACCACCACGGTCGACACCCTGCGTTTCGCGACCGCGGGTTCCGTCGACGACGGCAAGTCCACCCTCGTGGGCCGCCTCCTCCACGACTCCAAGTCGGTCCTCACCGACCAGCTCGAAGCCGTCGAACACGCCTCCCGCAACCGCGGCCAGGACACCCCCGACCTCGCCCTGCTCACCGACGGCCTGCGCGCCGAACGCGAACAGGGCATCACCATCGACGTCGCCTACCGCTACTTCGCCACCGCCAAAAGACGGTTCATCCTCGCCGACACCCCCGGCCATGTGCAGTACACCCGCAACATGGTCACCGGAGCGTCCACCGCCGAACTGACGATCGTCCTCGTCGACGCGCGCAACGGCGTCGTCGAGCAGACCCGCCGCCACGCGGCCATCGCCGCCCTGCTGCGCGTCCCGCACATCGTGCTCGCCGTCAACAAGATGGACCTCGTCGGGTACGAGGCGAAGGAGTTCGACCGGATCGTCGAGGACTTCGCGGGCCACGCCGCCGAGCTGGACCTGCCGGGCTTCACCCCGATCCCCGTATCGGCGCTGGCAGGCGACAACGTGGTGGACCGTTCCGCGCACATGGACTGGTACGAGGGCCCCGCGCTGCTGGAGCACCTGGAATCCGTCCCGGTCGGCGCCGACCCGATGGGCGCGCCCGCCCGGTTCCCCGTCCAGTACGTGATCCGGCACGGCGAGGCCCGTCACTACGCGGGCCAGCTGGCCTCCGGCTCGCTGCGCGTCGGCGACCGCGTGACCGTCCACCCCTCCGGCGGGACGTCCACGATCGAGGGCATCGACGTACTCGGCGAGGAGACGCGGGAGGCGTACGCGCCGCAGTCACTGGCCCTGCGCCTCACCGACCACCTCGACGTCTCCCGCGGCGACATGATCACCAGCGGGGCGGCGGCGCCCGCGCTCACCCGGGACGTCCGGGCCGCCGTCTGCCATCTGGCCGAGCGTCCGCTGCGGGTCGGCGACCGGGTGCTGGTCAGACACACGACCCGCACGGTGAAGGCCGTCGTGAAGAACCTGGCCGCGCAAGAGGGCGGGCTGCACGCGAACGACCTGGGCCGGATCACCCTGCGCACCGCCGAGCCGCTCGCGCTCGACGACTACGCCGACAGCCGCCGTACCGGCGCGTTCATCCTGATCGACCCGGTGGACGGGGCGACGCTGACGGCGGGCATGGTCGATCTGAGCGAGGCGACCGCCACGATCTGACCGCGGGACCACCGTACGAGGCGTACCAGGCCGGGCACCAGCGACAAGGTGCCCGGCCTTCCGCTGTCGTGACACGCCCGGTCACCGAGTCACGGCTCGTCGATAGCTCCGTAACGGCGGGAGCGGTCCCGGGAGGCGAACCGTTCCTCTGGGTAGACAGCCCGGAACCGGGCCGAACGTCCCGAAAAAAGCCCACCGAGCGCCTCTGTCGGGATGCGACGTACCATTCCTAAAGTTGAAAGCAGGACATCCTGCTCCATGAACGGATCCGCCTTGCACGAGCCCCCCGCCCCAGCCTCCTGGCGCATCGCCCTGCCGCACACCGTCGCGGCGGTGCCGGTCGCCCGCGCACTGGTCCGTACCGCGCTGGCGGAGATCGAGCTGTCCGCCGACTGCGACACCGCGGAGCTGCTCACCGCGGAGCTGGTGGCCAACGCCGTGGAGCACACCAGGGGCGACGGGCCCATAGAGCTGGTCGTGGAGCTGCTGCCCACCGGATGCCAGGTCGAGGTGCACGACCGGGACCCGTCCCCGCCGGGCGACCTCACGATCCCGGATCAGTCGTGCGAGCCCGATCCCTGGCAGGAGCACGGTCGCGGGCTGCTGCTGATCCGCACCCTCAGCTCGTCGTGCGGCCACCGCCCGACCGAGTCCGGCAAGGCGGTGTGGTTCCGGCTGCCGGTGGTCCCCCACCAGCGAAGGTCCGCCTGAAAAAGCTCGCGCCACGACTCATGCCACAGCTCACGCCACGACTCAGGAAACGGCTCAGGACAGCGTCGCCACCAGGACCGCCTTGATCGTGTGCAGCCGGTTCTCCGCCTCGTCGAAGACGACCGAATGGGCCGACTCGAAGACCTCGTCGGTGACCTCCAGGCAGTCGAGTCCGTGCCGCTCGTGGATCTCCCGGCCGACCTTGGTGCCCAGGTCGTGGAAGGCGGGCAGGCAGTGCAGGAACTTGACGTCCGCGTTGCCGGTGGCCCGCAGGACGTCCATCGTCACGGCGTACGGGCCGAGGTCGGCGATGCGCTCGTCCCAGACCTCCTTGGGCTCCCCCATCGACACCCACACGTCCGTGGCGACGAAGTCGGCGCCCAGGACCCCCTCGCCGACCTCCTCGGTGAGCGTGATCCGGGCCCCGCTGGCCACGGCCAGCTCGCGCGCCTGCGCCACGACCTCCTCTGCGGGCCAGTAGGACTTCGGCGCGACGATCCGTACGTCCATGCCGAGCAGCGCGCCGGTTACCAGGTAGGAGTTGCCCATGTTCATACGGGCGTCGCCGAGGTAGGCGAAGGCGATCTCGTTCAGCGGCCGGTCGCAGTGCTCGACCATCGTGAGCACGTCGGCGAGCATCTGCGTCGGGTGCCAGGCGTCGGTCAGTCCGTTGTAGACGGGCACCCCGGCATGGGCCGCCAGTTCCTCGACGCCCTCCTGGCTGTCGCCCCGGTACTCGATCGCGTGGAACATCCGGCCGAGCACCCGCGCGGTGTCCTTCACGGACTCCTTGTGCCCTATCTGCGAACCGGACGGGTCGAGGTACGTGGTCGACGCGCCCTGGTCCGCGGCGGCGACCTCGAAGGCGCAGCGCGTGCGCGTCGACGTCTTCTCGAAGATCAGCGCGATGTTCCGGCCCCGAAGCCGCTGGGTCTCCGTCCCCGCCTTCTTCGCCGCCTTCAGCTCGGCGGCGAGCTCGATCAGGCCGCGGAACTCGTCCTGCGTGAAGTCCAGCTCCTTCAGGAAGTGGCGGCCGGCGAGGGCGTACGGGACTGTCGCCATGGGGGCGCTCCAGGGTTACGTAAACAGGGACTCTTGGAATTCTATACGATGCTCCACATTTCTATACGGACCCCTGCTCCTGCCCGGTTCCCGTCCGGGCCGCTCAGCCCACGCCGTCCCGCTGCACCGGGCAGCTCATACAGCGCGGGCCGCCCCGCCCCCGCCCCAGTTCACTGCCGGGGATCTCGATCACCTCGATGCCCTGTTTGCGCAGATGGGTGTTGGTGGTCTGGTTGCGCTCGTACGCGACGACGACGCCCGGTTCGACCGCGAGGACGTTGCAGCCGTCGTCCCACTGCTCGCGTTCGGCGGCGTGGACGTCCTGGGTGGCGGTCAGGACGCGGATCCGGCTCAGTCCGAGCGCGGCGGCGATCGCGCGGTGCATGTGCTCCGGCGGATGGTCGGTGACCTTGAGTTCCTTGTCGCCGACGCCCGGCTCGATGGTGTACGAGCGGAGCATGCCGAGCCCGGCGTACTGGGTGAAGGTGTCGCCGTCGACCATCGTCATGACCGTGTCGAGGTGCATGAGGGCCCGCTTCTTGGGCATGTCGAGCGCCACGATGGACTGCGCCGAACCGGTGGCGAAGAGCTTGTGGGCGAGCATCTCCACGGCCTGGGGTGTCGTCCGCTCGCTCATGCCGATGAGCACGGCGCCGTTGCCGATGACGAGGACGTCGCCGCCCTCGATGGTGGACGGATAGTCGGCCTGCCCCTCGGACCACACGTGGAAGGGCTCCGCGCGGAACAGCGGATGGTGCCGGTAGATCGCCTCGAAGTGCACGGTCTCGCGTCTGCGGGCGGGCCAGCGCATGGCGTTGATGGAGACGCCGTCGTAGATCCAGGCGGAGGTGTCGCGGGTGAAGAGGTGGTTGGGCAGCGGTCCGAGGAGGAAGTCGTCGAGGTCCATGACGTGGAAGCGCACGGAGGTCGGTTCGGGGTGCGCGTCGAGGAACTCCCGCTTGGTCATACCGCCGACGAGCGCCTCGGCCAGCTCGCCCGCCGGCAGCCCCTCGAAGGCGGCCCGCAGATGGTCGGTGGCGAGCGGCCCGTACTCCTTCTCGTCGAAGACCCTGTCCAGGACGAGCGACCGGGCCTCCGGGATGGCCATGGCCTCGGTCAGCAGGTCGCCGAAGAGGTGGACGGTGACGCCGCGGTCGCGCAGGACGTCCGCGAACCCGTCGTGCTCCGCGCGCGCCCTGCGCACCCACAGCACGTCGTCGAAGAGCAGGGCGTCCTTGTTGCTGGGGGTGAGCCTTTTGAGCTCCAGATCCGGCCGGTGGAGGATGACGCGGCGCAGCCGCCCGGCTTCGGAGTCGACATGGAATCCCATGACTCCATCCTGACCACCGCGGGGCCGCTTGACCCACCGGTCGGCACTTTCTTCGCCCAAGCGTTCCCCCGGACACCCCCGCACCCCTCCCCCCTCCCCCCGTCACCTTTAATAGTCCTCTTGACTATTAATAGAGGAACTGGTTATCGTCGGCCGGACGACAAACGAGGGGGAACGAGGGAATCCGATGGCCGACATCACCAGGCGCCTGGGCTGGCGCCACCTGCGCGGCGCTCCGACCGCGCACATCCGGCACCACCGCGGCGCGGAACTGCTGCACGACGGCCCCGGACTCAGCTTCTGGTACCGCGCGCTGAGCGCCGCGCTGTCCGAGGTGCCGGTGGACGACCGCGAGCTGGCGATGACCTTCCACGCCCGTACGTCCGACTTCCAGGACATCGCGGTGCAGGCGACCGTCACCTACCGGGTCAGCGACCCGGCGCTCGCCGCCGCCCGCCTGGACTTCTCCATCGACCCCGACACCGGGGTGTGGCGAGGCGCGCCGCTGGAGCAGCTGGGCACCCTGCTGACCGAGTCGGCCCAGCAGCACGCCCTGGACGTACTGGCCCGTACGACCCTGGCGTCGGCGCTGGTCGACGGCGTGGCGTCGGTACGGGAACGGGTCGCGGCCGGGCTGGGGGCGGAGCCGCGGCTGCCCGCGACCGGCATCGAGGTGGTCGCCGTGCGCGTGGTGGCGCTTCGCCCGGAGCCGGAGGTGGAGCGGGCCCTGCGCACCCCGGCCCGCGAACAGATCCAGCAGGAGGCGGACCGCGCCACCTACGAGCGGCGGGCCGTGGCCGTCGAGCGGGAGCGGGCGATCGCCGAGAACGAACTGGCCAGCCAGATCGAACTCGCTCGCCGCGAGGAGCAGTTGGTCGAGCAGCGCGGGACGAACACGCGCCGCGAGGCGGAGGAGCACGCGGCGGCGGACGCGGTACGCGCCGAGGCCGAGGCGGCCCGGACGGTGAAGCTGGCCGGGGCGGAGGCCGAACGGTCCGTGCAGCTGGCGGACGCCGAGGCCAGGCGGACCGAGCGGCTGGCCAAGGCGGAGGCCGAGCGGACGGTACGGCTCGCGGACGCCGAGGCGGCCCGTTCCGTGCGGCTCGCGCGGGCGGAGGCGGAGGCGGCGCGCGAGGTCGGGGAGGCGCGGGCGCAGGCCCAGGCCGCCTGGCTGCGGGTGCACGCGGACGTCGACGTCAGCACGCTGCACGCGCTGACCGGGACGCGGCTCGCGGAGAACCTGCCGAACATCGACAGTGTCACCGTCTCGCCGGACGTACTGACCGGCCTGCTGGCCAAACTGGGCGTACGGGACGGCACATGAGCCTCGCCCCGCGGATCGTCCTGGTCCACCGCACCACGGAGTACGAGGAGTTGGTGGCCCACCACGGCACGCACGGGCAGGCCGCCTTCTTCCTCTCCTCCCGCGGCCGGGACATCGAGGAGGTCGCGGAACGCCACCGCCGCACGCGGCGCGCGCTGTCCGAGGTGACCGCGGCGATCCCCCTGACCTGGCGTCAGAGCCGGGTCGAACGGGCCGACCTGGACCGCTTCCTGTTCGCCCCGGAGGACGTGGTGGTCGTGGTCGGCCAGGACGGCCTGGTGGCGAACGCGGCCAAATACCTCAGCGGGCAGCCGGTGGTGGGCATCGACGCGGACCCCGGCCGCAACGCGGGCGTCCTGGTGCGCCACAGCCCGGCGGACGCGGCCCGTCTGCTCCCCGCGGCGCTCGCCGCCGGGACGGGGAGGGAGGAACTCACCATGGTGGAGGCGGTCGCCGACGACACCCAGCGGCTGCTCGCGCTGAACGAGATCTACCTGGGCGCGGCGGGCCACCAGACGGCCCGGTACCGCTTGAGCGTCGAAGGGTCCGTGTCCGCCAGGGCGGGCGAAGGCGCCGCGGAGCCCCGGACCCCCTCCGAGGCGCAGGCCTCCTCCGGGGTGCTGGTGGGCACGGGTACGGGGGCGACGGGGTGGATCAGATCGGTGTGGCAGGAGAGGGGCAACCCCCTGCCGCTCCCCCGTCCCACGGAGGACCGCCTGGTGTGGTGCGTCCGCGAGGCCTGGCCGTCCCCGGCGACGGGCACCTCCCAGGTGGCGGGCCAGCTGTCCTCCACGTCCCACCTGACCCTCACGGCCGAGTCCGAACGGTTGATCGCGTTCGGGGACGGGATGGAGGGGGACGCGTTGGAACTCACGTGGGGGCAGTCGGTGCGGGTGGGGGTCTGCGGGCGCCGGCTGGGGTTGGTGGGGTGAGGGCCTTCCTCGCCCCCGCCGCCCCTACCCTTCCCGTCACTGCATGGGGGCTGCGCCCCCTCGCCCCCTGATCGCGCTGCGCGCTCGTCCTCAAACGCCGGACGGGCTGGATTTCCAGCCCCTCCGGCGTTTGAGGAGCGGGGGTTCGGGGGCAGCGCCCCCGAGACAGGGACGGGAACGGGTAGGGGCGGCGGGGGCGAGGAAACCCCTACAACCGAGGATCCACCGGCTCCGACTCCAGCGCCAGCACCCCGAACACCGCCTCATGCACCCGCCACAGCGGTTCACCCCCGGCAAGCCGGTCCAGCGCCTCCAACCCCAGCGCGTACTCCCGCAACGCGAGCGACCGCTTGTGGTCGAGGGAGCGCCCGCGCAGCCGGTCGAGGTTCTCGGGTCGGGTGTACTCCGGCCCGTAGATGATCCGCAGATACTCCCGCCCCCGGCACTTGATGCCCGGCTGGACCAGCCGCCCCTTGGTCGTGCGGGCCACCGCCCGGACCGGCTTGACCACCATGCCCTCGCCGCCGCGACCGGTCATCTCCAGCCACCAGTCGATCCCGGCCTGTACCGACGCCGGGTCGTCCGTGTCGACGAACAGGCGCCGGGTGGTGCTCAGCAGCCCGGACGGGTCGGCGGTCACGAGCCGGTCGATCAGGGCCAGCTGCTCGTCGTGCGGGACGGCGGCCAGGCTCCGCCCCTGGGCGGCGAGGATCTGGAAGGGGGCGAGCCGCACTCCTTCCAGACCGGACGTGGGCCAGCAGTAGCGCCGGTACGCGTCGGTGAAGGCAGCCGCGTCGACGGCCCGTTCCCGCTGCTTGGTGAGCAGGTCCCCCACCTCGACGCCCCGTGCCGCCGCCTTCTCCAGCGCGGCCACCGCGCCCGGGAACACCGCCCCGGCCGCGGCGCCCACGGCGGCGTACTGCGAGCGCAGCAGCCCGGAGGCCTTGAGCGACCAGGGCAGCAGCTCGGCGTCGAGCAGCAGCCAGTCCGTCTCCAGTTCCTCCCAGAGACCGGCCTCCGTGGCG
The DNA here is from genome assembly GCF_018070025.1 of Streptomyces liliiviolaceus. Taxonomy (NCBI): domain Bacteria; kingdom Bacillati; phylum Actinomycetota; class Actinomycetes; order Kitasatosporales; family Streptomycetaceae; genus Streptomyces; species Streptomyces liliiviolaceus. The sequence continues at coordinate 7,550,142 of NZ_JAGPYQ010000001.1, forward strand.
GCGTCCCGCACCCGGCCGAGGATCTCCTCGGTGAGGGAGGCACCCGCGCCCGGACCACCGGAACCACCGGTCGGCACCGGGAAGAAGGGGCGGCCCGTACGGGTGTACAGCGCGCCCGTGACCCCGGTCGTCGCCCCGAACCGTGCGCGCGCGGTCTCCGCGTCACGGCACACCAGCGCCACCGCCCGCGACCCCATGTGCTTCTCCTCGCACACGACCCGCGCGACCCCGTCGGCCCGGTACTGCGCGAAGGCCTCGGCCGGGTGCTCCAGATAACCGTCCGCACGGGAGGTCGCGGTGGGCGCCATCGTCGGCGGCAGGTACGGCATCAGGCGGGGGTCCACGGCGAAGCGGCTCATGACCTCCAGGGCCGCGGCGGCGTTCTCCTCGCGTACGGAGACGCGGCCCGCGTGCCGGGTCTCGACGACGCGGCGGCCGTGCACGTCCGCGAGGTCGAGCGGCCGTCCCTCGTGGCCGCCCGGCGCCTCGGAGGCCAGCGGCCTGACCGGCTCGTACCAGACCTTCTCGGCCGGTACGTCGACGAGTTCGCGCTCCGGCCAGCGCAGTGCGGTGAGTTTGCCGCCGAACACGGCTCCGGTGTCCAGGCAGATGGTGTTGTTGAGCCAGGTGGCCTCCGGCACGGGGGTGTGGCCGTAGACGACCGCCGCCCGGCCCCGGTAGTCCTCGGCCCACGGATAGCGCACCGGCAGCCCGAACTCGTCGGTCTCGCCGGTGGTCTCGCCGTACAGCGCGTGCGAGCGCACCCGGCCCGAGGTGCGGCCGTGGTACTTCTCGGGCAGCCCGGCGTGGCAGACGACGAGGCCGCCGCCGTCGAGGACGTAGTGGCTGACCAGCCCGTCCACGAACTCCCGTACCTGCTGCTTGAATTCGTCGCTCTCGTTCTCCATCTGCGCGATGGTCTCGGCGAGGCCGTGGGTGGGCTGGACCTTGCGGCCCTTTAGGTGACGGCCGTACTTGTTCTCGTGGTTGCCCGGTACGCACAGGGCGTTGCCGGAGCCGACCATGGACATCACCCGGCGCAGGACGCCCGGGGAGTCGGGGCCGCGGTCGACGAGGTCGCCGACGAACACGGCCGTACGCCCCTCGGGGTGCACGCCGTCCGCGTAGCCCAACTTCACCAGCAGCGACTCCAGTTCGGCAGCGCAGCCGTGGATGTCGCCGATGATGTCGAAGGGGCCGGTGAGGTGGGTCAGGTCGTTGTACCGCTTCTCGGTACGGACCTCCGCGGTCCCGACCTCCTCCACACCCCGCAGGACGTGCACCTTCCTGAAGCCCTCGCGCTCCAACTGCTTGAGCGAGCGCCGCAGTTCGCGGATGTGCCGCTGGACGACGCGGCGCGGCATCCCGGCGCGGTCGGTGCGCGCGGCGTTGCGCTCGGCGCACACCTCCTCGGGCACGTCCAGCACGATGGCGATGGGCAGCACGTCGTACTTCCTGGCCAGCTCGATCAGCTGTCTGCGGCTGTCCGGCTGCACGCTGGTCGCGTCCACGACGGTGCGCCGGCCCGCCGCGAGGCGCTTGCCCGCGATGTAGTTGAGGACGTCGAAGGCGTCCTTGCTGGCGCTCTGGTCGTTCTCGTCGTCGGCGACGAGGCCCCGGCAGAAGTCCGACGAGATCACCTCGGTCGGCTTGAAGTGCCGCCGGGCGAAGGTGGACTTGCCGGAGCCGGACGCGCCGATCAGCACGACGAGGGAGAGGTCGGTGACGGGCAGCGTACGCACCCTGGTCTCGTTGGTCTCGTTGTCACTCATGCGGCCTTCTCCTCCTTCGTGTTCTGTGCGCGCAGTGCGAAGACCGCCATCTGGGTCGGCGGGCCCACCTCGGGGTCGTCGGGGCCGACGGGTACGAACTCCACCCCGTAACCGTGCCGTTCGGCCACCTCGCCCGCCCACGTCCTGAACTCGGCGCGCGTCCACTCGAAGCGGTGGTCGCCGTGCCGGACGTGGCCGGCCGGGAGGGTGTCCCAGCGGACGTTGTACTCGACGTTCGGTGTCGTCACGATCACCGTCCTGGGGCGCGCGGAGCCGAACACCGCGTACTCCAGGGCGGGCAGCCGCGGCAGGTCGAGGTGTTCGACGACCTCGCTGAGCACCGCCGCGTCGTACCCCTTGAGCCGCTTGTCGGTGTAGGCGAGCGAGCCCTGGACGAGCGTGACGCGGTCGGACTGCCGCTCCCCCATCCGGTCCAGGCCGAGCCGCCGGGCGGCGACGGTGAGCGCCCGCATCGACACGTCGACCCCGACGATCTCGGTGTACCGCGTGTCCTTGAGCAGCTCCTGCACCAACTGGCCCTGTCCGCAGCCGAGATCGAGCACCCGGGCGGCACCGGTCGCCCGCAGCGCGGCGACGATCGCCTCCCGCCGCCGGACGGCCAGCGGTACGGGCGCCTCCTCGGTGCCCGCCCCGATGACCGCCACGGTGCCGGGCTCGGCGCCCGGCTCGGTGTCCGCCCGCTCGTCGACGGCGTTGTCGATCTCCTCGACCGCGCTGTCGTCCGTCTCGGCGAGCCGTACGAGTTCCAGCCGCTCCATGGCCTGCCGGGTGAGCGTCGAACGGCGCGCCAGATAGCGGCTGGTGATCAGCTCCTGCTCCGGGTGGCCCGACAGCCAGCCCTCCCCGGCCCGCAGCAGCTTGTCCACCTCGTCGGAGGAGACCCAGTAGTGCTTGGCGTCGTCGAGCACCGGCAGCAGGACGTACAGGTGCCGCAACGCGTCGGAGAGCCGCTGCTCCCCTTCGAGTACGAGGCTGACGTACCGCGAGTCGCCCCACTCGGGGAACTCCGTGTCCAGCGCCACCGGTTCCGCGCTCACCGCCCACCCGAGCGGCTCGAACAGCGCGCGTACGAGAGCGGCGCCGCCGCCGGCCGGCAGTGCGGGCACCTCGATGCGCAGGGGCAGCGGGCGCGCGGGCAGCTCCGGCCGCGCCCGGCAGGCGCCCTTCATCGCACTGGAGAACACACTGCTCAGCGCCACGGCGAGGAGTGAGGAAGCGGCGTACGGGCGGTCGTTGACGTACTGCGCGAGAGCCGCGTCCGGTGCTCCGCCACGGCCCTTGCCCCGGCCGCGGCGGACCAGAGCCACCGCGTCCAGTTCCAGGAGCAGCGCCGCCGTGCAGCGCTCCGCGCTCGCCTCGGGGTAGAAGACGTGGGCCTTGCCGTAGGAGGTGGAGAACGCCTGCGCGTTGTCAGGATGCTTGTGCAGGAGATGGCCGAGGTCGGTCGCGGGGCGCTCCGGGGCGCCGGTGGTACTGATCGCAAGGAACACTGATCTGCCTCGAAACATCATCTGAACTGCGGAAACCTGCCGTTTCCGCACGCCCGCCCAACGTACAGCGAACACTTCCGACGCACGCAGGCATTTTCGAGGGCGCGAGGCCGTCGGCACGGCCCCGCGCCCCTGCGGGGCACCCGTCGCTCAGACGTTCAGAAGCTCGGACGCTCAGAGACTCACAGCTGGGACTGGACCTGGGAGGAGATGAGGTCCAGGTGGTCCAGGTCGTCGAGGTCGAGGATCTGGAGGTAGACCCGCTGGGAGCCGATCTCCGCGAAACGGCCGATCCTGTCGACGACCTCGGCCGGGGAGCCCGCCAGGCCGTTGGCCTTCAGCTCCTCCACCTCACGGCCGATCGCCGCCGCCCGGCGGGCCACCTCGGCGTCGTCCTTGCCCACACAGGCGACGAGCGCGTTCGAGTAGACCAGGTCGGAGCCCTTGCGGCCGGCCTGCTCGGCGGCGGCCCGCACCCGGCCGAACTGGCGCTCGCTGTCCTCGACGGACGCGAACGGCATGTTGAACTCGTCGGCGTACCGGCCCGCGAGGCGCGGCGTACGGGACGCGCCGTGGCCGCCGATGAGCACCGGCACCTTGGACTGCGCGGGCTTGGGCAGCGCGGGCGAGTCGGTGAGCTGGTAGTGGGTGCCGTCGTAGGAGAAGGTCTCGCCCGGCTTGGTCTCCCACAGCCCGGTGACGATCGCCAGCTGCTCCTCCAGGCGGGCGAACTTCTCCTTCGGGAAGGGGATGCCGTACGCCTTGTGCTCCTCCTCGAACCAGCCCGCGCCGAGGCCCAGTTCGACCCGGCCGCCGGACATCTGGTCGACCTGTGCGACCTGGATCGCCAGGACGCCGGGCAGGCGGAAGGTGCCGGCCGTCATCAGGGTGCCGAGCCGGATCCGCTTGGTCTCGCGGGCGAGTCCGGCGAGGGTGATCCAGGCGTCCGTCGGCCCGGGAAGCCCGTCCACGGACCCCATGCGCAAGTAATGATCCGAGCGGAAGAAGGCATCGAAGCCGAGGTCTTCGGTGGCCTTCGCCACGGCGAGCAGGGTGTCGTAGGTCGCCCCTTGCTGGGGCTCGGTGAAGATTCGAAGATCCATGCCTCCATCCTGCACGGTCGTACGCCGGTCGGCGCCATCGGTACCGCCGGTCGCCCGCGTCCCCGGTCGGGTGAAATCCGTCAACCGTGTGCGCGGGGGTGGTCTCGGGGCCGGCCCCCGAACCCCCGGTCCTCACACGCCGGACGGGCTGGAAGATCCGCTCACTGCCCCGCTGCCGCCCCCTGATCCCGCACGGCCAGCCGCCGCAGCATCTCAAGGACCCGGTCCCGAGACTCGTCCGCCGCGTCGATCGCCTCCATGCACTGCCAGTACGTCCCCTCGTCCGCAGCCGCGCAGGCTATCCCCACCAGCGCGATCCCCACCTCCCCCAGCAACCCCCCGAGTTCGAGAAGCGCCCCCCGCGCATCCCCGAGCTCCGTCAGCTGCGCCGCCCGTAAGAGGCTGACATCGAGCGCGGGAGCTCCCAGCACCCCGCACCCCCGACCGGCCAGCTCCGTCAACCCCAGGGCCTCCCCTCTCAGTTCGGGAGGTCCGGACACCGCCAGCCGACTGCCTATCGCCTGGGCGAGGGCCTGGGCCTGCCAGGCCTCGGCCATGGTCTCGGAGGCGTCGCCGCTCCTCATCAGGGCACACCTGCTCGCACCGATGAGCCGCACCGCATCCATCCGCTGTCCCCGTCTGTCCCGACGCGCTGTGCACGCGCCTGCCCGAACTCCGCCTGCCACTACCCAGAGTGAGCTGCCTCGGGACGAAAAGCCAGAGGAAGTCTGAAATCTGCGGACACGGAATCGAATATGAACAGATCAACAACTCCGGAGAGTGACAATCGGAATTGTTGGTCCGTTTTTCCGTCCACAGCACGGGAGTTGGCGCAGTTGGTGACAGTTGGTGGCAGTAGGCAGCGAGCCCGGCCGGCGTGTGTCACTCCGCCACCGGGAACCTCCCCTCGTTGCGGTCGATCTTCGCGTCCAGCGCCGCGAGCAGATCGACTCCGAGGACCTCGCACAGCTGGAGCAGGTACGCGAGCACGTCCGCGACTTCGTCCCGTACACGCGGCGCTCTCTTCGGGTCGTCCATCACCCGGGCCGACTCCTCAGGCGTCAACCACTGGAAGATCTCGACGAGTTCGGACGCCTCCACGCTGAGCGCGGCGACGAGGTTCTTGGGCGTGTGGTAGGGCTCCCAGTTCCGCGCCGCGGCGAACGCGGCCAGTCGGCGCTGCAGGGTCGCCACATCAAGTTCGGTCACGGTGCAAGGTCTACCACCGTCACCCCGCCCGTTCCCGCCGCCCAGGACGCGTCGCTCACGGCCCCCACCAGCCGGATGTGTCCTCGTTCGCACATCCGGGCCGCCAGCCGTACGAGCCCTTCCCGTTGCCGGGCGTCCAGATCGCGGTCGAACCCGTCGACGAGCACGGTGAGCGTCTGCAGCGCCGCGGGTACCTCGCCCGCCGGGTCGACCTCCAGGACACCGGGCCCGGTGAGCAGCACCAGGGCCAGCGCGAGGTAGCGCAGTTCGCCGTTCCCCAGGCGGCCGAGCGGTGTACGCAGCCCGTCACCCCGGTCGAGGAGCGCCCGGACCGTGCCGCCCGCACCCGTCCCGTCGGCCCCGGGCTCGGCCAGTACGTCGTGGACCGGTCCCGCGCATCCCGCCCGTACCGCGTCGACCAGCAGTCCGTGCCGCCGCCCGCACTCGGAGCGCGTGCGCCACAGCACTTCGGCGAGGTTGTCGCAGCCGCGCAGCAGCCGTCCCGTGCCGAGCGGCACATCGGTGCGCATGGCGCGGGGCTGCGGGTCGCACACGAAGACCGACCGCAGCGCGACCACCATCTGCTGGGCGGCGGCGAGGACTTGGCGCTGGCCGTCCGTCCTGCCCGCGACCCGCAGCGGCAGGAGCGCGGTGCCGAGCCGGTCGTCGGGGAGCGGCGCCCTCGTCACGAGGGACGAGCCCGCGGTGTGCCAGGCCGCCTGCACCGCCCGGCGCGCCGGATCCCGCAGGGCCGTCTCCAGCAGGGTGCGCCCTCCGGCGGTCAACCGCTCGCCCACGATGCGGAGTCGGGGTTCGGCCTGTACCGCCACATCGAGTCGTACGGGGCCCTCGGGGCCGTCCGCCGTGCACCCGATACGGAACCCGCGGCGCCGTTGGGCGTCGGGCCGGGCCCGCTCCGGCACGCAGTCGGCCGGTTCCGGGAACACCTCACCGAGTTCGGCACCGCCACCGAGCCGCGCCAGTGCCTCGTACGCCCTCAGGGCGGTGGACTTCCCACTCCCGCTGGGCCCGCACAACAAACTGAGAGGCCCGAGCGGGAAGCTGGCCCCGCGGTGCACGCCGAACGCGGACAGCCGGAGCTCGGTGACGCACGGCCGGTCGGACCGGGACCGCGTCCCAGTGCTCCCCAGCCCCCTCAGGGGCGCGGGGAACTGCGCGGTCTTCTCACCTTGGCGGGGGACGCGGGGAGGCACGGTCATATCCGGACCGTAGGACTCCGCCCAGAGGCGGAACCGTTTCGTCCGCGGACCTTCCTACGATCGGGGTACCCGGTCACGGAAGTTGCCGGGAACGCCAACGCCGTGAACGCCCGCGCCGCGAACACCGGCGCCGTGAACGTCACACGCCGTGAACGTCACACGCCGGGAATCCCGGCCCCCTGCATCAGCCCCGCCACCTCGGTACCCGGCGGCGTCAGCAGGAAGACGTTCTTGTCGACCCGGTGCATCCCGCTCGCCAGGCCGAAGACCACACCCGTGCTGAAGTCGAGTACACGCTTGGCGACGTCCGTCTCGGCGCTGGTGAGATCCAGGAGGACCGGAATTCCGGCCATCAGGGTCTCGGCGACCTCGCGGGCGTCCGCGAAGATGTTGATGCGCAGCACCACGAAGCGGCGCCGCGTCTCGGTCTCCGCCTCCGGCAGCGCCCGATGTCCGACCGCCGACGGCCAGGCATCGCGCCCGCGCAGAGGAACTACCTGGGCGAGCCCTTCCCACTGTTCATCGGTGACGTCGTGGCTGTTCACCGGCTCCCCCCGCCCTGTCGTGCACTGAATGCTGTCCTGATCGCTGCCTTGAGCAGTGCCCGGATTCGTGCTGATTGTTTGCACCGGTCACTGTCGGGCCATTGTTGCGCATGGTCACCCGTTCGGCCGAATGCGACACGGTCCGCAGCCGACCGCCGTAGGCTGCGAAACCCACGACCGGCCCATGAATCGGCCCACGAACCGGCCCTCGCGTCGGCCCCGGGCCGACCCTTGCACCGACCCCTCACACCGGGCCGGCCGCCGTTGTGTGACGGGTGTAACCCCTCAAGATCACGCCACGTGACACAGGCGTAACGGGCAATTCGTACAGTCGGAGCTCCCGAGAAAAGCCGGAGAAGGGCAGCGTGTGAGCACGACCTCCCCCACGTCCTCGTCCTCCCCTGACCCCTCGTCCTCCCCTACGTCCTCGTCCTCCCCCGCCTCCCAGGTGCGCACGGTCTGCTCGTACTGCGGTGTCGGCTGCGGCCTGGTCCTCGACATCGGCATGGGCCCCGACGGACGGCGTACGGTCCTCAAGGCGACCGGCGACAAGGCGCACCCGGCGAATCGCGGCCGGCTGTGCACCAAGGGGGCGACCACCGCGGACATGCTCGCGGCGCCGGGGCGGCTCTCCACCGCGCTCGTACGGGAGGACCGCGGGGCCGGGCCCGCACCGGCGTCCGTGGACGCGGCGATAGCCGAGACCGCGCGGCGGCTGCGCGCGGTCGTCGACGAGCACGGCCCGGACGCCTTCGCCTTCTACGTCTCGGGGCAGCTGAGCCTGGAGGCCCAGTACCTGGCGAACAAGCTGGCCAAGGGTTTCGTGCGGACGAATCAGATCGAGTCCAACTCGCGGCTGTGCATGGCGAGCGCGGGCGCCGGTTACAAGCTGTCGCTGGGGGCGGACGGGCCGCCCGGCTCGTACCAGGACTTCGAGTCGGCGGACGTCTTCCTCGTCATCGGCTCGAACATGGCCGACTGCCATCCGGTCCTGTTCCTGCGGATGATGGACCGGGTGAAGTCGGCGGGCGCGAAGGTGATCGTCGTCGACCCGCGGCGCACCGCCACCGCCGACAAGGCAGATCTGTATCTGCGGATCAGGCCGGGTACGGATCTCGCCCTGCTGAACGGGCTGCTGTATCTGCTGCACGAGAACGGGCACACGGATCCCGCCTTCATCGCCGCCCACACCGAGGGCTGGGAGGCGATGCCCGGCTTCCTCGCCGACTACCCGCCCGCCGCCGTCGCCGAGATCACCGGCATCCCGGAGGACGACATCCGTGCCGCCGCGCGGCTGATCGGCGAGGCGGGCGAGTGGATGAGCCTGTGGACCATGGGCCTCAACCAGTCCACGCACGGCACCTGGAACACGAACGCCCTGGTCAACCTGCATCTCGCCACCGGCGCGATCTGCCGCCCGGGGTCCGGGCCCTTCTCCCTCACCGGGCAGCCCAATGCCATGGGCGGGCGCGAGATGGGGTACATGGGGCCCGGTCTGCCGGGGCAGCGGTCCGTACTCGTCGACCACGAGCGGGCCTTCGTCGAGGAGCTGTGGGAGCTGCCGCCCGACACCCTCCGCAAGGACGGGGTCGGCAAGGGCACCGTCGAGATGTTCCGGAAGATGGCCGACGGCGAGATCAAGGCCTGCTGGATCATCTGCACCAACCCGGTCGCCTCGGTGGCCAACCGCCGCACGGTCATCGAGGGCCTCGAAGCCGCCGAGTTCGTCGTCACGCAGGACGTGTTCGCCGAGACCGAGACCAACGCGTACGCCGATGTCGTGCTCCCCGCCGCGATGTGGACCGAGACCGAGGGCGTGCTCATCAACAGCGAACGCAACCTCACGCTCGCCCGGCCCGCCGTCGACCCGCCCGGCGAGGCGCTCGCGGACTGGCGGCTCATCGCGCGGGTGGCCTGCGAGATGGGGTACGAGAAGGGGTTCTCGTACGCGAGCGCGGAGGAGATCTTCGAGGAGATCAAGCGGGCGTGGAATCCGGGGACGGGGTGGGATCTGCGGGGCGTCACGTACGAGCGGCTGCGGGACACCTCCGTGCAGTGGCCGGCCGCGGACGTGGAGGGACCCGACCGGAATCCGATCCGGTACGTCGGCTCCGGTGAGCCGGTCTTTCCGACCGCCAGTGGGCGGGCCGTGTTCCATGCCCGGCCGCATCTGCCCGCCGCCGAGTTGCCCGACGACGACTTTCCGTTCGTGCTGAACACCGGGCGGGTGCAGCATCAGTGGCACACGCTGACCAAGACGGGGCGGGTGGCCCGGCTCAACAGGCTGAATGCCGGGCCGTTCGTGGAGGTGCATCCGGAGGACGCGGCGGCGCTGGGGGTGGGTGACGGGGACCGGGTCGAGGTCGCGTCCCGGCGGGGGCGGGCCGTGTTGCCCGCGGTGGTCACGGACCGGGTGCGGTCGGGGAATCTGTTCGCGCCGTTCCACTGGAACGACCTGTTCGGGGAGTACCTGAGCGTCAATGCCGTCACCAGTGACGCCGTTGATCCCGTGTCGTTCCAGCCGGAGTTGAAGGTGTGTGCGGTGGCTCTGACCCGGGTTTCCTCCCCCACCCCGCCCCTTCCCGAAACCGGGGCGGCGCCCCGGACCCCGTCGGGGGCGCTGCCCCCGGGCCCCCGCTCCTCAAACGCCGGAGAGGCTGGGAGTACAGGCGCCGGAGGGGGTGAAAGTGCGGGAGCTGAAGAAATCTTCGGGCTGGAGCCCAGCCCCCCGCCCCGCCTCTCCGCCTCCGAGCGCCACTACCTCACCGGCTTCCTCGCCGTGCTTCCCGCGGGGGCGCCCGGTGTGCCCGTGCTTCCGGGGGACGCGCCCTTCGACGCGGAGCACGCGCTCTGGGTGAACGGTGTTCTCGCCGGGATGTACTCCCGCGCGGCCGACACCCCTCGGGCCGTGGAAGCCGCCGCACCCCTCCGCGAAGTCGTCGTCCTGTGGGCCTCGCAGACCGGGAACGCCGAGGGGTTCGCCGGTGCGACCGCCGAACAGCTCATCGCCAGTGGGCACAGGGCCACGCTCCTCGGCATGGACGACGCCGATCCGCGTGCCCTGCCGGCGGGGGCGGACCTGCTGCTCATCACCAGTACGTTCGGCGACGGGGACGCGCCCGACAACGGCTCCGGGTTCTGGGAGGCCCTGGCCGAGGAGTCGCCCGAGCCACCCCGTATGGACGGCGTGCGCTATGCCGTGCTCGCCCTCGGCGACTCCTCGTACGACGACTTCTGCGGGCACGGGCGGCGGCTCGATCAGCGGCTGGACGAGCTGGGCGGGGTGCGACTGGCTCCGCGTACCGACTGCGAGCCGGACTACGAGCCGTCCGCGCGGGCCTGGCTCGACCAGGTGGTCGACGCACTCGCGGCCGTGAAGGAACCCGCGCCCGCCACGGCGCCGACCGTGTCGAGCAAGCCCGCCGTCACCGCGCGGCTCGTCGGGAACCGGCTGCTCAGCCTGCCCGGTGCGGGCAAGGAGGTACGCCGGTTCACCTTCGACACCCGGGGTGGTGACATCCCGCTGACGTACGAGGCCGGGGACTCGCTCGGGGTACGGCCGCTCAACTCGCCCGCCCTGGTGGGGGAATGGCTGGACGTGGCCGGGCTCGACCCCACAACCGGCGTCGTGGTCGGCGGAGTCGGGCACACCTCCCTCGGCGACGCCCTCGTCCGCCACCTCGACATCACCCGGATCTCCCCGGACCTGCTGCGCTTCGTCGCCGAACGGACCGGTGACAACCGCGAGTTGAAGCGGCTGCTGCGGCCCGACAACAAGGACGGTCTGGCCCAGTGGAGTTGGGGGCGTCAGGCCGTCGACGTCCTCGCCGAACATCCGGTGCGCGCGAACGCCCAGGAATGGGCCGACGTCCTGAAGCGGCTCCAGCCCCGCCTGTACTCCATATCGTCCAGCCCCCTCACCGACCCGCACCACGTGTCACTCACGGTCTCCGTCGTGCGGTACGAGAATCTGGGCGGCCGGGCCCGCGGCGGGGTCTGCTCGCCCTTTCTCGCCGATGCCGAGGCGGGCACGCCGGTCCCCGTCTTCGTACAGCGCTCCCCGCATTTCAGGCCACCGGCCGATCCGGCGACCCCGATGGTGATGGTCGGGCCCGGCACCGGCGTCGCCCCCTTCGTCGGCTTCCTGGAGGAGCGGCGGGCCCTCGGGCACCGGGCGCCGAACTGGCTGTTCTTCGGCGAGCAGCACCGGGCGACCGACTTCTACTACGAGGAGGAGCTGGACGGCTTCCTCGCCGACGGCACCCTCACCCGGCTGGACACGGCTTTCTCCCGCGACCAGCGCGCCAAGGTCTACGTCCAGGACCGGCTGCGCGAACACGGCCCCGAGCTGTGGTCCTGGCTCCAGGGCGGCGCCCGCTTCTACGTCTGCGGCGACGCCTCCCGCATGGCCAAGGACGTCGACCGGGCCCTGCGGGACATCGCGGTCACCCACGGCGGCCTGGCCGAGCCGGAGGCCGCCGCATACGTCAAGCAGCTGGCGTCGGAGAAGCGCTACGTCCGGGACGTGTACTGACCCCCGCGCCTCTGGATGGCGGCGCAGCCGCTCCAGGGGCGCGGGGAGCTGCGCGACCAGCCCCCACCGGCCCGCAGCCGAATCACCCCCCCCCACCGGGCCACACCCCTTGCAGGACAAGGCCCCCGCTGACCTGCGCCGACACCCCCACCGGCAGGTGAACGGCACCCCAAGCCCACGCATCCAAACCTGTACCGTTCATTTACTTGAACTGTTCGTGTTTATGTCAGTAGGTTGGGTCCATGACCGCACCCGGCACACCGACGACCGCCGAAGAGCTGCGCGGCGCCGGCCTGCGGGTGACGGCCGCCCGTGTCGCGCTGCTCGAAACCGTCCGGGCGGGTGATCATCTCGGTGTGGAGGCCATCGCCACCGAGGTACGAGCCCGCGTGGGCCACATCTCGCTGCAAGCCGTGTACGAGGCACTTCACGCGCTGACCACGGTGAAACTCGTCCGTCGCATCGAGCCCCCCGGCAGCCCGGCCCTCTTCGAGGGTCGTGTCGGGGACAACCACCATCACCTCGTGTGCCGGTCGTGCGGCGTCGTGGCCGACGTCGACTGCGCGACCGGCCACGCCCCCTGTCTCACCGCGTCCCAGGACCACGGCTTCGCGGTCGACGAGGCCGAGGTCATCTACTGGGGCCTGTGCCCCGCCTGTGCCACCGAGTCCCCCAGTCCCACCAGCCTCAGTTCCTGAGCAAGTGATCCACCCCGTTGAGCATGTGATCCACCCCGTTCGGAAGGATTTCCCATGACCGAGAACCATGACGCGATCGTCACGGACCCTGAGCCGCAGGAGGCGGGAGGCTGCCCCGTCGCACACGGCCGCGCCCCGCACCCGACCCAGGGCGGAGACAACCGTCAGTGGTGGCCCGAGCGCCTCAACCTGAAGATCCTTGCCAAGAACCCGGCCGTGTCGAACCCCCTCGGTGAGGAGTTCGACTACGCCGAGGCGTTCCAGGGCCTCGACCTCCCCGCGGTCAAACGTGACATCGCCGAGGTCCTGACCACCTCGCAGGACTGGTGGCCCGCGGACTTCGGCAACTACGGCCCGCTCATGATCCGTATGGCCTGGCACAGCGCCGGCACGTACCGCATCAGCGACGGCCGCGGTGGCGGCGGCGCCGGTCAGCAGCGTTTCGCCCCGCTGAACAGCTGGCCGGACAACGTCAACCTCGACAAGGCCCGCCGTCTGCTGTGGCCCGTGAAGAAGAAGTACGGCCAGAGCCTGTCCTGGGCCGACCTCATGATCCTCACCGGCAACGTCGCCCTGGAGACGATGGGCTTCGAGACCTTCGGCTTCGCCGGTGGCCGCGCCGACGTGTGGGAGCCCGACGAGGACGTCTACTGGGGTCCCGAGACCACCTGGCTCGCCGACGAGCGCTACACGGGCGACCGTGAGCTGGAGAACCCGCTCGGCGCCGTCCAGATGGGCCTCATCTACGTCAACCCCGAGGGCCCGAACGGCAACCCGGACCCGCTGGCCTCGGCCCGTGACATCCGTGAGACGTTCCGCCGGATGGCGATGAACGACGAGGAGACGGTCGCTCTGATCGCGGGCGGTCACACCTTCGGCAAGACCCACGGCGCGGGCCCCTCGGAGAGCGTCGGCGACGACCCCGAGGCCGCCTCGTTCGAGGAGCAGGGCCTCGGCTGGAAGAGCACCTACGGCACCGGCAAGGGCGGCGACGCCATCACCAGTGGCCTTGAGGTCACCTGGACGAGCACGCCCACCCAGTGGAGCAACGGCTTCTTCAAGAACCTCTTCGAGTACGAGTGGGAGCTGACCCAGAGCCCCGCCGGTGCCAACCAGTGGATCGCGAAGGACGGCGCGGGCGCCGGTACGATCCCGGACGCGCACGACCCGTCGAAGAGCCACGCCCCGAAGATGCTGACGGCCGACCTGGCGCTGCGCTTCGACCCGGCGTACGAGGAGATCTCGCGCCGCTTCTACGAGAACCCCGACCAGTTCGCGGACGCCTTCGCCCGTGCCTGGTACAAGCTCACCCACCGTGACCTGGGCCCGAAGTCCCTCTACCTCGGCCCGGAGGTCCCGGAGGAGACCCTGCTGTGGCAGGACCCGGTCCCGGCCGTCACGCACGAGCTGGTCGACGCGGCGGACATCGCCGAGCTGAAGAGCCAGATCCTCGCCTCGGGCCTCACGGTCTCCGAGCTGGTGTCCACGGCGTGGGCCTCGGCCTCGACCTTCCGTGGCAGCGACAAGCGCGGCGGCGCCAACGGCGCGCGCATCCGCCTCCAGCCGCAGAGCGGCTGGGAGGTCAACAGCCCGGACCAGCTGGCCTCGGTGCTGCGGACCCTCGAAGGCGTCCAGTCGTCCTTCAACTCCGCTCACACCGGCGGCAAGCAGATCTCCCTCGCCGACCTGATCGTCCTCGCCGGTGCGGCGGGCGTCGAGAAGGCCGCGAAGGACGGCGGCGTCGAGATCGAGGTGCCGTTCACCCCGGGTCGTACCGACGCGTCGCAGGAGCAGACGGACGTCGAGTCGTTCGCCGCGCTGGAGCCGACCGCGGACGGGTTCCGCAACTACCTCGGCAAGGGCAACCGCCTGCCGGCCGAGTTCCTGCTGATCGACAAGGCGAACCTGCTCAAGCTGAGCGCTCCCGAGCTGACCGTCCTCGTCGGCGGCCTGCGCGTCCTGGGCGCCAACCACGGCCAGTCCGCGCACGGCGTCCTCACCGACAAGCCGGGGACCCTGACGAACGACTTCTTCGTCAACCTCCTGGACCTCGGTACGACGTGGAGCTCCACCTCGTCCGACCAGACCGCGTTCGAGGGCCGCGACGCGTCCACGGGCGAGGTCAAGTGGACCGGCACCCGTGCCGACCTGGTCTTCGGCTCGAACTCCGAGCTGCGTGCGCTCGCCGAGGTCTACGCGAGCGACGACGCGAAGGAGAAGTTCGTGAAGGACTTCGTCGAGGCGTGGGTCAAGGTCTCGAACGCGGACCGCTTCGACCTGATCTGAGTCCGGTGACCCGCTGAGGGTCGATACCCGGGTCGGTCCCTCCGGACCGGCCCGGGTTTCGCGTTCAACCGCACGGACGACCGCACCGGCATCGTGGTCACGCCTTCGGGTCGTGGCCCCAGTTCATCAGCGAGTACCGCCACGGCGTGTCCGTGACGTCGCCCGAGGGGCGCTGCTTGAGGTGGCGGTGCACATAGCCGACGACCTTGCGCATATGGGCGACATCGGCGTCGGTCAGGTCGGCCTTCTTCTTCTCCAGCAGGCGGACGATACGGCGCCCGGACGCGTGCCCCACGCTCTCGCCGCCGCCGTCCGACTGGCCCACGCTCTTCGAGTCGTCCGTGTCCAGCCACTCCTTGAGGGCGCCGGGCGTCATGTTGACAGCCTCGCCGAACTCCTCGACCGTGTCCGCGCGATCCGTGTCGGTCTTGCCGGCGCTCATGAACCGCTGCTCTTCTTGCGCAGCGACCCGGGCTTGTGGACGGCGTCGCGGCCGGACTTGTCGCTCTCGACCTCGTACTGCGGCTCGTCCTTCGAGGCGTCGACGGTACGGCCCGCCACCTCGGCACGGCCCGTGATCTTCTTCTTCACCTTGCCGGGGACGGTCTGCCCATGACTGCTCCAGGAGACCTTGTCCCCCTTGCTGAGCTTCTTGTCCTTGTCCTTGTCCTTCGCCACGGTCCGCACGCTCCCTCGATTTCGGCCCCCGCGATGGACGGCCCTCCCCACTGTCCGGCTCTTCGTGGCAGGGCGCACTTCGGGTGGCATCCGACCTGGGGATGGCTATGGCTGCCGCTAACGGCTCAGCAGCCGCAGTACCGCCTCTTCCACCGGCTGTGTGGCCAGTGCGCCCGCGACCGGGACGGAGCCCAGGGACGCCAGAGCGGGTGCGATCGTCCTGCCCTCGTCGAAGAGTTCGAACAGGCGCGGGTTGATGTAGGAGGCCCGGCACACGGACGGGGTGTTGCCGAGGTAGCCGGCGACCTCGCGGACCGCCCGCGCGGCGGCCCGCTTCCGGGCGGTCGGCGAGGTGTCCGCCACCTCGGCCGACACCCCGAGCGCGACGGCGGCGAGCACCGTGGCGTGCCAGGTCCGGAAGTCCTTGCTGGTGATCTCCAGGCCCGCGAGGTCGCGCAGGTATCCGTTCAGGTCGGTGGCGTCGATGGTGTGCCAGCTGCGCGCCTCCCAGTACGCGAAGAGGTGGTCGTCGCCGTCACCGCGGCGGAGCAGGGCCCGGACTCCGCTGTAGACCTGCTCGTCGACGATCTCCCGGCGGTAGCGGCGCCCGCTCTTGGCGGCGTAGTCGAAGCCGACCGCGCCCCTGCCGCAGGTGACCTGGTGGCGCCGGACGGTCGTCAGGCCGTAGGACTCGTTCGTCTTCGCGTACCGGTCGTCGCCGACGCGGAAGAAGCCGAGGTCGAGGAGGCGGACACCGAGCGAGAGCACCCTCTCCCGGCTCAGGCCCGAGCCTTCGAGGGCCTTGCCGACCTGTCGTCGCACCTCGGGCAGCGCGGCGCCCACCTCCAGGACGCGGGTGTGCTTGGCGGCTTCCTGCTTCTCGCGGAAGAGGGGGTGGTAGAGGTACTGGCGGCGGCCTGCCTCGTCCGTGCCGACCGCCTGGATGTGGCCGTTCGGGTGCGGGGAGATCCACACGTCCTGCCAGGCAGGGGGGATGACGAGATCGCGTACGCGCCGCGTCTCCGGGCCGGCGGGGAGGGCCTTGCCCTCGGTGTCGAGGTAGCGGAAGCCGCGGCCGTGGCGGCGCCGTCCGTAGCCGGGGCCCGTGAGGTCACTCGTGCGGAACCGCATCGCGCCGCTCCCTCTCTCACCCGGAACCTTCCCGGAACCATTCCCGGACCCCTTCCGGAACCGTCCCTAGAAGGCGTACCTGATACGCAGCCACGGCGCATGCGCTGCCAGCAGTTCCCGCAGCCGCGCGAGGGCCCGCTGCTTGGTCTCCAGGGCGTAGCGCACGTTCAGCGCGCCGTTCTGCGAACGCTTGGTCTCCTGGATCCCCGGCTGCCACAGCACGTCCTCGGCGCGCGGGTGCCAGCCGAGGTTGACCTCGTGGAGCGCCTGGTTGTGGGTCAGCATGATGACCTCGGCCGCCGCCTGCTCCTTCACCCGGGCGGGCAGGACGTCGTCGAGGTGGCGGAGCAGATCGGCCCAGTCCCGCTCCCACCCCGGGCGCAGCACCACGGGCGAGAGGTTGAAGTGGACCTCGTACCCGGCGTCGAGGAAGTCGGCCGCCGCCGCGATCCGCTCGGGGACCGGGCTCGTACGGATGTCGAGGAGCCGGGCGTCGTCGGTCGGCATGACGGAGAAGCGCACGCGGGTGCGGCCCTGCGGGTCGAGCGCGAGCAGGTCCGGGTTGACGAACTTGGTCGCGAAGGAGGCCTTCGCCGTCGGCAGGCGGCGGAACGCGGCGACGAGATCCGCGGTGTTGTCGCAGACCAGGGCGTCGACGGAACAGTCACCGTTCTCCCCGATGTCGTAGACCCAGGCCGTGGGGTCGCACTGGTTGGGCTCCGGTTTGGGGCCCTGCGCCCGCACGTGCCGCTGTACGTGGGCGACGATCGCCTCGATGTTCGTGAACAGGGTGATGGGGTTGGCGAACCCCTTGCGGCGGGGGACGTAGCAGTACGCGCAGGCCATCGCGCAGCCGTTGGAGGTGCCCGGGGCGATCCAGTCGGCCGACCTGCCGTTGGGGCGCGTGCTGAGGCCGTGCTTGACGCCGAGGACGAGCGTGTCGGTCTTGATGCGGACCCAGCGGGCGATGTTGCCGTCGTTGCCGTGCAGGGAGGGGATGCGCCAGTGGCCGTCGACCTCGGTCACCCGCACGCCCGGCAGCCGGGCCATGATCTGCTGCCCGCGCGGGGAGTCCAGGGCCGCCGGTTCGGCGTACACCTCCCGGACGTCGAGCATCCGGCGGGCCTGGGGGCTGTCCCGGAACGCGTAGAGCCCGCCCGCGGTCCCGCCGGCGCTCTCCGCGGTCCCCTCAGAACTCGCGGGCCGCTCGGGCGCCGGTGCGGTGTCCGACCACTCGAAGAGCGGTTGCTGTTCGGGCTCCACGTGCTGTTCCTCTCCGGGGCGCCGGGGGCCGGGGCCGGTGCCCCGGTCATCGGTCCCTGCGGTCGCGCTCCTGCTCCAGCAGCTCTTCGAGATCGGTGAGGCGGTCGAGCCCCCGTACAGCCTGCGTCATCCGCGGGTTGTGCTCGAACCGGGTGCGGTGGCGGTGCAGGAGGTTCCAGTACCCGGCGGTGAAGGGGCAGGCGTCCTCGCCCACCCGCACGGTCGGCTTGTAGCGGCAGGAGCCGCAGAAGTCGCTCATGCGGTTGATGTACGCGCCACCGGACGTGTACGGCTTGGTGGTCATGCGGCCCCCGTCGGCGTACTGCGACATGCCGACCACGTTCGGGACCATCACCCAGTCGTAGCCGTCGACGAAGCTGCGGTGGAACCAGTCGGTGACGGCCCCGGGCTCCCATCCCCGTTGCAGGGCGAGACTGCCGAGGATCATCAGACGGGGGATGTGGTGCGTCCAGCCGGTCTCACCGACCTGCCGGAGGACGTGCCGGAGACAGTTCGCGTCGGTCCCTTCCGGGGAGAGGTCCGTGAACCAGTCGGGCAGCGGCTCGTGGTGGCCCAGCGCGTTGCTCTCGCGGTACCGCGTGCCGAAATGCCAGTAGACGTGCCAGACGTACTCGCGCCAGCCGGTGATCTGCCGGACGAACCCCTCGGCGCTGTTGAGCGGCACGTCTCCCGACCGCCAGGCCGCCTCCGCCCGCTCGGCGCATTCGGCGGGGTCCAGCAGGCCGAGGTTGAGCGAGGAGGAGAGCAGGCTGTGGCTCATCGTCGCGTCCTCGGTGAGCACCGCGTCCTCGTACGCGCCGAAGGTCGCGAGCCGGTGCTCGACGAAGCGGTGGAGCGCGGCCAGCGCCTCGCGGCGGGTGGCGGGGAACCCGCGCGGCCCGTCCTCGCCGACGAACTCGACGTCCCCGTCGCGCGACCAGCGGTCGAGATCGGCCCGCACCTCGTCGTCGATCTCGCTCTCGCGGGGGTGGTACGGGGCCGGGACGCCCAGGTCGGTGGCGCCGCGCGGCGGGGGCTGCCGGTTGTCGTGGTCCAGGTTCCAGCGCCCGCCGGCCGGCCGGTCGCCCTCCATCAGCAGGTCGTGCGACTGGCGGACCCAGCGGTAGAAGTCCTCCTGGCGCAGGTGCTTCGTACCGCGGCCGTCCGCCCAGCGCCCGAACTCGTCGTGCGTCACGAGGAAACCGCGGGCCGGCAGGACACGTACGGAGGGCAGGGAGCGTACGAGGGCGAGGGCCGCGTGGGACGTGGGGTGGTGGACGGTCACCGGGGCGTCCCCGACCGCCTCCCGCAGCCCCTCGCGGTAGGTGTCCGCCTTGACGTACCGCACGCGGTCACCGAGTTCGGCGGCGCGGTGGCGCATCGCGGACAGGATCAGATGGGCCTTGGCGCGGTGGAACCGCCGTCGGCGCAGGACGCTGCGGGCCTCGATCATCAGCAGCGGCGCGTCCCGGCGCGGGCCGCCGCGCGCGGGGTCGATGAAGTGGGGGCCGAGCTGGTCGCCGAAGAGCCAGTGGACGGTGCCGGGCTCCTCGGCGGGCGCTCCGGTGGGCACTCCGGTAGGCACTCCGGTGGGCTCCTGGGCGGCCCCGCTCTCGGCCGCTTTCCCGGCCGCGCCGGTCACGTTCCTCGTCGTGCTGCTCGTCGTGCCTTTTGTCGCGCCTTGTGTCGTGCTTTTAGTCGTGCCTTGTGTCGTGCTTTTTGTCGTGCTTTTTGTCGTGCCTCTTGTCATGCCGTGCACTCCGTCGACGAGTCGTCGCCTCGTCGGCGCCCTGCGCGGCGCGACGCTTACCTCCGCAGATCAAAGCGCACGACGGCACGGGCGGTACGCGACACACGCCGGGGTGCTCCCGCTTCTCACGAAGCACCCCGCGCCACGACCGCCCCGCGCCGAGGCGGTGTCACTCGGCGTCGGCCGCGCTCGGGTGCGGCAGCACGACGGAACTGCGCAGCGTGGAACCGGTGTCGATCACGTCCCGGGCGACCTTGCTGAGCAGCAGCCGGTGCTGCCGGGCGTGCCGGCGCATGATCTCGAACGCCCGGTTCAGGGTGATGTTGCGGCGGGCGGCGAGCAACCCTTTCGCCTGTTCGATGATGATGCGGCTCTGCAGGGCCGTGTGGAGCTGTTCGTTCACGGTGTCCTGCTGCCGGATGGTGCGGGCGTGCAGCAGACCGATGGTGGCGGCGTCGGCGAGGGTCTGGGCGAGGGCCAGGTCGTCGGCGTCCAGGGGCCGGTCGGCGGCGCGCAGGAGCAGCAGGCTGCCGATGGTCTCCTGGCGCAGCCGCATCGGCAGGGCGACGGCGAGGAAGTAACCGGCCTGCCGCAGGCGCGTGGTGAACTCCGGCCCCGGCCTTGGGCGGGTCTCGTCGACCGGACCGTGCGCGTCTCCCCGGCCGTGTGCGTCGTCGCCCCGGCCGTGCGCGTCTCCCCTGCCGTACGCGTCGACCGGGCGGGCGGTGCGGTGGGCCTCCACCGCCGGGCCCTCACCGCAGGCGAAGTCCAGTACGCGCGCCAGGGCGGGGCTGGGGTCGCACGGGGCGGGGCTGTACAGGCCCGTCCCGTGCGACAGGAAGACCGCGGCGTCCGTGACGTCGAGGAGTTCCTGGCATCGGACGGTCATCTGCTGCAGGAACCCGATGACGTCGAAGTCCTCCACCAGTGTGTCGGCGAGTTCCACGAAAGTGCGGGCGATGTGCTGCTCCCTGCTCATGGGCAAACTCCTTGTCCCCCGCACCGGCTTTCCTCCGTGCGGTCGACCTGGTCCGGTGGTGTCATCGCGGCAGCTCCCGCTCGATGATGTCCCGGGCGGTTTCCGTCAGGGCCCGGCCCGAGGTGTAGGCCTCGCTCCGCAGCCGGTCCAGGGCCTCGGCCAGCGATACGCCGAGTCGTGCGCTGAGCACGCCGGTGGCCTGGTGCACCTCGGCGCGGTGCAGATCCACCATGCCCGTGTGGCCACGGCCGTTGTGTGCGCTGGAGACGGCCGGCCAGTTCTTGAGCACCTGCTCCGCGAGCGCGTCGGCCACCAGCCAGCCCTCGGTCAGCTGCTGCCGGGTGAGCGGTCCCGGCGTACGCCGGTATCCGGTCATCGTCCCGGTGCGTACGGCGCCGATGTGCACGGGCCAGACGAAGAGAGCGGCGATGTCGAGCTCCTCCGCCTCGGCGGCGAACTGCGGCCACTGCCGTGCCAGCAGCCGGCCGAGGTCGGGCACCTGCCGTACTTCCGTCTCGTCCTCGATCAGCAGGCCCGGGCCCTGCCCCAGGACGAACTGCATGTCCTCCAGCCGTGCGCTGGTGCTGTCGCTGAACCACACCAGTTCCCGTCCCAGAGAGACCGCGATCCCGCCGAGGCCGAGGGCGTGGGCGCAGGCGACCGCCCATTCACGGCGCTCTTCCTCGTCCGCCGTTGGAGACAGACTGTCCAGCAGTCCCCTGACAGAGGCACCCATGTCGCCGCGCACCGCCTTCCCGACGCTCCCGATCGCTCCCGATCACTCCCGATACGGAGTCACCCGCACCGGAACAAGCGTAGCGACCTACACACCGTGCGTGACAGCGCTCGGCTCAACCTCCTTGGCGCAGAGGGGGTTCAGGGGGCGATCGGGGGACGTCCGCCTCGCGCGGAGAGCTGGAGGGCCGAAGAGCCGGAGCGCCGGAGGGGCGTGCTCCGCCGAGGGTCGCGTTTCGCCAAGGGCCACGTTTCGCCGAGGGCCCGGGCGGAGTTGTCGGCTCATCCGTTCGGTCGCCGTCCGCTCGCACACCCGGTGGGGCACCGCATCAGATGGGAGACGCGTGTTCCGGGTGAGAAACCGACCGAGGGGTACGCGGGACATCATCGAAACGAGGGCCCGGCCGAGCCGACCGCCCCCGGTCCGGGAGGAGTTCGTCATGCCGCAGGGTTCCAACGCGAAGCGCGAGCGTCAGTACGAGCACATCAAGGAGAGCGCCGAGAAGCGCGGCACGTCGACGGGGCGTGCGAAGGAGATCGCGGCACGCACCGTGAACAAGGAGAGGGCCCGCGCCGGCGAGTCGAAGACGGCGAGCAGGACGTCGACCCAGGACAGGAAGTCCGCCCCGCAGCGCGGCGGCGAGCGCTCGCACAGCGGCGCCCAGGGGCCGACGAGGGATCAGCTGTACGCGGAGGCGAAGAAGCGCAACATCGAGGGCCGTTCGTCGATGAACAAGCAGCAACTGGCGAAGGCACTCGGCCGCTGACCGCTGACCGCCGGCCGGCCGATCGCCCCTGCGACAACACGCGCCCCGACACCGGACCGCCGATGCATCGATGTGTCGATGTGTCGACCGACAACGGGCGGGAAGGCTCCCCACATGCGCCCTTCCCAGCGCCCCGGCTCCCGGCGCGATCTCGCAGAACGGCCCCCGCACGGCGCACAGCGCGAGATCAGTCGTGAAGTCGGCTGCACCGAGGGCAGGATGCCGACCGGGGAGCAGCTGCTGGCGGAGACGGAGCAGCTCAAGAAGGCTCTGGAGCGGC
This sequence comes from Streptomyces liliiviolaceus, assembly GCF_018070025.1. Lineage (NCBI taxonomy): Bacteria > Bacillati > Actinomycetota > Actinomycetes > Kitasatosporales > Streptomycetaceae > Streptomyces > Streptomyces liliiviolaceus. The sequence continues at coordinate 7,572,603 of NZ_JAGPYQ010000001.1, forward strand.
GGCCGATAGTCGACATGGCGCGCGGGGTGCTGATGGCGGCCTGGTCGTGCACCGCCGAGGAGGCCTGGCAGATCCTGGTCCATGTGTCCCAGCACTCCAACACCAAGGTGCACGACGTGGCGAAAGCCCTCATCGCGACGACGCAGGGCGAGCCGTTGCCCGCCCGCGTGGAGGAGCATCTGCCCGCGGCCCTGGCGCGGTGGCGGGCGTCCCGGGACGGGTGAACCACCGGTGGCGTCGACGACCACGCGGTCGACGCCGGGTTCCGCGGGCGGACACGTCAACGGCGTCTGCCGAGTTCCTCCGGCGGACACGTCGACGGCGACTCGTGGTCCGTGCCGTCCCTGCAGACTGGTCCGTGGGTCCCTGCACATCGATGCGAGCGGGTCACGGGGCCCTCAAGCCCGGCCCAACCGCAGGTCGAGCGCGGCGCCGACGTCGGGGCAGTTCCGGCGGACGACGTCGAGGAAGGCGTCCAGGGCGGGGGAACGGTCCCGGTGGGCGAAGGACAGGACCAGGTCGGGCAACGCCGTCCTCGGAGTCACCTCGCAGAACCGGATCCCCGGCCTCGCCGCTTCCCGCATCCGGGAGGGTCCGAGGCCCACCCCGACCCCGCAGGCGGCCAGGCCCATGATCGTGTGCACGTCCCTGGCCACGGTGGCACCTTCCAGCGCCGCCGCGTCCTCGCCCAGCAGGGCGCGCAGCCCGGCGGCGATGACGGGCTCGTCCTCCCCGGTGGCCACGATCAGCGGCTGCCGCCGCAACTGGTCCACGCTCACCGACGCCTGGCCCGCGTAGGGGTGCGCGCTGCCGACCACGGCGATCAGATGGTCGTGTCCGACGGGGACGGACACCAGATGCTCGGCGCCCGCGCCCCGGGGCGGTCCGAGGGTGACCGCCACGTCCAGTTCACCGGCGACGAGAGCGGCGGTGCCGCGGCGGGACGCCATCTCGTGCAGCTCCAGCCGTACGTCGGGCCGCTCACGCCCGAACCGGCCCAGGACGTCCGGGAGCGGGTCCAGCAGCGCGGAGGCGATGAACCCGAGCCGCAACCGTCCCGTCTCGCCGCGCGCGGCCCGGCCGGCGTCGGTCCTGGCCGCCGTCATCTCCTCCAGCGCCCGCCGCGCCCTGGCGAGGAACGCCTCACCCGCGGCGGTCGGGAACACACCCTGGCGCGTACGGTCGAACAGCCGGGCCCCGGTCTCCCGCTCCAGGTCGGCGATCTGTTTGGACAGCGGGGGCTGCGCGATGCCCAGCGCACGCGCGGCGCGGCCGAAGTGCCGGTGCTCGGCGAGGGCGAGCGCGTACCGCAGATGCCGCGCTTCCATACCGCTCCCCTCCGTACCTGGCACCTGGCACCCATACACACAAAGTATCGCCGCTCAGCGTGCCATATCTTCTGCTGGATCGACGGACGGTGATCGCTTGGGATGGGGCCATGCCTCCCTCCCCGAACACCACCGCTCATCAGGTGAGCACCGTCTTCGTCCTGGTCCACGGCGCCTGGCACGGCTCGTGGCAGTGGGCGGCGACGCAGCGGGCGCTCGCCGGCCTCGGTGCCGCGAGCGTCGCCGTCGACCTGCCGGGACACGGCTTCGGCGCTCCCCTGCCCAGCGGATACCTGCTGCCCGGCCGCCCCGGCCTGCTGACCGAGAGGTCGCGGCTCGCCGACGTGACGATGGACGACTGCGCCGAGGCCGTCCTGGACACACTGCGCCGGGTCCGCCGCTACGGCCGTGTCGTGCTCGTCGCGCACAGCGCGGGCGGCGGTCCCGCGTCGCTGGCGGCGGAACGCGCGCCCGAACTGGTCGACCAGGTCGTCTATCTCTCCGCGTTCGTGCCCGCGGGCCGTCCCCGGTTCTTCGACTACCTGGGCGCGCCCGAGAACACCACCGCTCGCGGGCAGAGCCTCAACCTCGGTGACCCGGAGGCCCTGGGCGCCGTACGGATCGACCCTCTGTCGCAGGACCCCGCCTACGTCGAGGAACTACGGCAGACCCACTACCACGACACGCCCGCCGACCGCTTCGACCGCTGGCGCTCCGCGCTCAGCCCCGACCTGCCCCTGGCCGTCCCGACGACCCCCGTCACCCTGACCGCGGCGCGGTGGGGCCGTATCCCCCGCACCTTCCTGCGCTGCGCGGACGACCGGGCGCTGCCGACGGCCACGCAGGACCTGATGATCGCGGAGGCCGACCGGGCCCTGCCGGACGAGCCGTTCACGGTCCGCACGCTTCCGGGCAGCCACAGCCCGTTCGCCGCCCGCCCGCAGGAACTCGCCGAGGCCCTGACCCGGTGACCGGCCGACGCGTCCCGCTCCTCCCGGTGGTGCTGAGCGCGACCTTCGTACAGCTGCTCAACGTCACGATCGCGCAGATCGCCGCGCCGGCCATCCAGTCGGGTCTGGGCGCGGGCCCCGGCGCGGTGCAGCTCGTGCTGGCCGGATACACCCTGGCGTACGCGTGTCTGCTCATCACCGCCGCACGGCTGGGCGACCGCTACGGCTACCGGCGGCTGTTCGCGCTGGGCACCGCGGTGTTCACGGCCGGCTCGCTGGCCTGCGCCGCCGCGCCCGGTGCCGGCTGGCTGATCGCGGCCCGGCTGGTGCAGGGTGCGGGCAGCGGCCTGGTCGCCCCGCAGGTGCTCTCACTCATCCGCACCGGCGTTCCACCGGACCGCCGCCCACGGGCCCTCGCCCTGTACGGCGCCACGATGGGCGTGGCCTCGCTGGCCGGACCCCTCGTCGGCGGGCTGCTCGTCGGCGCCGACCTCTTCGGCCTCGGCTGGCGCGCGGTCTTCCTGGTCACGGTGCCGGTGGCACTGGTCCCGCTGGCTGGTTCGGCCCTGCTGCTGCCCACGCGGGACACGTCCGGAGAACGGGTGGACTGGCCGGGAGCGGCACTGTCCACCACAGGCTTCGCCGCGCTGATCGTCCCGTGCGCGCTGGGCCGGGAGGCCGGCTGGCCCTGGTGGACGTGGGCCTCCTTCGCCGTGGCCGCGACGACCCTCACCTGCTTCGTGCGCACCCTGAGGCACCGGCCGAACCCCCTGATCCACCCGTCGGTCCTGCGCGACGGAACCGCGCGGCGGGGCGTACTGCTGGTGTTCGTCTTCAACGCCGGAGTCCCCTCCTTCACGTACCTGCTCTTCCTCCACCTGCAGTCCGCACTCGGATATACGGCGCTGTCCGCCGCGCTGGTGTCGGCACCGTTCGCTGCGGCGGCAGTGGCGGGCAGCCGGGCCGCCCCGGCCCTCTCGCGCCGCTGGGGCACGACGACGCTGACGACGGCGGCGCTGGTCCTCGCGGCCACGGCCGCGGCACTCGCACCGCTCATCGACACCGGGCCCGTCCACCACGCGGCACTGCCGGTCCTGCCGGTCCTGGCAGCCGGGGGCGCCGCGTTCGGCCTGTTCACGGCCGCGGTGTTCACACTGGTCCTGGCAGGCGTACGGGGCCCCGCAGCGACGTCGGTGTCCGGCCTGCTCCCCACGGCCCAGCAACTCGGCGGCTCGATCGGCGTGACGATGGCAGGGCTGGCCTATTTCGCCCCGGCGGCGAACACGAACGCGTCATTCACGCACGCCATGACGTACGAGACCACGGTCTTCACCCTCACGGCCTTGATCACCCTCCGCCTGCACCACCCCAAGACCGCCCCGGACCAGCCCGATCCGGAGCAGCTCCCCGCAGCACACGAACAGACCGCCCAAGGCAAGGCCCTACGCGAACGACCCGCAACTCAGACGCCCTTGGCGACCGGCTCCAGAATCGCCACGCACTCCACATGATGCGTCATCGGAAAAATGTCGGCTCCTGTGAGTCGCGGAAAAGGCCAGTTCAGGGGCGCTTTCTTAGCTCGCTGTGCAGCCTGAGAGCGGCCAGAGCGTCAAACGAGCGTCATGACGGACAGTCCGTGCTGCTCAGGGCGGCGCAGACTCGGCTACCAGATCGCCCCAAGAAATCCGCGTCGCTTCGCTCCAGTCCTCAATGTCGTCTACCGCGACGGGGAGACGGAGTCCCCTCCGATGTGTGGTTCGATCAGCAACTCCAGAACAGGATCGGTGGCAGTAGGCCGATTGCAGCCCGAATCCGGAACCCGGATCCTCCAACGAGGAGCAGCAGGCCAACTCCCCCTTCTACACAAGATGGTGGCAGTGCTGGTGACCTGGACGATCCCGCCGCGACCAAGGGATTTCCCCCTGGCCATGTTCAATCTCACGAAGCGATCCGCCACCAGGCTCCCGCCGGCGACCGGGGCTCTGCAGTGACCTGAAGCCATCAGCAACTGGACAGACACAGTCCGCGCCGATGACCTGCCAGCCTTTCATGCCTTCGTCGACGGGCTCCAGCGCGACCACGACGCCGTCGTCGCAGGACTGACGCTGCCCTGGAGTTCGGGCCCCGTCGAAGGACACGTCAACCGGATCAAGATGTTGAAGCGACAGATGTACGGACGGGCCGGATTCGCCCTGCTCCGCAAGCGAGTCCTCCTCGCTTGACCGCTCTCACGCTGTGTGACCCCATCACGGAAATCTTGACTGAGCCTCTCGATGACGCCGCCCATCGCCCGCACCTGGGCCCGCCGCGGGCAGACACCCGTCATCCGGGTCCGCGGCACCTCCCGCCGCCGCATCTCGATCGCCGCCCTGACCTGCTACAAGCCCGGTGAACGTTCCCGGCTGATCTACCGGCCCCGCCGCGACGACGGCCGACGCGACGGACGCAAGAGCTTCGCTTGGACCGACTACCGCCGCGAGACACCCAGGTCATCCGCGACCTGCGCGTTCGGCAGGCCCTCCGCGCATGCCAGCACGATCCTCGACCGCAGCACCAGCGCCTGAGACGCGGTCTGCTTGCGCAACCAGCCCCGCAGCACCCGGCGTTCGTGATCGCACAACCGCAAGCGAACTAACGACTCAGGACCCTAGCTCCGTCGACGAGCCCGCAAAGGAGCTTATCAAAATTATTGCCCAATACCTGCGGAAGGGCAAGAATCTTGGGTCGTTCCAAGAACTGCCGAATGGCGGCTTTGAGATCAACATGATTGGTCTCGTTGAGGGTGTTGATCTATCTCCGGAGACGGACAGATAGGCCATCCGCAGGATCCACTAATACGTATGCCTCGACCGTTTCTAAGCAGGTCGCGGCGTACGCCCTATTTTAGCACCCAGATAGAGCGAAAAGTATGTGGCCATTTACTTGCCTTTACCCTTCGCGTGCGGGAAGAGCTCGAAGAGCGTACGGACAGTCGCTGGATCGCCACTGTCCACTGCCTTATTCCACGTCTTCCAAAAGGCAGCTCGGTGGGCGATGTCATTGTTGAGCTTACCTTGCGCAATAATGTGATTCAATATTCCATTGAAGACTTTCATATGTGTTGCGCGAAGGTAGAACGCGGTAGCTGAGCCAACTCCACTCGCAAAACCAGCTACGATTCCTTTCGTCAAATCAGGCGAGAAGAGAACTGCAGCGATACCAGTCGCAATAAATACGAGACCCGCGAACATGGCGACTTGAACACACCAAAAACTTCTGTGCCGCAATTTTTCAAGATCTTTAGAGTCATAGAGAGTCGTTACGTAAGGACTCTCCTGGGCTTCCTGCTCTGGCAGTTCAGCCTTCCGGCTACTACGGCTAACATAGCCCCTTGTCTCGACGAATGAACGGTCTCCGTTTAGTGAGACTATTATCTGAGCGCGCGGGGCATCGGTGTTCTCCATAACCACTCCGCGTCACTTGGTTATTTGCGTGGCGGCTTGTTCAACAAGGGCGACCATGCTGATCTCAATGTCGCCATTCGGCATTTCTCTGAATGCCCCAATATTTCTGCCTTCTTGTAGGGCTTTCACAATCCATCTAATCAGTTCTGCTGTGAGCCGTTCATGCTCATCTTTACTGAGGTGCGGATAGCGGCTCCGCACGGCAGCAAATATCTCCCCCTTCTCAAGTGAAGCATCGCCACCTCTTTTTATTAACGCCATCTTCTCTCCTGGTGCTTCCTAGCGTGATCTATCGCCATTACGTGATCATTGGCGAGCGCTACTGACCACCAGCGGACGAGTCGTCAGCACAGTACCGAGCCGGAACCAGTATCGTCAGTTCGTAGTCAAATATCGTGCCCATGTAAACTCGTTCTCGACAATCGATGTTGCAGCGTGCACCCATCTCCTCATCCCAACCAAGCAGGAGCTGTTGAGCGTAATCTTGTCAGGACATCATGTTTGCCACCTCGCGGCGGGGAGAACCCCCGCCTCAGTGATCCTTTCGGACCACCAGGACGGGGGATATCCCCGTCAACCGCCGGGAGCGTTGGCAGCTACGGAGCTAGGGTCCTGAGTCGTTAGTTCGCTTGCGGTTGTAGGGTGGGGTGATGCCTGGCCCGAAGCCGTTGCCGCTGGAGTTGTGCGATCACGAACGCCGGGTGCTGCGGGGCTGGTTGCGCAAGCAGACCGCGTCTCAGGCGCTGGTGCTGCGGTCGAGGATCGTGCTGGCATGCGCGGAGGGCCTGCCGAACGCGCAGGTCGCGGATGACCTGGGTGTCTCGCGGGAGACGGTGCGTAAGTGGCGGTCCCGGTTCGCCGCGGACCGGCTGGAGGGCATGGTGGACCGGCCGCGGCCGGGAGCCCCGCGGAAGATCACGGACGAGCAGGTCGAAGCCCTGGTCGCCACGACGCTCGGCCAGGCGCCACCAACGGGTGATTCGCACTGATCGACGCGCTCGATGGCCGGGGCAGCGGGCATGTCGCAGTCGGCCGTCTCGCGGATCTGGCGGGCGTTCGGCCTCAAGCCGCACATCGTGGAGACGTGGAAGCTGTCGACCGACCCACAGTTCGTGACCAAGGGCCGTGACGTGGTGGGCATTTCCCTCCCCGCCTGAGAACGCCCTGGTCCTCTCGGTGGACGAGAAGTCGCAGATACAAGCCCTGGACCGAACTCAGCCTGTGCTGCCGATGGCGCCGATCACGCCGGCGAAGATGACCCACGACTACGTCCGGCACGGCACGACCAGCCTGTTCGCCGCCCCGGACATCGCCTCCGGCTCGGTCACCGCCCAGCACTACCGCCGCCACCAGGAGTTCCTCCGCTTCCTGAAGGTCATCGACGCCGCCGTCCCCCAAGAACCTCGAACTCCACCTGATCCTGGACAACTACGCCACCCACAAGACCGAGCCGGTCAAGAAGTGGCTGCTCCGGCACCCCCGCTTCCACCTGCACTTCACTCCCACCTCGGCATCCTGGCTCAACCTCGTCGAACGCTGGTTCGCCGAGCTGACCTGCCGCAAACTCCGCCGCTCTGCCCACCGCAGCGTCATCGAACTCGAACGGGACATCCGCGGCTGGATCAACGAGTGGAACAAAAACCCCAGGCCGTTCGTCTAGGCGAAGACCGCCGACGACATACTCGACACCCTCGCCGCATACTGCACACGAATTAACGACTCAGGACACCAGCCCCTCCAGCCTTTCGGCGAGCCAGCGCACGACTCCACGTTCGCTGAGGCGATGGATCGCCCCGAAGACGCGAGTGGAGCCATCGTAGGCCGCCCGAAAGGGCCATCTACTTCTCCGGAGCCAACCTGAGGCTGCTGAGTAAGGTCGTGGTACATCGAGCTGGAGAGGTAGTTGCGTGGCCAACGAGATTGTGATCGCACAGACGACCATCGACAACGAGGACCAGGCAAAGGAGCTGGCCCGGGGCGCGGTTGAAAGCAAGCTGGCAGCCGGCGTCCACATTGACGCGCCGATCACTGCCGTCTACTGGTGGAAGAGCGAGGTCGAGACGACGTTGGAGTGGCGTATCTCGTACATGACCACGACAGAGCGCCTCCCTCAGCTGGAGACGTGGTTGTCCGAGAGGCACCCGTACGACGTCCCTCAATGGATCACGCTGCCTGTGACTGGGGGATCGGATGCGTATCTGGCGTGGGTTGTTGAGGAGACAACGCGGGACTGACAAGTGACGCGACGCGCGGCGAGCTGCGACAGTCGGGTTCTCAGGTCGCCAGTGTCCGGGGCAATGGGATCTGCTCAAGCCGCGAACTGTCCCAGGTGATGGGCGAGTTCTCGCTCACTTTCCGGGAGCCGTGCGGCGATCTTCGCGGCACGTTCCTTGCCCATCGTGTTCGGCTTGGCTTGTGATGCGGCCGTGAACTGGCGTGACACGTGAACGCCTTGTTCGACGTCGCCCCCATGTAGAAGCGCCGAGGCGAGATCACCGAGGACGACAACGCCGCCGTCCGGGAGTTCGTCCCCGAGGCGGCCGATCGCAGTGTCGGCCGTGGGAGTGAGTTCGGGCCGCCCCAGCTGCCCGAACACGGACAGGGCCAACGAATCCATCCGATACGGCGTCACGAAGCGGACCCACGCTTGTTCGCCGGTGTGATCCGCAAAGTCGTAAGCGAAGCGTGCTCGGTCAAGCGCGCGCAGAGCCCCTATCTCGTCGCCGACCGCGGCAGCTTCCTCCGCATGTCTTCCGAGTACCCAGGCGGCGGCCGTGGCGTTGCCGTGACCGCGTACGTCCTTGGAAGCTTGGGTGAGGAGTTCCAGCTTCCTTTTCGGTGTCGAAGCCTCGTAGCTAGCGTAGGTGAGAGCCAAGGCTCTGAGTGCAGGGTGCCCGGCCTTCGTCGCGCACGCAGTCGCGACGTCGTAGTAGGCGTCGGCCTTGTCGTACTCGCTCAAGTCCCAGGCCACCCATCCGGCCAGGGCAGCGGTTTCCCCGGCCGCGATGGTGAGAACCCGTTCGTGCTCGCCGGCATGAGGCAGGGCTACCGTGATCGCGTCGAGGTGCGATTCGACCGTGCGTTGCAGGCGCTGGGCACTGAGGTTGAGTTCCTGCACATGCAGGTCGGCAGCTCTGTTGATGAGCGCGACCGCAGCGGGCGTGTCGATACGGGAGCCCTTGCTGAGAGCGAAAGCGAGCCTCCCCCAGGGCTCGGCAGCCGCGCTTACGCCGATGGCGGCGCTGCCCAGCAGCTGGCGGCGCTTCACGTCGTCCTGGTCCTCCTCTTCACGAACGTTTCCCCGACGCCGTCGGGCACGGGCCGCTTTGGCCGCCAGGAGTAGCTCGTCGACGGGGACCCCGGAGGCCGCGGCGATGTGGGCGAGTGTGTGGTTCGTTGGGACGTTCTCGGAGTTTTCATAGCGGCTGATCTCCCGGCGGCTCACGGTTTGTCGCCCGGAGGCAGCGTTGATCGCGTCGGCCTGCTCCTCTTGCGTCCGGCCCGTGCCCTTCCGGAGCCGGAGCAGCAGTTCGGCGAACTGATCTGGCATCAGTGTGACCTTTGTCGTGGGCGGAATTCAATCATGGCCTCAATTCCCTCCGGGGTTCCCCCTTGACAGAAATTTCCCCCTCGGGATTCCCCTGGTAGACGGCTTCGGAACGCGGTGCGATGGGCCCATGACCATGCTCCTCAAGTTCGGTAACCGAGGCCGGCCGGTGCTGCTCTGGGACGAGATCAAGTTAGGCGGCCATCTCCTGCCGAATCCGGTCCAGGCCATGGTCTGCGGCTTCCCTGATCTCCGGCAGCCGATGGTGCGCCGCGCGCACAATGCGCTGCAATTGGTGCGGAAGGCGCTGGCGGACGGCTTCGTCGACGGCGGTGTGCAGGGACTGCGCAGCGCGGGCGCAGTCGTCAGCGGCCAGCCGTACTTGGGCGACGGTGATGAGTTCGATCACGCGCCACTGCGGGGCGACGGTCATCGTCGGTACGGGACTGCCCTGCTCGACCAGTCGTATGGCGATATCAGTCTTGCCAGTAGCCATCAGGCCTCGAAGTCGGATCTCGTGCAGGGCGTAGGGATTGAACAACGAGGTGTGTTCGGTCTCGGCGAGAAGCCGGTTCGTTTCCCTCATCGCCTCGTCGAAGAGGGGCTGATTTCGGAGGGCGCCGGCCGCGCGAGCGAGGAGTGGCAGCACAGCTGCTTTGGCCTCGTGGTCCGGTGCAAGAGCTGCCGCGTGTTGAAGCCGGTCGACGGCGGCTCCGTGGAGGCGGGCTTTGCGCAGTTCGTTTCCGTGCATGCGCAGCACGTAGGACGTGAAGACCGGATCGCCGAAGTAACGAGCGAGGGCGATGCTCTTCGCAGTCCAGCGGGCAGCGGTACTGAGTCGCTCCTCTGGGAGGACATTGCCCAGGGCGACACCAAGGCCGACACGAGCTCGGGCCAACAGGTACAGGACTTCCCGTTCCATGTGACCGTCCTCCATGCGCGCTTCGAGCCGGGCGACCAGTGGCCACAGCTCGGCGACCGCTTCGGAAGCGTGCCCGGATTGCCGAGCGATCTCGGCAAGGCGGACGGTGGACTCGCCGAACTGGAGCATGGCGCGGTGATCGGTGTCCGCAGGATCAGTGACGCCGACGACGTGCGGAGGCAGACACAGGGACTTCGCGATGTGCCGACGAGAGCCGACATCTTCGAGGCTTCGTTTGCCCAGTTCCAGCAGCGAGATGTACGTCTTGTCGTAGCCGAGAAGCTGTCCAAGTTCGGTCTGGGTTATGCCGTGCACACCGCGGTGGAAGCGCAGGATAGCCCCAATGTCGCGGGTGGCGAGGATTGCCTCGGCCTGCGGGGTGGCCCAATGCCACACGGTGTGTTGAGGGCGTCGTGCCATCATCGTGCCGTCCATCGCCGGTCACATCCGCGCAAACCAGGTACCGATGGACTGTTTGTATCCGTCCGGCATGGCCAAGCCGGACACTTCGTCGGCCGTGAACATCCCGAGTTGTTTGTGCTCGTGACTCAGCACGGGGGGCATGTCCGGAGTGAGGACGGTGCATCCGTAGGTGACGATCACGACTCGCCGGTCCGGCATGGCGACGGGCAGCGGCTGGTAGATCCACACGTCCAGGAGCGGACCGGCCTTCACCGCCCAGCCGGTCTCCTCCTCGATCTCCCTCTCCACAGCGAACTCTGCTGTGGTGTCGCGGGGTTCGAGTCGCCCTCCTGGCAGTTCCCACTCCTCGCGTTCGTTCTTCAGCAGCAGTACGCGTCGCCTGCCGTCCACGGCGACGCCCTTGACGGAGACGGGCCATGTAGGGGGCGTGTAATCCATCGCTCTCCTCGCATTACACGTGTGGCCGGGCGTGTGCGGAACGTAGCACGCGCCCCGTGGACCAACACGGGCGTGGGCGAATTGCCCGAGTCGACAATCCGTCGCTTTACCCCCGCCCTCGCGGCGCCGAACAGTGAAAACACCACAGCGCCGAGAAGGAGCTTCAGGATGCGCCGAGTTCATGAGCCGTACGCCGACGTCTTCGCGCGCAACCGTATCGACCTCACCGCGACGGGAGCGGAGGCGAGGATCGCGGGGCGGCTTCGGAAGACGGGCCTGGTCACTGTCGACGGCCTTGCCTCACGCGCTGCCGTGCTCGCTTTTGCCACCCGGATCATGAATGTGGTGCCGCACCGCGACAGTGAGCCGGACGGTCTCACCACGATCTGCGACAACCGACGCGATGCACATCGGGCGGGCTTCGCGGGGTTCAGCAACGGCCCTCTCGATCCACACACCGAGCGCTCCGGGACACCCAATCCGCCCCGTCTGATGCTCCTTGTGTGCGGGCAAACTGCCGTGGTCGGCGGGGAATGCCTGCTCACCGATGGGCAGGCCGTGCACTCCGGCCTCTTCGCTGATGAACGGCAGGCCGGACTGGCTCTGGCGCAGCCCCGCACCGCCTTCTTCGGCGCCGGTGACGGACACACCACGCAGGTGTTCACCGTCCATGACGATCTGAGGGTGTCCGTTCGTCTCCGGTTCGACGGGCTGGCGCGCTGGAACCCGATAGTGCACCCCTACCTCCCGCAACTGCGGGCCGCAGCCGTACATCATCAGGTACGTCTTCCCCTGGCTCTCGGCCAGGGCTACCTGCTGGATAACGAACGCTGGCTGCACGCGCGACGTGCCTTCACCGGTGATCGTCTCTTCTGGCGTGCCCTTGGTGAGCCCCTGTTCCCCATGCCGCACGGGTTCGTTCCCGCCCGCGCCTCCGTTCGCACACCCGTGCTCTCGGAGGCAGGATGATCGCGAAACGAGGCACGACGTTCGCGACGGGTGTGACGACGTCCAGCGAGTCCTTCGCCCTCAGTTCCTCACCCGAGGACCAGGCGGTTCTGTGCGGCTTCCAGGTCGACTTCCTCCCGGCTGAGATCCGCACTGCGGAGATGAGACAAGTCGCCAGGGGCCAGCTGAGCCGGTGGGACCTGACGATGCTGACCGACGACGCCACGCTCGTCGTCTCCGAACTGGTGACCAACGCCATCAAACATGGCAAGGGAAGATCGGTCGGACTCAAGGTGTGGCGCTTCACCGATGACCTTCGCATCGAGGTGACCGACGACAGCTCGACTCCAGCACGGCTGCGTTCTGCCGGCCCGGCCGACGAGAACGGCCGCGGCCTGTTTCTCGTGCCGGCCGTCGCGAAGGAGTGGGGCGCAAGTCCCGACGGCACGATGATGTGGTGCTCACTGACGATCCCCGATGAGGCATCGTGATGGCCACAGTGACGGCTGATGTCGCCGGGCGGTTGCCGAGTCCGGGAGCGTCCAACGATCGCGAGACGATCGGCGTGGGTCTGTACTGCCTTCGCCGGCTCCTCACGAGCGAGGTGATCGAGCGCGCTCCCATGGCAGACGTCGGGCAGCGTCCTCTGTCTGCCCGAGTCTTCGCCCGGCGCTGGGCCACGGCCCCACGTCCCCTACGGGGAACCTCAGCGCCTCGGCGCTGGGCGGTGGCTACACCCCATCAATCGCCAACTCCCCTGCTCGGCAACCCCGTTTACATCCACTTGCCGTACGCGGGGCCGGCTGGCCGGTCGCTGGTCCCCGAGTAGTCGGTGATCCGGAACCGGCGGCCGACCTTGCCAGACACCCGTCCCTGTGCTCGCCGTTCGTGGGGTTCTACGGCACAGGGGCGGGCCCGTCTCCCGGTGTGGAGAGCCACACGGCCTCCGGTCACGGACGGTATGGCAACTCTCCACGCCGGGACACCCGAGTCATCAGCAACCAGCCGGCCTCAGCAAGTGCCGTTGCCGAGGACCTACTTGATGCAGTCTCAGTCGAAGTTGATCAGCTGTCCCGCACCTCGGCGCGTGGCCGGGACCAAGGGGCGACGCCCTGGCTAGCGTCCCCAGCACCACTCCGGCCTCGGTTACAGGCACCCCTCCCAGAGACAGAAGTAGGTAATCGGATGACTGCCGTTGATGACGCGACCGTTCGCGATGCAGACAGGTTGCGTGCAGAGATGGTCCGTGCGTTGCGTGATCAGGACGCGATCACGTCCGAGGCGGTTGCTGCGGCCTTCGCCATGGTGCCCCGGCACCTGTTCGCGCCGGAAGCGTCCCTGAAAGTCGTCTACGATCTCCACCGCATCGTGCCGGTCAAGAAGGACGACAACGGCCTGAACGTCAGCGTCATGTCCGCCGCCCACCTTCAGGCCGTGATGCTGGAGCAGGCCGACATCGAGCCCGGGATGAAGGTTCTGGAGATCGGCTCCGGCGGGGTCAACGCCGCGTATCTCCAGGAACTTGTGGGCGGTGACGGTGAGGTCACCACCGTCGACATCGACGGGGACATCGTCGACCGCGCCCGCCTCTGTCTGGACGACGCCGGCTATACCTTGGTGAAGACGGTGCTCGCCGATGGCGAGAGGGGCGTCCCTGAGGGGGCACCGTACGACCGGATCATCGTCACCGCCGCTGCGTGGGACATCCCCCGTTCGTGGATCGACGGACTCACGGAGAAGGGCCGGCTCGTCGTTCCGCTGACGGTGTGCGGCACGACCCGCTCGATCGCCTTCGACCGCGACGGCGAGGGCCTGGTCAGCCGCTCCTACCGGTTGGCGCACTTCGTACCCATGCAGGGAGAGGGCGCCGCCGAGGAACGCAAGGCACTGCTGCGAGAGGGCGTCGTCGTGCAGACCGACGACGGGCGGGTACCCCTCAACCCGCAGGCGCTCAACCATGCCCTGGACGCCCCCAGGCTGGTGCGCTGGTCGGGGGCGGCGTGGGACCTGCCCGACGAACTGGAGCTGTACCTCACGCTCAACCTGCCAAGCGTGGTGCGGCTGCACGCCGCCAAGGACGTGGTCGACCAGGGCCTGGTGAACCCGTCGGCCCTGGTCGGGGTGTCCGCGCTGGTCAGCGAGGACAGCATCGCCTACCGCACCCGCCGCGACAACGAGGACACCGGCGGCTTCGAGAGCGGCGTCATCGCCCACGGTCCGCAGGCCGAAGCCCTCGCCGACCAGTACTCGGAACTGCTGCGCCGCTGGGCCGAACACCACCGTCGCAGGGGAGCCGTGACGTTCCGGTACCTGCCGGGCCCCGCCCCTACCCCGCTGCCGCAGAACGCCGTGCTGCGGCGGCACGGGATCGTCACCGCGTCCTGGACCTGAGACTCCGGGGCCCTGCGAGGGCTCCGGGACCCTGCACACCCTCACCTATTACCTCAAGGAGGCATGCATGACCGTTCAACTGGAACGACCGGCCATACCCGCGCAACCGGTCGCCGAAGTGCCGGAGTTCGCTGACTTCGACCTGGACATCACCATCGTGGAGGGCGGTCCTTCCTCGGACCAGCTCATTCGGATGACGGACGACGGCTGCAACTCCACGTGCGCGACCGCGTGCACGAGCTGCCCCGCGTAGTACCGACCGCGTCCATCGCTGTCCCCGGTCACGCCCGCGCTACGGGCGCGGCCGGGCAACCACGCAGTCCCAGGAGGGGCGTATGTATCGCCACCTTGATGCGGCCCTGGTCCGGGCGTCTGCATGGCATCCCGAGCGCCAGATCGTTTGGCCTGATCTCACTGGCGCGTGCGCGGGCCCAGCGTCCTGGCGGGCGTGGCTCCAACACGTCTGGTGTGACAACGACTTCGCGGCAGCCGTCAGGGCGGCCAGCCCCGACCTCGCGAGCAGTGTGGATCAGGTCTACGCCGGCCAGCCGGTACCTGCCGCTGCCGTGTGGCGCACGGTGGTCGCGATGATGCGCTACCTGCTGCGTGCTCGCAGCCGGGCGACCCCGTTCGGCCTGTTCGCTGGCGTCGCGGCCGTACGAATAGGTACGGTGCCCGCGCTCCGTGTCGGCACCGGTCACCGCGCCGCCGCCAGAGCAGACGCGGCGCGGAGTACGGCCCTCATCGACCGCTTTGAGCAGCACCCGGCGTTGCGGCCCCACTTGATGCTGCTCGCCTCCAGCCTCCTCGTCGAACGCGACGGGTGCGGGGTGATAGAGCACCGCCCGAGCGGAACCCCCGATCGGCGCCCCGACCACATGCAGATCCGCATGACCGCGCCGGTCCGCGAGGCTCTGGACGGGGCACGGACACCGGTCCTGTGGAGTGACCTCGCCACGAAATTGACCACCAGCTTCCCGAGCGCGCCGCCGTCCGTGATCGACGGCCTCATCGCAGACCTGGTCAGGCAGCGCGTCCTGCTCACCAGCCTCCGCCCGGCGATGACCGTCACCGACCCACTCGCCGCCCTCCTCGACCACGCAGCTCACCTCCCGCCCACTGACGCAGCAGAGATCCAGTCCGTTCCCAGGACCGCGCTCGACCTGCGGGTGGACTGGGACCTGACCGTACCTACGGCCGTCATACAGGAGGCGGCAGCGGCAGCGAAGGCGCTCATCCGCCTCGCGCCACAAGCGTCCCTGACTGGCTGGGCCCAGTGGCATCGCCACTTTCTGGAGCGGTATGGTCCGCGGGCGGTCGTCCCCGTCCTGGACGCGATCGACATGCTCGGCTACCCGTCCGGGTTCGTGGGCGCCACCACTACGCCGACGCCTTCCCCACTGCCCGACCGGGTCGGCCGCCTCATCAAACTCGCGCACACCGCCGGTATGCAGCGCCACCTCGAAATCCAGCTCGACGATGCGGTGATCGAGGATCTGGCCACCGTCGATCCGGTCCATCCCGTCCAGCCGAGCACTGAACTGACCGTTCGCATCGATGCCGATAGCGTTGCCGCCCTCCAGCAGGGGGATTTCACGCTGCACGTGGTCGGGGTGGCGCGCTCGGCCGGCGCGACCACCGGACGCTTCCTCCACCTGCTCGACGCCGATGACCGCCGCCGCATGACCGAGGCGTACGGCGCTCTGCCCGCGGTGCACCGAGACGCGCTCCCCGCACAGATCAGCTCAACTCCCTTAACGACGCTCACGGAGAACGTCGCGCGCGCCCCACAGGCGACCGACTTGGTGATATCGCTCGGCGACTACCACGGCCCGGACACCTATCTTGTCCCCGTCACGGACCTCGCGGTGACCGCAGACGCCGAACGGCTGCACCTCGTCTCGCTGTCCTGTGCCCGCCCGGTCCACACACTGCTGCTCAACGCCGTGGACCTGGGCCACCACTCGCACCCGCTGTGCCGCTTCCTGACGGAGGCACCCGCCGCGCTGGCCGTCCCCTGCACCGGGTTCAGGTGGGGGACTGCAGCCTCCCACCTGCCGTTCCTGCCCGCGCTGCGCTACGGCCGGACGATCCTCTCCCCGGCCCGTTGGCTCCTCACGCACGAGGACCTGCCGCCCACGTCGGCGCCATGGCCGCAGTGGGACGAGGCACTGGCGCGATGGCGGCGCGAAGTCCATCTGCCCGAGCGGGTGTACCTGAGCGAGGACGATCAGCACATGGCCCTGGACCTGGCGGAGCCCTCTCACCGGGCCCTGGTGCGCGTCCACCTGGACCGCGACGGCACCGTGACGCTGTACCCGGCACCGCACCCGAAGGACCTGGGCTGGACCGGCGGCCGTGCCCACGAAGTCGTCATTCCCCTGAGCACCGAGCAGAACATCACCCCCGTCCGGGTGGCGGGCGGCGCCGTCCCCCGGGAGCACAGTCACCTGCCCGGATGCAGAAACCGCATCTCCCTTCACCTCCACGGTCATCGCGACCGGCAGACCCCCATCCTGACCCGGCACCTCGCCGCCCTGCTGGACGAACTTGGCGCTCCCCAATGGTGGTTCGTCCGCTACCGGGACCCCGACGACCACCTTCGTGTCCGCTTGACCTGCCTGCCCGGCACCCTTGGCCCTGCCTTCGAGGCGGTCGGCCACTGGACCCGCGGCCTGCGGCAACGCGGTCTGATCACTCACGCCAGTGTGGAGACCTACCACCCGGAGACCGCCCGTTTCGGCGGCCCCACCACCGTCGATGCGGCCGAACGATACTTCGCCACCGACTCCGCCGCCGCCATGGCGCAGCTCAACATCGCGGTAGGAACGGAGGTCCCCGACCCTCGTGCGGTGACCGCCGCGAGCATGGTGGACATCGCGGTGGGCGTGCTCGGCGACAGCGCTGCGGCGATGCAGTGGCTGATCAAGCACACGCGCACCGATCCGGCCGCTCCGCCCCGCGCCGTCTACCGCCAAGCCGTCGACCTGGTGAACACGACCACAGGCAGCTTGGGCGAGCACGTCACCGCAGCCTGGTCCGCGCGCCGCGGTGCGCTGGCCGACTACCGCCGCGCGCTCACGGACGCAGCCCTCCATCCGGACGAGCTGCTGCCGGACCTGCTGCACCTTCACCACGTACGAATGCACGGGCCGGGACTGCCTGAGGAACGCACCCACCTTCACCTGGCCAAGGCCGCTGCCCTCAGCTGGACAGCACGCGCAAGGAGTACACCGTGATCACCGCCGCTCCCACTCCCACGACGCTGGCGAGCGTCGACTATCTGGCCGACGCGCTGGCCGAGCCGGGCACCGCATGGCCCGGCGGACGCCCCGACGGCGGCCGGTCCTGGCCACAGTCGCTCGCGGGAGGAGCCTCAGGCATCGCCCTTCTACACATCGAGCGCGCCCGGACCGGGCACGGTGACTGGGACACCGCGCACGTCTGGCTGAAGGCGGCGGTGCAGGGCGAGGTCAGCGCCGCGGCCAACGCGAACCTGTACTTCGGCGCTCCCACCCTCGCATACGTGATGCACCGGGCGTCCAGCGCATCGAGCCGCTACCTGCCAGTCCTTGACCGCCTGGACGCCGCCACCCTCGCCCTCACCCGAACCAGGCTGGCCGCCGCCCACCTGCGCATCAGTCGTGCCGAGCACCCCCTCATGGAGGAGTTCGACCTGATCCGCGGTCTGTCCGGCCTGTGCGCCTACCACCTCAGCCGCCACCCGCACCACGAGATCACCGCGGACGTCGTCACCTACCTGGTCCGCCTGACCGAGCCCCTCCCCAGCCCGGCCGGGCTGCCGCCGTGGTGGACGGACGCCGCTCCCAGCGGCGTCCTTCACCCCGACTACCCCGGCGGGCACGGCAACGTCGGGCTCGCCCACGGCATCGGCTCCACCCTCGGCGTCCTGTCGCTTGCCCTGCTCGGCGGGCCGGCCGTGCCCGGCATCGCCGACGCGATCGCGAGGATCTGCGCCTGGACGGACCACTGGCGCCAAGGCGACCAGAGGGCGCCCTGGTGGCCGGGGCACCTCTCGGCGGAGCAGGTGACCGCCCACCAGGTTCATTCCGCTCTTCGGCCCCGGCCGTCCTGGTGCTACGGCGTCGGCGGCACCGCCCGTGCCCAGCAGCTGGCCGGACTCGCCCTGGGCGACCCGGCACGCGTCGCGATGGCCGAGACCGCGATCCTCGCCGCCCTACGAGACCCACTCCAGCTGGATGCGCTCCCTGAGACCGGTTTGTGCCACGGCATGGCCGGACTCCTTCACGCGGCGTGGCGGATGGCCACCGAGACGGACAACCCCGAGATCGCCGCGGAGTTGCCGAGCCTTACCGACCGCCTGATCACCGCACTCGACCAGAGCGACCCCGGCCCGGAACTCCTCGAAGGAACGGCCGGAGCAGCACTCGCCCTGCACACCGTGGGCACGGGTAGGGCGCCCGCGCCGCACTGGGACACCTTCCTCGCTCTGGCGTGATGCCGTGCCCATCCGTACCGACACCGAAGGGTCTGAAGTGACCGACCTCGTGACCGTCGCCGTGTGGAACATCGAGGCCGACGGCGGCCGTAACGGCGAACACCGGGATCTCGCACTCGACGTCCTGACCGAGTTCGAGCCGGACATCTTCCTCCAGCAGGAAGCCAAGTTCAGCCGTGATCGGGGCAGTGAACGCCTGCACGCCGCGGAGAACCGGCTGGGCTTGCGCGGGTTCCTCTCCGCGCCCAATCCGCACGCGGACGCCGACATCGCGACCGCCGTCTACCTGCGGCCCACGATGTTCGACGTCGTGGAGGCACGCCCCCGCGCCAAGCCGTGGTGGCTGCACCCCTGCCACGTGGTCGCGCGGCTGGGCGCCTGTCCGGTCCCTCTCAACCTCCTCTCCCTCCATATGTGCTGCTTCGACGCCAACCAGCGTCTGACGGAGGCATGTTGGACGGCCATGCATGCGGGTGGGGTCACTCTCGCCGCCGGTGACACCAACAGCTACCCGCATAATCCCGAACGCCTCGCCCTGCCCGACTGGGCCGCGGTGACCGACCGTGCGCACATGGTCCACCGGACCTTCCTCGACGCCGACGGGCACCGCCACAGCGACACCCGCCCCGACGCCGCCCTGACCGACGCCGGCTACCTCGACCTCGCCCGGTACGCCGCCGACCACCTCGGTCAACCTGAGGCACTCAACGCCACTGCCGGACAGCGCAAGCTCGACCAGGGCGGTCCCCAGCGCATCGACCGTGCCTATGGGACAGGCGGCCTCGCCTCCGCGCTGCACAGCGTCGAAGTCGTCGACAACGACGACACCCGGGAAGCCTCCGACCACTCGCTCCTGATCCTGCGCTTCTACCAAGTGCGGCTCGAACGCGTGCTGACACCGCCTCTGGCCGCTGCCCACACCGCGGAGGCACTCCGATGACCTTGTCCTCCTGGTGCCAGGCCAATATCGCGTTCACGGACTGGGACAGCGCCGAGTCCCTCGCGGTGTCCCGACTCGCACCCATTCTGCGGGCCGCCGAGGACGAAGGTGTCCTTGCCCGCTGGTTCATCATCCGCAAGAGCCCCTGCTGGCGTGTGCGCTACCTGCCCGGCGCCGGAGGAGCAGAGCGCATCAGCCAGGGCTTCGACGCACTGGTGGGCGAGGGGGTCACCACGGCGTGGACAGAGATCGTCTACGAACCCGAGGAGAACGCCTTCGGCGGCGCCGAAGCCATGGCAAGCGCGCACCGCCTCTTCCACCACGACAGCCGCACCCTGCTCGAACACCTCCAGGGAGAGGGCGGCGCGCACCGGCGCGAGACATCCGTAATGCTGTGCAGTCTCCTCATGCGCTCCGCCGGGCTGGACTGGTACGAACAGGGCGACGTCTGGGCCCGCGTCGGTGCCCACCGAGGGCTGCCCCCAGGTGTCACCTCAGAGAGTCGCGAGCAACGACAAGCTGCCGTGCATCGGTTGATCTCCGCGAACGGGGACGAACTGATGCGCGCCGGCGGGCCGCTGGCACACCTGGCGGACTGGGCCCGCGCCTATGCCGTTGCCGGGCGGGATCTGGCCCACCTCATGGAGTTGGGGCGGCTTCACCGCGGCCTACGCGACGTCCTCGCGCACCACGTGCTGTTCGCCTGGAACCGCATAGGCCTCCCCTACGCCACTCAGGCCGTTCTCGCCGACGCCGCGAAAACCGTCATCTTCGGCCCGGACCCCACCACAGAAGGGAGCGCCGCGAACCATGTGGGCAATCCCTGATGTCCTGGCCCGGCGCTTCCCGCTCATCGCCCGCCCCCGCCCGCCCACTCTCCCCCTGCCCCAGCGTGTTCGAGCGCTCGCCGAACTCGCCGCACGGGTGGCGAAGACCGGCGACGCGAGCATCGCCTCCACGGTCTACAACCAGGCCGCACTGATCGCCTCCGACACCGGCATGCCGGACGTCGCCCGCGCGCTGTGCCGTCAGCATGCTGCCGCCTACCTAGACGCCGCCCCCTTGTCCGGCCGGGCCGCGATCCGTGCCCTCGAACCCGTGGTCAACCTTGCCCGTCTCGACATCCGTGCTGGGCACTATGCCGACGGCCGCCATAGGCTCCTCCAGTTGTTCGACGCAGTCAGCACCAGCGTCTCCATCGCCGTGTTCGAAGACATCGTCGTGCCACCCGACCTCACCTCAACAGCGAGCGACCGCCAAGAGATCCGCGCCTGGCTGTGGCGAGTCCTCCTCGCCGATGGCACCCGCGCACTGACCGCCGCCGGCCGCTGGACGGAAGCACTCGCCCACGTCGAGGCACACCACGGCGTCGGGCAGCGCATGCTCGACGGCCGCCAGGTCGCCGTCCTCGCCGCGCTCTCCACCGGAAACACCGGCGACGCCAACAACCTTCTGAACGACACGAAGCCCGGGGAACCTTGGGAGGAAGCGGTCACCGACTGCCTGACCGCCATGTGCCACCGGGCAACAGGACTGCCCTGGGAGCGCACCCTGCAGAACCTGGTGACCACCTACCTCGGACACCAAGAAGAGGAAGCTCTGACCGTGTTCTACACGCGGCTCGGGCTCGCCGTCCTGGACGTGATTGCCTCGCCCGAGAGATCCGAAGCGCGCCTCGTGGCCGAGGAGTTGCACCGCAGAGCGATCAAGGCGTCCGACGGCTATGCCGTCCGAGACATCCTGGCGCACCCCCTGTGTGCCGCCCTCGCTACCGATCGAGAGGCGCAAGACTGCCGGACTCTTCTCACCGCCTGCGCCCTCGGAGCTGGAACGCTCACCGAGGAGCTACGTGGCCAACTGGACCATGCCGTGCGTACGAGCGACCACACGATCCGGGAAAGCCTTGCCCGCCAAGATCATTCTTACCCAATTGGGCAAGAATGATCTTGATTGGGTCGACGCCCCTACATCACTGCGAGCCGATCAGCACGTGGAAACCTCATGCGCCACAGGCGTCACAGGCTTCGGCGATTCGGCCAGATCTGCACCGCTCCGAGCCGTGCCAGTGCGGCGATCCCGCGCACATCCCCTTGCGATTCAAGGGCTCACGCGCGTCCGAAATCGAGCGTGTTCGAATCCCGTGGCATGTCGTTATGCCGGGCACCGCCGAGCCATCCAGGTGCTGCCACAACCCCCAAGGAGGGATGCAGGTGACTGCGACTGACGCCTCGACTTCAGACAAGGAAGCGCCACCCCCTCCGCCGCCGGCCACCATCGCCTTCGAAGGCGTGCACGGGAGGAACCCGCTGGCAGACGCCAGTTTCGGAGCCATGTGCCGGCGCCTTCCGTCCGTACTCGGACACACGGCACGGATGGCCTGGGCAGTTGACAGGACCGGCGTCGTGCTTCTCCTCGCCTGCCAGTTGCTCACCGGTGCCGCGGCGGCTGTCGTCCTCGCGTTCACCGCTCAGGCGATGACTCATCTCCTAGGCACCGGCGCCGTGTCCGAACGCCTGCACGCCGCCATGCCCGCCCTGGTCGTCGTCGCAACGGCCGCGGGCATCGGCCGCATCAGCAGCGCCCTGTCCTCCTACGCCGACACCCGGATCACACCTCTGCTGATGACCGAGGCGGACATCACCCTCGTCGCCGCCGTATGCCGCGTGGAGGCATCCGCATACGGCGAGGACGGCTTCGCCGACCAGCAAGAAGCCGCCGAAGTCGGCGTCACCCGCACCCGGACGATGCTGCAAGACGCCCAGCGGTTCATGTCCGCCCTGATCCGTATGGTCGCCGCGAGCGGGGTCATCACCACCCTGCACCCGCTCATGCTGCCCTTGCTCCTCCTGGCCGTTCTCCCGGCCGGCGTCGGAGCCGTGCTCTCCGCACGCATCGACTACGAGACCCACTACCTCAACGTCGGCGACCGCAACGTGCGCTCGATGATGCGCTGGTGGGCCACCTACTCCCGCTACGGCGACGAGGTCCGCGCCAACGGCATGACCGGCTACCTCATCTACTGGTACCGCGCCCTGTCCGATCGAGTCGATCAGCGAACCTTGACCGCGGCTCCGCGGATGCTCCGCATCGTCCTGGCCACCAGTGCCCTGGGCGGGCTCTTCCTCCTGGGCACCTGGGCCACTCTCGCCTGGCTGGCCACCACCGGCCGCGTCGCGCTGCCCATCGCGGCCACCGCGATCGTCGCCGTGCAGACCACGCTGGCCGCGCTGTCCCAGTTCGTCATCCACGGCGCCGCGATGTTCCACACCTCGCTGTACCTGGCCGACATGCGGTCCTTCCTCGACATGGCCAGCAGGCGGGCGCCGAAGCGAGGGGACTTGGAGATCCCGCCACGCGTGGAAGAGATCTGCCTCGACGAAGTCGTCTACCGCTACCCCGGCAAGGACGACCCGGCAGTCGCAGGCGTCTCGCTCACGCTCCGCCGCGGTGAGATCCTGGCCATCGTCGGCGAGAACGGCTCCGGCAAGTCCACCCTGGCCAAGCTCATCACCGGCATCCTCCTCTCCGACAAGGGCCGCGTCCTGTGGGACGGGATCGACCTCGCCCATGCCGACCCCGACGCGGTATGGAAACGCACCGCGCTGGTTCCTCAGAACTTCGCCTGCTGGCCCCTGCGCACCCGCGAGAACATCACCCTCGGTCAACCACACACGTACGACGACGGACCGGTGTGGGACGTCGTCGACGCCGTCGGAATGCGAGAGGCCATCGAGAAGCTGCCCCAGCAGCTAGACACCCTTCTCGCCAAGGAACTGTGGGGCGGCGCCGAACTGTCCGGCGGACAGTGGCAGCGACTCGTGTGCGGGCGGGCGCTGTACCGTCAGACGCCACTGTTGATCTTGGATGAACCGACCTCGCAGATGGACGCCCGCGGCGAACACGGCATCTTCCTGGAGATCAGGCGAATCGCCGCCCAGCGTATGACGATCGTAGTCACCCACCAGCTCGAAAACACCAGGCTCGCCGACCGCATTCTTGTCATGGACAAGGGCCAAGTCATCGAACAGGGTACGTACGAAGACCTGGTCAACGGTGGAGGCTTGTTCGCGGAACTCGCCGCTCTGGCCAAGGACCGGTAGGGCCCCTAACGGATATCTGCCCGCCAAGACGCACCGTGCGGCACTGATGGCGCTCCAGCAGTCCGGGAATCTGCTCGCGGGAGGTCTGACGCCGGCAGGCCAGGGTCGGACAGGCCAGCCGCCGTACGCGCAGCTGGTCGACGACCTGGTGGCCGTCGACCAGCATGCCCCTCACTGTTCGGCGGTGATAACCGTGCACCTTCGCCGTCGGCGTCCCGTACACCGGACACGGCACCGCCACGTCCCGGGTCTGGGCCAAGACCATCACCGCGTCACCGCCGTCCTCGACAACCAGAGGCGAAAGCCCCGAAAACACCCTCCCCATGAGGGAGTTGATATCCACCACAAGATCATGATCAAGGGCGGCTACTCGACATCACCACCGACTACGGAACGTCTTACAGTCCCACCTCGCCCGTTCAGACGTCACCTGCTGTAAGACGCCTTCGCCCCTGTCCGGCGCGGACAGGGGCGAAGGAACGTTCATGTGGTGATGGTGAGCGGGTTTTCCATGCTTTTCCAGGCTCCGAGGACGGCCTTGTGCGCGTCCGGCTGCAGGTGGGCGTAGCGCTGGGTGGTCTGGAAGCTCTCGTGGCCGAGGAGGTGTTGGACCTCGTAGAGCGAGACTCCCTTCTGGACGAGCCATGAGGCGCAGGTGTGGCGCATGGAGTGTGGCGGGTAGTGCGGGACGAGCTGCAGCTCGCCGTCGTCGCCGAAGTGGTACGCGGCCTCGACGGCGGGCCACCACGTCTGCCGGCGCCAGTTGCTGTCGGCTAGCAGGCGCCCGGAGCGGCCCCTGGTGATGGTGGTGAACACCACCGCGTCGCGGTCGAGCCGGTGGATGTGGCGTTCGAACGCTTCCAGGACGTGGGGTGGGAGCGGGACCTCCCGGCGGCTCTTGGAGCTCTTGGGGTATTCCTTGATGCCGCTTTTGGTGTTGACCTCCACCACGAACAGGCGCGAGCGGCGCACGTCGATGCGGTGGCGGTGCAGGCCGGAGAGTTCTCCCCAGCGCAGTCCGGTGTAGAAGCCGAGCAGGCACATCGTCCGCCAGGCGGGGGCGAGTTGGTCCAGGATGCTCTGCGCCTGGTCGGGCGTGAACCACTGCGGTGGTTTGACCGCGATGGGCGGCAGATCGATGCTGCGGCACGGGCTCACCGCGATCACATCATCGTCGACCGCCGCACGCATGATCGACGACGTCAGGTTGTAGGCCCGCTTGATCGCAGCAGGGCCCGCGCCCTTGTCGACCAGGGAGCGGATCCAAGTCTGGACGTCCATGCGGGTGATGGCCCGCATCTCCCAGTCCGCCCAGTGGGGCATGACGTGGTTCTTGATGCTCGACGCGTCGCCGCGCAGGGTGTGTGGTTCGACGATGCGGGCGTTCCACCATCGGTCGTGCCACTCCCGGAACGAGATTTCACCGGCCCGCGGGTCGCGCACTGCTCCACGGGCGAACTGGGTCTCCAACTCGATGCCCCAGGCCCGCGCCTGGGCCTTGAGGGGGAAGGACTCGCTGAACCGGTCGCCGGTTCGGTTGCGTACGGTCGCCTGCCACCTGCCGGACTTCAATTTACGCAGGTACGTGGTACTGCTCCTTCACGCAGGGACGGTGAGGGCCGGAGTGACGGTGAGAGATCACCGGCGGGCGCGTGGGGAAGCGACCAGCCTGCTGGCGATGAACTCCTCCAGCTCTGCGGCGGGGACACGGACTCGGGAGCGTTGCGTGCCGGTGTGCAGGTCGACGACGGGAAGGTCCCCGGCGGCGATGAAGCGGTAGACGGTGCGGCGGTCGACGTCCAGGGCGGCGGCCACGGCAGGGATGGACAGCAAACGGGCAGGCATGGGCGACTCCTTGGAGACATGGAGGGGAGGAAAGAGCCGGCGATTGGATTTCGCCGGGCTGGCGGGCGGTCTAGGACGAAGGTCGACCAGCCCGGTCAGGGCAGTGGGACCGCATCGCCCGGGAGATGCGTCACGTGATGGCCGCAGTGAGGTGCGGACCGCCGAAGGTCGGGATGCGTGCGGCGGCGGGCCCGTCTCCGGATCTTGGGCCGGAGCGCGGAGCGGTTATTACTGCTTGAGTGAGTGGGCTGTGCCCGTCATGATGGCAAAGGCTGGCCCCGAAGACTCCTCTTCAATCCTTTTCAGAAGGGCCCGAATGCGCCCCTCGAAGAGCAACAAGGAGTCGCCTATTGCGGGCTGCGGCAAACTGCTCGACTCCTCACACACAAGTTAGAGCCACGTCGGCGCTCTCGGTCGTTCAATGGTCTTGAGAATCGCCGGTTTGGCCAACCGGCGATCGTCGGCTATATTCCCCCGCCGTCGGCCCAGGGAGGCGTACCGGCATCGCCGAGGAGCGCCTGCGGGGTCACACCGAGGGCGGTGGCGATGGCCACGAGGTCGTCGACGTCGCAACGGCGAACTCGCCTTTCCAAGCGGGAGAGTTGGGTGAAGGTCAGGGGCCGGCCGAGGGCGGTGACGCGGGCGGCGAGGTAGCGCTGCGAGTAGCCGCGCGTGGTGCGCAGGCGCTCTATGGCGTGTGCGGCGGCTTGTCCGGCGGGGCCGATTTCGAGGGGGCATGGCGGCATGGGTGTGTTGTAGCTTGCTTTCCCGAGCCAGGGGAAGCGGTGTGGTGTCTGCCGTGAGCGATGCACGCGAGGTGCCGGTTACCGGCACCTTTTTCCTTGACCGGCGTTTCGGGTTTATGGTTTCCCGGCCCCGCACGACTACTGGAGAGTTTGTAGGTCAACTCTGGACTTGTGCGCGGTGGGTGTGGCTGTGTTGTCCACGTGCCCCGGCATTTCGCCGGTACAGCGCCCCGAATCGCGACGAAGGTGGTCGATCGACATCGCCCGTATCCGCACCATCAAGCCCGAAGCGTTCGCCTCAGAGTCGTTGGCGATGGTGTCCCTGTCCGCGGAGCGGACGTTCTTCGGGCTGCTCACGCAGGCCGACGACCGCGGCCGGTTCCGCGACCAGGCCGCGGTCATCGCCGGCCTGCTGTGGTCGCTGCGCCCGGACCACGGCCCCGTGGGCGTCGACGACGACCTCAGCCAGCTCCAGAACGCCGGGCTGATCTGCCGCTACGAAGGATGCGACGGCAAGCGGTACCTGCACCTCGTCACCTTCGCCCGCCACCAGAAGATCAACCGGCCCAGCGGCGTGCGCCACCCCGACTGCCCACACCACGATCTGGGCCACCCCGGCCCTGTCCGTGAGCCCGCACTGAGGACTCACGCAGACCTCACGGAGCACTCCGTGAGTCCTCACGGAGCCGAGGCGGCACCTCCGCTTGTCGAGGAAGGCGCTGGTCAGACGCCACTCCGTGAGTCCTCATCACCCACTCACGGAGGGCTCACGGAGGGGTCCGTGAGTCCTCACGGTCCGGATCTAGGACCTAGGAACGTGGATCTAGGATCTTCCCCTTCGGGGGGCGCAAGCGCCCCCGCGCCTGCGAGCGTCTCGGTGCAGGACCTGATCGGCGAGTACGTCGCCGCGTGTGCCGAACGCCCGCCGGGCAGCGTCCTGGGACACCTGGGACGCGAAGTGCGCAACCTGCTGGCCGAGGGCATCAAGGCCGACCACATCCGCGCCGCGCTGGTCCGGCAGCGGGCCAAGGGAGTGCACCCCAGCGTGCTGCCCAGCCTCGTCAACGACGTGATGAACACACCCACACGCAGCACCGCCCCGCGCCGGGCCTGGACCAACCCGGCCGATACCGCAGCGGCTTACGGAGGCCAGCTCTGAACACCACCACCGGCACCCGCAGGCGCCCACCGCAGCCCGTCGGCGCCATGGCGGACCGTCTCGACGCCATCCTCACCGCCCGCGGCCTCGACCCCACAGCCACGGCAACGCCGCCACCGGAGGAACCGGTCAGCGCCCTGGAACTGGCCGACAGACGCATCCCCGCCCGCTACCGCGGCGCCCTCGCCGACCACCCCCAGATCACCGCCTGGGCCACTCAAATAGCCCGAACAGGACGCCCAGGCCCAGCCGGCGCACCCGGTATCTCCGAGGGTGGCTCACTGCTGATCGTCGGCCCCACCGGTACGGGCAAGACCCACCAGGCATACGGCGCCATCCGCACCCTCCTGCACCGAGGTGTGCGCCTGCGCTGGGAAGCCACCACCAGCGCCGATCTCCACGCCCGACTGCGCCCCAGCTCCCGCACCGGGCACGACAGCGAACGCGAGCTGCAGACCCTGGCCCGCTGCCCGCTGCTGCTCCTGGACGACCTCGGCGCGGCCAAGACGAGCGAGTGGACCGAGGAGCTGACCTACCGGCTCATCAACCACCGCTACGAACACCTGCTCCCCACCCTCATCACCACCAACCTCCCCACCACCGAACTCCGCACCACCCTCGGCGACCGCGTCGCCTCCCGCCTCGCCGAAATGACCGAACGCATCATCCTCACCGGCCCCGACCGCCGACGCGAAGACCCCGCCTAGACCCACCGAGCACGCCACCCTGCAGCCGGCCGGTCGGGCCGTCCCGGTTGGGGACCGTCGCCACCTCTCGGGGGACCGTCCCGACGGCGCACTTCGGGGACCGGTCCCCAACGAACTAATCGGACCCGGGGACCGGGGACCGGGGACCGGGGACCGGGGACCGGGGACCGGGGACCGGGGACCGGGGACCGGGGACCGGGGACCGGGGACCGGGGACCGGGGACCGGGGACCGGGGACCGGGGACCGGGGACCGGGGACCGGGGACCGGGGACCGGGGATAACAAGCAGGACAACGCCTTACAAGAGCAGCCTCGGTCCCCGCAGCACACTCGGGGACCGACCATGCGGGGTGGCCGGGGACCGACGCCTTCGTCGCATGCCGGGACCGAGAAACGCGGGGACCGACTGGCACCACGGTCCCCTCAAGCGGGGACCAACCCCGGGGACCGGTCCCCGGGACCGGATGAAGAAGACCGGTCCCCACGGTCCCCGATCCGATGCATCCCCGCAGGACCGTCCCGGTCTTGACTGGCCTCTCTCACGCCGCGACCACCACGGACCGCGCCCCGCCTCAAATACTTCGTCAAGGGACTTCCATGCATCAGCGTCACCCTCAGACGTCCACCGAGGCACACCAGAACGCGACCTCCCCAGCCCCAAACCGCACAGCAAGTTGGAGGTTCGGACACTCCCCCGCAGGGGGTACGCCCGAACCCGGCCCCGCCCCGGGGGTGGCGGGGCCCGTCCGGCGCCAGGGGGCGCCGGACGGGAAGGCTGCGACCGAGGGCGGACCGCAGCCAGACAAGACCAGCCGCAAGCGCAGGGCCAGGAAGGCGACGTCGCGGCCGCGTGACAAGAAGCAGCGCCCCGCTCACAGCGTGCGCCTGAACGCACAAGAACTCGCCATCATCCAGTCCGGCGCCGACCACGTCGGCATGAGTGTGGCCGGGTTTATGGCCCACTGCGCCCTGGCCGCCGCCCGCGACCAGTCGCGCACCGCGGCAGCGATCGCCACTGACCACGACATCCTGATGGCCTTGTTCGGGGTGCGCCGTCAGTTCGGCTGGGCCGGCAGCAACGTCAACCAGATCGCCAAGGCCCTCAACTCCGGTGGCGACGCAACGCACTTGGACGCCGTCCTCGCCGACCTGCAACGTGCCGCACAAGCCGTCCAGCGAGCGGCAGACCGGGTCGAAAACCGGCAGGAGGACCGAGCAGTTTGATCCCCCGGATCCACCAGCAGGGCAGCAACACCCTCGGACTCCTGCACTACCTGTACGGCAAGGGCACCCACGAGGAGCACGTCGACCCACATCTGGTCGCTTCCTTCGATGGCATGGCCCCCGACCCCGGGCGCGACCCTTCGGTGACGAAGAAGGACCTCCAGCACCTCCTCGACCAGCCCCTGTCCCTGCTCACCACCGACCAGCGTCCCGAGAAGCACGTCTGGCACTGCTCGGTGCGCGCTGCCCCCGACGACCCGATCCTGTCCGACGAACAGTGGGCCGGCATCGCCCGCCGCATGGTGGCCGCCACTGGCATCGACCCCGGTGACGGCGCCGGCTGCCGCTGGGCCGCCGTCCGGCACGCCGACGACCACATCCACATCATCGCCACCCTCATCCGCGAGGACGGCCGCCGCCCCGACCACCACCGCTCCGGCCAACGCGCCCAGACCGAATGCCGTCTGATCGAAAAGGAACTCGGCCTGCACCAGGTCGCATCCGGAGACGGCACCGCCGCCAAGCGGGCCACCAGCGCCGAACGCCACAAAGCCAAGCGCCAAGGCCACGGGCGCACCGCTCGCGATCAACTGCGCGAGTTGGTGCGTCGTGCAGTGGCCGGCGCGATGGGCGAGGACGAGTTCTTCGACCGGCTGGCCGCCACCGGCGTGCTGATCCGCAAGCGCCTCGCGCCCTCCGGTGACCTGCTCGGATACAAGGTCGCCCTCCCCCAGGACCGCAACAAGGACGACGAGCCGGTCTTCTACGCCGGCTCCACCCTCGCACCCGACCTGTCCCTGCCCCGCATCCGCGACCGCTGGACCCTCCCCGAAGAAACTGCCACCGCCTCGGCAGACAGCTCCAGCCCGCACCAGCCCTCCCTGCCACAGGTGACAGGTCCCGCATTCGCACGGCGCCGGGCCACCGCCGCCGCATGGCAAGCCCTGCTGATCATCGACCACGGCGACGACGGCACCGCGGCAGCCCAGATCGCAGCGGGCGGAGAAATCCTGGACGCACTCGCCACGACCTCCGCCGCCCGCACCCGCGCCTCCCTCCGTGCAGCGGCCCTTACATTCGAACGAGCCGGCCGCTCCCACGTGAGAGCCGTACGCGGACACGACCGCGCTCTGCGCCACGCCGCTCGCGACCTCCTCCATAGCGGACCCGCTTCCGGCCGCGGCGAAGACGGCGCCACCACCGCCATGCTCATCGACATGGTCTTCTTCCTCGCCATCAGCTCAGCGAACTGGCACGCCAAAAGGCACCACAGCCAGCAGGCCGCCGCAGCCCACCAAGCCGCCGAACACCTCCGCACCGCCTACCAGGTGGCCGCGGCCGAGCCCATGGCCGCCCTTGGCCAGCGAGGCCGGCGACTGACACCGCGTGCCCGACAGCGACAGGCCGGCCTGCTGCATCAGGTGCTGCCGGACCTGGCCGAGCGCATCCAAACCGAAGGAAGCTGGCCCGCCCTGGCCGCCACCCTCGACGACACCCGCAAAGCTGGCCACGACCCGGCCATCCTGCTCGCTGACGCCGCCCGACGACGCGAGCTCGACACCGCCGACTCCATCAGCGACGTCCTCATATGGCGCCTACGTCGCAGCGCCCATCTACCCGCCCTGCCTGAAAATCACCACGCCGCGTCCACCCGAGACAACCGGCGTACGACGGCCCCGACACCCACCACACCAGCGGTAACCAGAGCAGTAAACGACTCCAGCCGCCAGCGCTGACCGGCGGAAAACGTGCGGTACATCGGTTCCTGTACAGCACGGCTGAGGGCTGCAGAGCTGGTAACACGACGTAGAAATCCGTGCCACGCCCTGGGACTGGCGGGCGGAGGCCATGATCACTAACCGCACATCTCGTCAGCGTGACGCAAAATGAGGAGAACTCACGCTTCATCCCAGCTGGTCTGAGATCCTGGAGTCCGATCGAGAGGGGTCGCGGGCATGGAGTGGAAGACCCACGGTGAGCGCCAGATCTACAACAACCCCTGGGTGAACCTGTGGTAAGTGGACGTCCAGCAACCGGACGGGCGCCGTTGGGAGTACCACGTCGTTCGCCTTCGGCACCTGGCCGTCGCCGCCGTGGTCAACGACCGCCAAGAGGTCTTGATGATGTGGCGGCACCGCTTCATCACCAACTCGTGGGCCTGGGAGCTCCCCATGGGGCTGGTGGACGAGGGCGAGACTCCGGAGGAAGCTGCGGCTCGCGAGGTGCTGGAGGAGACCGGCTGGCGCCCGGGTCCCATCAAGCCTCTGATCTATGCCGAGCCGGCCAACGGGATCACCGACTCGCAGCACCACGTCTTCCGCGTCGACGGTGCGACCTACTCCGGACCACCCACGGAGAAGAACGAGTCCGACCGCATCGAGTGGATCCCCCTCAGCGAGGTACGGGGAATGATCGACCGTCGCGAGGTCGTCAGCAGCGGATCTCTGGTCGGTCTGCTGTACCTGCTCATGGACGAAACGATCCGCTGACGGGCTGGCGGACCTCCCATAGCCAGGCATCGAAGGCCAGGGCTACGGGTTCCTGTCCATGAGGATCCAACTGGCCCGTGAAAGCAACTCAGGTGGCCCGGCACCCGCTCAGACACCACAGTCGACGCGGACTCCAGAGATCACCACCGCGACGGACAGCACCCGGGTCCCGCCGGGCTATGAGTTCGGAAATCCCCACGACGACCAAGGCCCAGTCGCGGGCGGGCCCGGGTGCGTCACCTCCGTACGTGCGCGCCATGTAAGCGTGGAAGCTGACATGCAACGATGGGAAGCCAGTTTGGAACTGGTGGGGGAAGGCCACGTGCCGCAGGCCAGTCCACGAGGTACGTACTCGCAGGCGTCTGACTCGCTGCGCCAGAAGATCAGCACCCTTCTCAGTGGGGAAGCGATCGCCGGCCTTGACTCCGTCGACTCGCAGCAGGTCGATCACCCTCTCGACCAACCGGCAGCGGTCACCGCTCCCCGCCATGATCACCCGGCGGTGCGCAATTATGGCAAGGAGTTCCGGACCTGGAGCTCGCAGCCGGCCGCCCTGGCCATGGCCGCATCCGCGTCGCAGGCGCCGTGCTCCAGGGAGGTGCGAAGCCGAAGGAGTCCGACGGGTGTCCCTGCTCAGTTCCGATCCCGCCGCGTTCCCCGCCGATCCCCCCACCGATACGCACGATCCCGTAGCCATCGCGGCCCACGACTGGGCGGCGTTCAGCGCACTCGACGAGATGACCGACCATTGGTCACGCCCCGGTTGGTCGGACGGCAGCCGCGCATACTACTGGATGCTGACCTTCCCGGATGACCAGGGACTCGCCGCTCTCGCTGGGTACTGTCAGGCGGAGCTGGCTCCTCTCGGCCTCGACCCGGTACCGACGGACGGACTGCACACCACCCTCGCCCGAGTAGGAACACCGGACGTCGTCACACCCGGCCAGCTGGACAGCCTCGCGCGGGGCGCCGAGGCGCTGTTGCCCTCCGCGTTCTTCGTACGTGCCATGCCGCTGGCCGGCTCCCGCGGTGCTGTCCGGCTGTCCCTCGGCCCGTGGGAACCCCTGCTTCTACTGCACCATGCGCTGGCCAAGGCAGGGAGCGACGCCGGCTTGGTCCCGAAGAAGCCGACGTCCGCTTTCCGGCCGCATCTGAGCCTCGCGTACAACAACCGTCGGCGCCCCGCCGCCCCCGTCGTGGAAGCGGCCTCAAGCCTCCGCACCCTCCCGGCCGTCGAACTCTCAGTGTCCCTCGTCCAGCTGGTGGAACTCCGTCGTGAGGGACGGACGTACCACTGGGATGTACGCAAGAGCGTCCCGCTCCGATAGCCCACCGGCGTCCCGAGCGAGCACCACGACCGGCATGCACGGTCCGGCGGTCAATGCAGAGTTCGCCGACCGGGACGTGGCACTTCGTGCAGAGGACGAAGTGCACGCCGTGCCGGAACCGGGCCGCGGTCTCGTGCGCAGCATCATGTGCGGCGTCCGCAACCGGGGACGGGATGAGGACGAACAGGGAGGACGTCTGAAGGGACACGGGCAGTCGGACATTCATGGAGGGGCATCTCCTCGTTGCGACGAGAGCGAGCCAGCCCTCATGTCCTGTACGTCGAACTGCC
Organism: Streptomyces liliiviolaceus; assembly: GCF_018070025.1. Taxonomy (NCBI): domain Bacteria; kingdom Bacillati; phylum Actinomycetota; class Actinomycetes; order Kitasatosporales; family Streptomycetaceae; genus Streptomyces; species Streptomyces liliiviolaceus. The sequence continues at coordinate 7,606,301 of NZ_JAGPYQ010000001.1, forward strand.
GTTCCGCGTTACGTTCACGACGTTTGGTCTGCTCAGAGCGTTGGTGCGTTCGACGATGATGAGAGACATGCTGGCGGACCCGACGATGGCCGGAGCCCCGTGAGAGCGTTCGGGCTCAGCAGGTGCTCGTGCTCATCGTCTGGCAGAAGGGGATGCCCAGGGGTCGTTGATTCAGCATGACGACGCCGTCGATGTACGCCCTCGCCGTCGGGACCCAACGCTCGGATCGGTTCCCCGTCGGCCGACCCTCTGATCACAGGGGTCACCTTCCACGGATCCGGCTTAAAGGCCCGGGGCACGCACTAAACCCCGTTCGCGCCACTGTCCGACCGCGCAGTGGCACCTATGGAAGGATCACGCGCCTGGCTACTGGAAATAGGCGGACCAATTCCTGAGCCAGCACTATGACTGGCTATGGCGACTGAAACCGGCTCCACCGAGGCGTCTCCAAGTGGCGCCGATTGGTGAAGATCGGATCGAGGCGAGCCGCGATAGCCCCGTCCGTGACCGGACGGTTCGATGGGTGGGGCCGCTTCAAGCCGCCCCTCGATCTTCACGAAGTGGTCCCCGGTCAAGTCGCCTCAGTGGGGCCGATTCCGGTCGCCGCAGCCACTATGACCGTGTACGACGAGGACGCCATCAACAGTGACAACCTAGCGCCGCAAATCTGACTAATTTCCCTAAAGTCACCCAGCCCTCACCACGGGACTTAAAGACACCATTTCACAGGATGTTCCATGTTTGCATCCGATCCCCCAACTTCAACCCTTCGACTCGACGCTCAACTTCCGCCAAACTACCCGGAGAATGATGCGTCTTTCTGGCATTGGTTGTAATCATGCGGAGCTCACGTATTGCCGAAAGGGTTGCATATCCGGTCCAGCAAGTGACATCGAACCCGTACGCGTCAGCGAACGCCCTATAATGATTTCCACCATGCCCGAACCTCCGACAATGGACCTCGATCGTCACCAGATCCCATTCGGGCTGCCCTATGGCAACGGTATCCCAGTCACACAACACCACCTCACCGTCTTGCGCATATAGGGCATTTCGATGCTGCGGATCTCCTTGAATTACCCCCTCGCTCAATTCGAACTCAACACCCACAAGCTCCCTTTCCAAGCGATCTGCACATTCAGATAGAAACTGAATCACGCCATCGGGAAGAGATGTAATACTTGCTATTGAATTACGGATCGCTTGCAGATTGTCATGGCGGGGAATATTGAAGGGCGGCATCCCTAGAGTATGCAGACTGTACAGAGGTTTAGCTAGCCCTTGAGCCGTAATGCCGTGCTCGGGCGTGAAAAGGTAGGTCCAGAATGTAACGGCATGCCGATCTATTACTATTGGCTGCTCAATGCCATGCAAAGGGACCGTCGGAAATCCAGAATCCATAAGCCAAGATACAAACCGGACTGTGCGCGTAACGTCTTCTATTCGGGACCCCCTCCTGGCGATCTTGACAACTACTCCCTCGTTGCCAAGCAGTACGACAGCATTGGTGTGTCCACGAAGGAGCCGCGCATCGGAGCAGTCGAGCCCTGCGGCCTCGCACGCTTGCTCCAGAACCTCATACATCTCGAACTCGTCGAATCCACCAGGGACCGGCATCGTTGCTGTCATGGGTCCAGGCTCGCTGACGATCCGCCTGCTGTCACTTCTCTCCGGGCTGCAGCGCCAGAATCTCGGCGAACTCCCGTGCCGCCCTACTCGCGCGCACCTGAGGCACGAGAGACGAAATGACGTCTCGCGCACGCTCTTCAACGATCGGTGTGCGATGAGCCGGCGGGACTCCGAGGTAGATCGTTCCTGCAAGCACGCACGCTTCGGCCGGACAGCGGTCGAGGGCTAGGCAGATAGCTGCCTCAAGGTTGAGCAGGGTGGGATCGATACCGGTCTTTGCCGGATACATTTCGAGCGCCTGTGCTTGTACCTGGCGGGCCTGGTTTGTGCGTCCCAGCGCTGTGAGGGTGCCGCTCTTGTACAGAAGGAAGCGTCGCTCTGGGAAGGAGAAAGCGTCGGCGTCCGCGCCGCCAGGTCCGCTCTGCTCGAACATCGCAGTCGCGTAGCGGATCGCCTCCTCGGCGCCCTCCGCGTCTCCAAGCCTGGCCCGCGCGCGTGCCTCGGCTGCCGAGGCAAACGCTCCCGTCGCGCTGGGACCGCGTGCAATCATTCGCGCTGACCGCGAGAGGCTGACTGCAGCCTCAATCGGACCGTAATAGAAGGGCAGCATCGCGGCTTGGGCACGAACTCTGGCTCGCAACTCCCTATTGCCACTGTCGTCTGCCGCATTAAGTGCAGTGTCGTACCAGCCACGCGATCTTGCAAGTTTCCCCAGCTTCATCAGGGCATCGGCTATCAAGGTCGAGAGCACCGCGGTCAGTTCAGATAACTTGCTCTGCACGGTGGCGGGTTGTCGATCTCGAGCCAGGTCACTGACCTCGCTCAAGTAGTCTAAGAGCGAGGCCAACATCGGCGCCGGGGGCGTGTAAACGTATTGCTGGCGCGCCCAGAGAATTCTTTCATCGAGGCGGTCGAGTTGGCTGGCACTCACGGTAGAAGTGGCCAAGGTGCGATCAACAGTGCGGCGGGCAGCATCGACACGCTCGTCAAAGGGATCGTCGGCGTAGGCACTAGCGGTAGAGGGCGATGGCCGTATCCCGGGCGCCAGCTTACTTCCGGCCCCGGTTACCTGCGCTACAGAGTCCGCGAAACCCAGTTCTTTAGGGATGCATTCGTAGAGTTCACATAGAAGTGTAATGGTCAGCAATTGAGGATGGTGGCGCCCAACCTCCCAGGCGCCCAGCTGAATAGCGTCCACCCGCGGGGCCCCCTCGCCGTGAGATTCAGCGAGCCGTCGAAGACGGTCGGCAGATTCCTTTTGAGTCATCCCCCTAGCCAAGCGTTGAGCACGTAGGGGGGAGACGGAACAGTGCTCCCTGATGGCTCGCGCAACTTGTTCGAGCGGCCACGCCTTGCTGGCGCCGTCCTCTCGAATCTGTCGTGCACACGAGGGGCCGTGCGGCTTCATAGCTTCAATCATGGCAATCTCCACCCGCTGTGTCTGTCGACGAGCCTACTGGCGTTGGCCTCATTCGCGTCAGAAACCTGCGACGCCCTTCACAGTTCAGCAAGAAAAACTGTGAACCTACGTACCTGTTGTCGTTGATATGTGTCGCGTGCCAGTTGCCGGGGATCGGCTGCAGGACCACTCTTGCCGATCTCGGAACACTCAGAGTCCAGCTCCCAGTCGGATCACCCCAACCTCGGTTGCCAAGCCTGGCTGGGGACGACGTCTCATACCGGGGCACTCACGACCATCAGGTACCGAGGAGATGTTGTAGCGATGGACATCATGATCACAAAGACCGGAACCGTGGCCGCCGTTCCAATGCGTCGGGCAGACCCTGATCAGACCGAAGTCATGGCGCTGGCGCACCACGATCGGTAGAGGTGCCGCGGTATTTCACGCACAGCCGCTTTCAACCTCGCTTGATGGCTCAGCTGAGGGTGCATGCTCAGCGATCTTCCGCTTGCCCACTGACTCCAGAACCCCTTCGAGGACACTGCATGATCAAGCCACCGGCGCCATCAACCAAGCTGCTGGGCAGCGGAGTAGTCGTCCCTGCTGAGGAGGGATCGACATGGCTGGGGCTGTGACCATTGCCCGGACGGGCCTCAGCGCCTCCTTCCAGTTCATCCCCCGGCTTGGCCTCGACGTCGTGTTCGAACGTTCCCGCGGCTCTGGGTCTGGAGTGATTGCGAAGGATGACCTGCTCTGGCCCCGGAGGATGAGGACCGTCGTACGGGCCGGCCTGGCTCCCTTGAAGCGTCCTGCCCTCACTGAAGATGCCGAAGTTCTCGTATGCGAGCTGGTTACCAATGCCCTCAGACACGGCCGGGGCGACGTCGGCGTGCGACTGCTCTTCTCTACGCAGCAGCTCCGAATCGAGGTCCGTGATGCCTCTCCCGACAGCCCTGTGCTTCGCAACGCCACGCCGGCGGACGAAAGCGGACGCGGCCTTTTCATCGTCCAAGCTCTTGCCTCCGAGTGGAGCATCAGCCCCGACGGCACGATGACCTGGTGCTCCCTCACCTTCTGAGAAGGATCGACATGGAACACGTCACGGCGCCAGCCCTGTTCCTGAATATGGACGCTGCCGGTCCAGCCTCTCCCTTCGTGGAGCGTCCGCAGACCTGTGAGCGGGAATTCCCCATCGGGCCGAATGCCGTGCTGCGTGCTCGGTTGCACGCCCGGACACGGCTCACGACTATGAGCTGGCACGGGGACCAGGACGAGGCTTTACTCATCGTCGACGTGCTGATGGCTAACGCCGTCAAGCATGTCGAACCGCAGCATCCGTCAGATGAGATCCGTCTTGGTCTGTCCGTGGACGACGACGAAACGCTGCTGATTTCTGTGACGGACCCGAGTCCCGCGTTCCCGAACTTCGAGGAAGCCCGCGCCGCGGCGGGCAAGGGTTTCGCCCTCGTGCAGCTCCTCGGCGGTGAGCTCAGCTGGTTCATTCCGGAGGACGGCACATCAAAGACCGTCCAGGCACTGATCAGGTACCGCCCCACGCCGGGCGGCACCCACTAGTCGGCCGCCGGGCCGCAGCCCTACGCCTCTGGCTCCCCCAAGAGATCCGAGCTCTCGGGCTGTCGCTCGGCGGCTCTCCACCCCCCTTGCTTTGAGGACTCAACCCCCATGCCCCTCTTACGCGCACCAGGCCAGTGCGCCCCTTCGGCCTACCCCTTTCGTTCGACGAGGGGGCACGCCGATGCCCTCACATGACATGCCCTTGACGACGCCTCACCCGGCCGGCCGGGACGACGACCTGCGCCGCGCGCTGGAGGACCTGCGTCTGAACCGGTGGCTGTCCACGAAGGCGCTGCTCGCCGCGACAGGCAGTTTCTGGCCGCTGCGTACTTCCCGCAGCCAGGTTCTGGGCCACGCCGCAGCCCACACCCGCGTCATCGAAGAGTGGTGCTTGGAAGAGCCCGACAACGGGGACGCGCTGATGATGCTGGGCCGGGTCCTGACCGAGCGGGCGCTGCTCGCCCACCGCAAGGGAGTGGACCGGCGGGAGCTGATGAACGCCGTCCTCTCAGCTCGTACGGCGAACAAGGCCGCGGCGGAGTGGTGGCCGGACGATCCGGTGCCATACGTCAACTACCTCGCTCTTGCACAGACCGACACCGACCGAAGCAAGCCCCACAGCCCACGGCACTGGGTGGATCGCCCCGATTTACTGCCGTCGGGCCCATGGGGGCTGCTGCAGTGGGTGCAGCAGCGAGACCCCTACAACCGCGAGGCCTTCCACCGGATGCTCGCCGTCTTCCACGCCCGCGGACAGGACGGTACCGCCTTCGCTCAGTGGGCGGCCTCCCTCGCGCCCGACGGCTCACCGCTGAAAGTGCTGACGCTGCACGCCTACGTCCAGAGCTTTTGCAGGTACCACGAACAGGGAACCGGCTCGCTCTCGTTCTGGAGCACAAGCGAGAAAGCGAACTATGCGCGTCAGGCACTGGACGAGTGGTTCGAGCAGACGCATCCCGCGCCGGATGAGCCCGACTGGCGCTCTCTTCTCGATCTGAACTACCTGGCGTACGCCCTGACCGCTACCGGCGAGGGAGGCGCGGCCGCCGTGTTCGAGGCGATAGGCGCGCACGTGACCACCGCTCCGTGGGCCCTCGTCACCCGGAAACACGAGTGGTGGCAAGAGGACTTCCTCAGGGCCCGCCGCTACGCCATGAGGTTCAGGAGCCGCCGATGAACATCCGAGGCCCACCGTGCCGCCGCCCGCCGCCGTGTTCCCTCCGACTCGTCCAGAGGACCCTCTCCGTTGCACTTACCACGTACTCCGCGCAAGCCGGTTCGCGTCACCCGCGCCCGCCGCGTGCTCCACATCTCACTGGTTCTCATCCTGGCGGGCGGTGTGGTGTTGCTCTTCCCGGGACTTACTCACAACGCATTTGCCAGCACACGAACACTCTGCCCGCCTCCCTCCTCACCGGAGGTGCACGGTGCCATTCAGGCGATCAGTTAGCGCGGTACTGACAGACATTGCCGAACTGCGCAGCATCGGCTACCCGCCCGAGGTCGCGCTGACGTTCAGCCTCTTCACCGGCCTGGCGTTGATCACCAGGGGCCTCCCTGACAACGCTGCCGCCCCTCACGCCCTCTCCACCCCTCCTTTCTCTTCCGAGGTATCTGGTGAATCACAGACGATCAAGTAGCCGCCTGCCGGACAACGCCGTGCTGCGCAAGCTCGGCTACAAGTCCGAACTGGCCCGCGGAATGGGCGGATTCGGCAACTTCGCGGTCAGCTTCAGCGTGATCTGTGTCCTGGCCGGCGGCCTGACCCTGTTCGGGTACGGCATGAACACCGGCGGCCCTGCCGTCATGCTGTGGGGCTGGGTCGGCATCGGTGCCATGACGCTGATCCTGGGTCTGTGTCTGGCCGAGGTCACCTCCGTCTACCCCACCTCGGGCGGCCTCTACTACATGGCCCACCGGCTCGGCGGGCCCCGCTGGGCGTGGGTCACCGGCTGGCTCAACCTGCTGGGCCTGCTCGGCGCGATCGCCGGTATCGACTACGGGTGCGCGCTGTTCGTCGGCGCGTTCGCCAACCTCCAGTGGGGCCTGGTGCCCACACCCGAGACGACGATGCTGATATTCGCCGGCATCCTGCTGCTGCACGGCACCCTCAACTCGCTCGGGATCAAGCTGGTCACCGTCCTCAATTCGATATCGGTGTGGTGGCAGCTCGGCGGTGTCGCGCTGATCGTCGGGCTGCTCGCCTTCGCCCCGGGCGAGCGGCAGAGCGCGGACTTCGTGTTCACGCACTTCAACAACGGGACGGGCTTCGACAACCCCGTCTATGTGGCCGCGCTGGGCTGTCTGCTGGCCGCGTACACGTTCTGCGGCTACGACGCGTCCTCCCACCTGTCGGAGGAGACCAGGGACGCGCAGATGGCCGCGCCAAAGGGCATCGTCCGCGCCATCGCGTGGTCGTGGGCGGCCGGGTTCGTGCTGCTGGCCGGGCTGCTGTTCGCCATTGAGGACTACGCGGGCACCCTGGGCACCAGCACCGGCGTGCCGCCCGCGCAGATCTTCATCGACGTCCTGGGTACCGGCGTCGCCAAGGGCCTGCTCCTCATCGTGATCGTCGCGCAGCTGTTCTGCGGGAACGCCGAGACCGCTGCGGCGTCCCGCATGGTGTACGCGTTCTCGCGGGACGGGGCGCTGTGGGGCTCCACGACCTGGCGGCGCGTCACCAGCCGCACCAAGACCCCCGTGTACGCGGTGTGGCTGTCCGTCGGCGTCGCGCTGTTCCTGGCGGCGCCCAGCCTGTACTCGCCGACCGCGTACGCGGCCGTGACCGCGATCAACGTCATCGGGATCACGCCCGCCTACGTGATCCCGGTCTACCTGCGGCGGCGCTATCCCGAGAAGTTCACGCCGGGCCCGTGGAGCCTGGGCCGCTGGAGCAAGCCGCTCGGCTGGATCTCCGTCGTCTACGTGGTCGTCCTGACCGTCGTGTTCTGCCTGCCGCAGGCCTCCCCGATCACCACGCAGTCGTTCAACTACGCGGGCGTCGCCCTCGCGGTGGTCCTGTTCATTGCGTGGCTCACGTGGGTCACCAAGGGCCGACGCTCCTACAAGATTCCGCCGCTCGGCAGTGACGCCGAAACCGTGGCCCTGTCCGAAGGCGTGGTGTGATGACCAGCGAAACCAGCTCCGATACCTGGTACGTCGCCCATCGGCCGCTCCTGACGCCGGAAGCGCTTGAGGATTTGGTGCGGGACGGCGAGATCACGACGGTGATGCTCGCGGTCCCCGACATGCAAGGCCGTCTCAAGGGCAAACTCCAGGACGCCCGCGGATTCATGCACCGCTTTGGCGGGTCGGAGATGTGTGCCTACGTGCTCGCCACGGACCTCGACATGGACCCGCAGCCGGGATATGCCCTCACGGGCTGGCACGACGGATTCGGTGACCTGCGTGCCGTCCCCGACGGCCGGGCCATGCGCCGCCTGCCCTACCTGCCCGGCACCGTCCTGGTCCACGGCGACGCCGTTCACCACAACGGCCGGCCCGTCGACGTCGCCCCACGGCAGATGCTCCGCAGGCAACTCCAGGCGCTCCGCTCCTTCGGCCTGGAGGCCAAGGCCGGCGTAGAGAGCGAATACGTGCTCTACAACGGCACCCAGGCGCAGGTGCGCCGCCGCGGGTACCGGGGGCTCACGCCCGTCTCGCCTTACAACCTCGACTATGCGCTCGACCATCCGCCGGCGGTGAGTTCGTTCTTCGAAGACCTCCGGGCGGCACTGCACGGGGCCGGATGCCCGGTCGAGGCGTTCAAGACGGAAGGGGCGGCCGGTCAGGTCGAGGTGACGTGGCCGTACGGGGATCCGATGCGGGCCTGCGACGACTACACCGTCCACAAGCACGCCGTGCGCCACCTCTCCGAACGGCACGAGATGGTGCCCACGTTCATGGCCGCCCCGCGGACCGGCGTAGGCAGTGGTCTGCACCTGCACGTGTCCCTGTGGCACAGCGACGGGGACTCGGCGTTCTATGCGCCGCAGCCCGACGTGCTGCCCTCCGAACTTATGCAGCATTCCATCGCCGGGCTCATCGAGGCACTGCCGCACATGGTGCCCCTGTGCGCGCCCTTTGCGAACTCGTACAAGCGGTTCAGGCCGCACTCGTTCGCTCCGACGCGTTTCACCTGGGGGCGCGACAACCGCACGTGTGCGGTCCGGGTCATCGGCGAGGACACGAATCCGCACCTGGAGGTGCGCCTGGCGGGTGCCGATGCGAACCCGTATCTGGCTCTGGCCGCGGTGATCGCAGCGATCAACTACGGCCTGCGCAACGAGCCGAAACTCCCGGAACCCTGCGCCGGGGACGGCTACGGTGCCGACGACGCACTGCCGGTGCCCAACAACCTGGACGAAGCCCTCACCGACTTCGCGGGGAGCGAGATCGCGCAGCGCGCATTCGGCGCCTCCGTCGTGGACCACTACGCCCACGTCGGCGAGATCGAACTCGCCGTGGCCGAGGGGCAGGTCACGGACTGGGAACTGCGGCGGGGGTTCGACCGTGCCTGACCCCACCATCGGAGAGCGCATCCGGGGAGCGTTCCGCGACAAGGACGCGTTACGTCCCAAAGCCGCCGTTTTCTCCCTGACCGCCACGTCGGCGGGGCGAGTGCTGGGAGAGCTGGCGGGGCTGCTGCTGCTCGCTTCCCTGACGGGCCTGATCAACGGGGCGGCGATGGTGGCCGCCATATACGGCGTGCAGTGGGAGGTGAGTGACCTTCTGGGCATGACCCAACTCGCCTGCAGCGCTGTACTGGGCGCCTGGCTCACCTGGAGAGTCAGGCAACGGCCGGATCCGAAGGGCACACCGCGATGGTGGCCTCCACTCCGGACGCCTGCGGCGGGGGTTCTTGCCCTCACGGTCTTCTTCACGGCCATCCCCATCGACAGCATGCTGCACGACGACGTGGGCCCTGCGCTGTTCGGGTGCGCGGTGGCATGGCTGGCCGTGGAAGTCTGCCGGGCGCACGGGGTGTGGGCGGACAACGGGGCGCCCTACACGGCCGTTCAGCGGCTGCACGCCTGGCAGATCGCACAGATGGGGTTCGTCGCCTGCGCCGCGACGGGCTTCCTTTTCGGATGGCTGGCGATGTTCTTCCTGTGGATCGGCCCGGACTCCGTGCCGGTCATGCAGGACGATCAGTTGAGCGCACTCGGCATCAGCGGTCCGGTGGAGCTCGTCCTCGCCGTCGTGCGCGCCGTGGTGATCGAGGACGTCGTCATCGTCGCGGCCACGGTCACGCTGATGAAGGCTGTCCGCCGGCCCACGTGGGAGATCTACACCCTGATCTGCCTCATCGAGGTCGCACTGCACGCCTACTTCGGCCTTCCCGCCATCGGCGCCGCTGTCATGGCCGCCGGCCGTGTCTGGCTGTACCTGCGCTACCGCAGCCTCCTGCCGCTGATGGTCTCGCACGCCCTGTGGGACTTCGTGCCCACGCTCCAGTCGCTTCCCTCCATTCCTCGGATGGCGTTGGGCATCGGTCTGATCCTGACCGTCAGCCTGGTCGACACACGGCTGAAGAAGGCCGCGGGCAAGGGGAAACCGTCGGCGCCCTCCCCGGTGGCCCCAGCGGCTGCCGCGGGCGACGAGGTGAGGAATCCATGACCGACCCCGGCCGGTCCGTCCCCATGCATCCCGCCCTGACACCGGGCGAAAGTGAAGGTGCCGTATGACGAAAAGATTCACCGCGCTGCTGTGGAACTTCGAGAACAATGGCGGCGACAACCGCCCCAAGCGGACACGGGCCCACAGGAGGCTGGCGTCCCTCGACCCGCATCTCGTGTTCCGGCAGGAGATGCCGACGGCGGACATCAACGGCAAAGCGGTCATGTACGAGCTGGAGGCCATTCTGCGCCTGCGTGGATGGCTCGGCGCGAAATCGTGCACCGCGCTCTTCGCCCACCCGGACTACTTCCAGCCCGTGCGGGAGTTCCCGCCGCTCGCCTCCGGGCCGGTGATCCCCGCTCCCTCGTGGGAACTGCCGCCCACCGCGCTCGCCCTGCGCTACCTGCCGGCCGGTCCCGCCGCCACACCGATCGTCCTAGGCTCCTACCACCTCGACTACTCCTCCAGCGGTCAACGCCTCACCGAGGCGCAGTGGCTGTCCCGGCTCGCGGACAAGAGGTGGACCACCCCGGAAGGCCAGACCGTACGGATGCCCTGCCTCCTCGGCGGGGACAACAACAGCTATCCCGTCCCCGGCACCCCAGGCGACCCCCCGCTGCCGGTACTGGAGAACATCCAGGACCGGCGCCACCGCCTGCACCGCTCGTACGTCAGCCCGGACGGCAAACGACGGATGGACGACCGCCCCGACGAGGCGCTGCGCACCGCCGGCCTGGAGGACGTGGCCCGCTACAGATCAGCAACCTACGGAGAACTGGCCGCGGTCACCCGCACAGTGAGTGGCTGCGCCACACACGGGCCGGACGCCCGCATCGACCGCTACTACGCCACCCCCGATGTAGCGGAAGTGGTGCTCAGCGTCGACGTGATCGAGGTCCACGAGAAGGAATCCGACCACCACATCGTCCGACTCGTCATCGACGGCGACGGCCTTTCGGACGTCCTCAATCTGGGGCGGAGCCGGCACACGTTGCCGACCGCTTCCTGAGACCGGCCGCCGGTGGGCCGGGCCCCGCGCTCCGGCCCGCCGGCGGCACTGCACCACCCTGCAGAAAGGAGATCGCTCATGACGATCGCGCCCGAGGCTCCTGCTCGATCACGAGTGCCGGAGTTCCTCGAACTGGAGATCACCGGTAAGCGTCAGCTCACCTGCCCCACCCTCTGTTACGCCAACGCCGGCCCCACCGAGGGGCACGGCAGCATGACCACCGACGACTGGAAGCGGCTCATCAGTGAGGCCGCCGAGATCGGCGTACGGAAAGTGCAGTTCATCGGTGGTGAGCCGACTCTGCATCCGGACTTCGACATTCTGGTGCATCGCGCCCTGGCGCTCGGCCTGGACGTGCAGGTGTACAGCAACCTGTACCGCGTGCAGGTGAAGCACTGGGAACTGTTCATGCACCCGCGGGTGTCCCTGGGGACGTCGTACTACAGCGACGACCCCGCCGAGCATGAGCGCGTCACCGGCCGGAAGGGATCGCACGCCGCGACCCGGGCGAACATCGTCGAAGCCCTGCGGCGCGGCATTCCGCTCCAGGTCGGCATCGTTGAGGTGGAAGACGGGCAACGCACAGCGCAGGCCCGCGAGGAGCTGCTCGGTCTCGGGGTCCGCAGGGTCGTCACCGACCGAGTGCGCAGTGTCGGCCGGGGCGAGATCCACACCCCGAGCGTCGGTGACCTGTGCGGCAGGTGCGCGAAGGGGAAGGCCGCAGTCATGACCGACGGCACCGTCACCCCGTGCGTCCTCGGGCGGTTCCTGTCCACGGGGAACGCGAAGACCGACGGGCTCGCCGCGGTGTTCAGCGGACAGACTTGGGCTGACACGGCAGCGAGCATCCCGCCCCGGATGGACGGATGCCCTCCCGACGACTCCGGCGACTGCGACCCGGCAAATACCGATGCGTGCGATCCCGCCTACTGAAGAAGAGAGCCGACCAGCAATGAAATGGCAGCCCTACGCCGCGTCTCTGGGGGACGAGATCATTCGTCCGGAGTCCCGCTGGTACCGCGCTGTGGCCAACGTGCCGCGGCATGAGTTCGTCCCCAACTGGTGGGAGCGCAAAGGTGACGGGTGGGTTCTGCGCACCGGCTCCGACGACACCGCCGGCTGGATGGAAGCGGCCTACGCCGACCAGACGCTCGTCACCCGGGTCGATACTTCCTATGCCGACTACTCCCGTGTCGGTGCTGTCCTCGCCGGCGGCACGCCGACGTCGTCGTCGACGCAGCCCAGCCTCCTCGTCCGGATGTACGGGCACGCGATGATCACAGACCGGGATCATGTCCTCGTGACCACGGGCACCGGGTACGGCACCGCCCTGGCGTGCGCCCGGCTCGGCTACGACCAGGTCACGAGCGTCGATGTCGACGGGCACCTGGTGAACAACGCCAAGAACCGGCTCTCAGCGCAGGGCATGCGCCCGAAGATGGAGGTCTGCGACCTCACCGGGCCGCTGCCGGGCATCTACGACCGGATCGTCTCCACCGTGTCCGTACGTCCCGTACCCGTCTCCTGGCTCCGCTCGCTGCGTACGGGCGGCCGACTCGTGACGACGATCGCCGGAACGGGCCTGATCCTCACCGCGGACAAGACCACGGACGGCGGCGCGGTGGGCCGTATCGAGTGGGACCGTGGCGGGTTCATGCCCACCCGCCACGGTGACGACTACGAACACCCGGCAGGCGACGACTGGAAGGGCGCCCGCGAAGACACCGGCGAGGAGACTTTCACCAGCCGGTACCCGCTCCTGTACCCGCCGGACGCATGGGACGTCATGTCGATGCTGGAGCTGGAGTTTCCGGGCATCGACTACCGCCAGCGCCAGGACGGAGAGATGCGCACGGTGTGGCTGATGCACGATGGGGCATGGGCCCGCGCTACGGCGACCGGGTTCCTCACCTCACCGGTCGCCCATGAAAGCGGCCCCCGTCGGCTGTGGTCGGCGCTGGAGAAGATCCGCGACCGCCTCAACCGTGGAGGCTCGCTCCCCGTCTACGGGGCCCGGGTCGCCATCACACCCGAGGGAGAGACCACGCTGACCCGCGGGAACTGGAAAGCAGTCCTGTAACCGTCCGGGTCTTGGCACCCATGCGGTCACGCTCTGTCGGTTGACAGGTAGTAAAAGAACACAGAACCGCTACTGATCCAGTCGGGGACGAGGACACCCCCACCCCGATGGTGGAATATGGGTCGTCCGGGACTCGGCGGGGGGAAAGACGCGCGTGCACGCTCAGGAGACCACGTTCAACGAACTCGTCCAGGGCGAGAAGCAGTACCAAGTGCCGCTCTATCAGCGCACTTACAGCTGGCAGCGGGATGAGCTGCGTCAACTCTGGGATGATGTGCAGGAGTTGGTTGAGGAGCAGTTGGAAGGACGGTCTCCGGCAGCGCATTTCCTCGGCTCCGTGGTGCTGGCCCCCGGCCGGATCACCGCTGGCGGCATGCAGCGCTGGCTCGTCGTAGATGGCCAGCAGCGGCTCACCACACTCATGCTCGCCTTTACCGCGCTGCGCGACCGCCACCGGGAACGCGGCGCGCAGCAGAAGGCTGAGCGCATCCACGACCTCGTGCTCGTCAACAAGTACCGCAGCGGCGACGATCACTACCGCCTCCTACCGACGCAAGCCGACCGCGACGCCTTCACCGCTTGCGTCGAGAGCTCTCCCAGAGCCGGTGGCCCTGGCAATGTGGGCGCCGCCTACCGGTACTTCCTGGGCGCACTCGCCGAGGGTGAGGAAAACGGCGGTGAGGTGTGGACAGACGCGGTGGAGACCGTGCTGAGCGGTCTGCTGTCGATCGTGGAGATCACCGCGTCGGAGGGCGACAACGTCTACCGGATCTTTGAGTCGATCAACAACACCGGCGTCGGACTCAGTCAGAGCGACCTGCTGCGCAACTACCTCTTCATGTGCCTGCCGACCCGGGGCGAGTCCGTCTACCAGAATCTCTGGCTGCCCATGCAGGAACGGCTGGGCCCCGCCAACCTCGAACTCCTCGTCTGGCTGGACCTGGTGGTGGCTGGCAACAGTCGGGCGAAGCAGAGCGAGATCTACCGGGACCAGAAGAAGCGCCTTGAGCCTCTGAGCTCCGACGAAGCGGCTCTGGAGGGCGAGATCGCCTCCCTGGCCCGTCGGGCGGAACGTCTGATGCGGATCCTGAAACCCGAGAGGGAGCCCGACCCGGAGCTGCGCGAAGTGCTGGAGAGGCTCTCCCGGTGGGGCGGCCAGACCCACTACCCGCTGGCTCTCCACCTGCTCGACCGCGTGGACGACGGGCAGGCCACGCCCCACCAGGCCGCCCGGGCATTGGCGTACGCCGAGAGCTACATGGTGCGGCGCCTGTTCACCGGACACTCCACCACGGGCAGTAACCGGGTGTTCATGGAGATGGCCAAGGACATGGAGAAGGACGACGATCCGGCCGATGCTGTAAGCCGCTTCCTGTCGAAGAGCAAGACGGGAGCCCGCGTTTGGCCCGACGACGACGCCGTCCGCGAGGCGATCCGCACCCGCCCCTTCTACAAGGCGGGCCGCAGCAACCAGCGGTTCCAGGTGCTGCGCAGGCTGGAGGAGAGCTACGGAGCCAGCGAACCGGTCGACTACGCCAAGGCCCACCTGACCGTCGAGCACGTGCTGCCGCAGAGCCCCGCGCACCAGTGGCTGGACCTGCTCGCCGAGGAGACCGAGGACGGGCAGGGCACCGAGGAGCTCCACGCCCTACTGGTCCACACGCTGGGCAACCTGACTCTCTCGGCGGACAACGCGAAGCTCTCGAACCATCCGTTCCGCCGCAAGCAGGAGATCCTGGACTTCAGCTCCCTGCGCATGAACCAGGAGATCGCAGGGCGGGAACGCTGGGGGAAGGCGGAGATCCTCAACCGCGCCGCCGCCCTCGCCGACCGGGTGGTACGGCTGTGGCCCGGCCCCGTCGCGGGCACGGTCCCGGTGGACGACGAATGGTCCGGCTGGAAGGAACTTCGGGCCGCGCTCCTCGCCATACCGGCCGGGACGTGGACGACGTACGGCGATGTCGCGGCGCTCATCGGAACCCACGCCGTCCCGGTCGGCCAGCATCTGGCGTCCAAGGTGGGCCTGCACGGCGCCTACCGGGTGCTGACGGCGGACGGTCGCGTCTCGGCGGGCTTCAGGTGGCCGGACGGCCAGGACCTCGGTGATGTGCGAACCCGCCTGGAGACCGAGGGAGTTTCCTTCGATGATGCGGGCCGGGCCCGCCGATCCCACCGGCTGACCACCTCCGACCTCGCGGCCCTTCTCGGCAAGGATGTCGCCGATGAGGCCGAGCCGTCACCGCGGGCCGACGGTGACGAGCAGCAGTCGACGGCCAACCGGTTCGAAACTCAGCTGCGCGACAACCAGACCGAGGAGACCGTCGACGGCGTCCTGAACGCCCTGCGCTTCTGGGAGCAGCAAGGCGGTCATCTCGCCTACGGTCGAGCGAGCGAGACCAGCTGCTTCCCCACAGTGCGTTTGGGCGACGCTCCCGCTTCCCGAGAGCTGTGGCCCCTGGCCCTCTATCCGGTCTCCGGCACCGTCGAGGTCGTCTTCCAATATCTGAAGCGACGTCCCCCGTTCGATGACGAGCCGCTGCGGCGCGAGTTGATGAACCGCCTGAACGGGATCGAGGGCATCGATCTGGCCGAGGCAAAACTGGACCTGCGCCCGTCCTTCGCGGTGGAGACCTTCGCCGCGCACAGCGAAAAGATCTGCGCGGTGCTGGAGTGGTTCGCGCATACGGCGGCTCTCGCGGAGGCCCGCCGTATGGTGGACAAGGACCCCAGCACTCCCTGAGACCCTCCGTGCCCCTTCCAGCGGAGCGTGGGGCGACGGCATCATGCAGGCCCCACGCGCGTCACGCATGGGGCCCGTAGCACTGCCGTACGGGTCCTATGGACACTACGGGCGCGGGTTGACGACCGGCGCTAGGAATGGACTCGGCGCTCCGTGCCAGGACACCCGCAGCGCCTCGCGCGCCCGCGTGCACGCCACGAATAGCAGGTTCAGCTCGCCGTTCAGGTCCTCCTGGTGCTGCTGTGCGTCGACCTCGACCGCGGTGACGGCCGACTTCATCGGCACGGTGCCGTCATTCACGCCCGTGACGGCGACGCAGCGGAACTCCAGCCCCTTCATCCGGTGCATGGTACCGATCCGGACACCGGTACCACCGCGCCCAGCACCGAGCACGCACGCGGCGACGCCAGCCTGCTCCAGGGCCTGGGCGATGTCCCGCCCGAGCTGGACGAAGCGCACGGCAACCCCGATATCCTCCGCCCGCACCCCCGCGCCGGTCCAGTCCCGCAGGCGGGCCACCAGCGCCTCGATCTCTTCCGGCTTCGTGGCATACCCGGCAGTCTCCGGTCGCTCTCCATGCATGGTCGAGCGGTATCCCGCCAGCGTCTCGTTCCCGCCGTCCATGTCGTCCGGCTCCTCACCGGTCAGCAATGAGGCCGACCAGGCCAGGATTTCCTGCGTGGTGCGGTAGTTGATCCGCAGTCGGTGCGAGCGGCCGACGACGCGGACGCCGAGTGAGCGCAGGGACACCCGGTTCCCGTAGATCCGCTGGTAGGTGTCCCCGGCGAGGAACAGATCGTCCTGGCCGGGAGTGACCAAGGTCCGCAGGAACCGCCACTGCGCGGGGTGCAGGTCCTGCGCCTCGTCGATCACGACATGGCGGTACGGCCGCTTTTCCCGGCCGTCCAGGACGCGTGCCGCCTCCGCGCACACCTGAAGGAACGTCCACTCGCCGGCCTGGCGCAATTGCTCCTCGAACGCGGTGACAGCTCGCCATACCTGAAGGCGTTTCAGCGGTGGGAGCGCGGTGCCACGGCCGGTGCGCGGCGCCTTCAGGTACTCCTCCGGGGCCGTCAGGGCCTGCGCCAGGACGATCTGACGCCACTCCTGGTCGAGAAAGACGTCCGTGAAGTCGACCTCCAGCCGCCGGGCGATGCGCGCCCAGCGGGCGGTGATCTCCTTCTGGTCGACGACCATCTTCAGCGGGGCGCCGCCGTGTTCCGCCCGCACGATCTCGTTGGCCAGGGCGTCGACGTTGACCACCCGGATCTTCGCTCGGACGTTCTCCTCCTCGACCAGCAGCGTCAGACAGCGCTCCAGCTCGGCCGCGAGGTCCCTGGTGAAGGTGGTAAGCAGAATGCATCCGTCGGGGGCGTCCTCGGGAAGTTGCCGGGCCAGGTGATACGCCCGGTGCAGGGCGACCACCGTCTTCCCCGTGCCGGGCCCGCCGGTGACCCGGGCCGGCCCGGCGTAGCGCTCGTGGTACGCCACCCGGTACTGGCTCGGGTGCAGAAAGACCCTCCAGGCGTCGAACGGCCGCTCCAGGATTCCTTGCAGTTCGACGGGGCCCGACACGAGCGCGACCCGGCCGCGGGAACGGGCCATCGCGGCTTCCAGCTCATCGCCGTCATCGGCTCCGGAAGTCCGCCCGGCGGTCCGGGCATACGCCTGCACCAGTTCCCGGTCGATCGCCTCGGGCTTCATCCCGGTCGCGAGTCCCAGCAGCACGTCGTACTGATGCTCCGGCATCACCTTGTGCAGTGCTTCCAGATGTTCCTCGTCCGGGATCAGCCGGATGATCGGCACGATCTCCTCGTCCACGCCGAGGCTGCGCAGCACCTTGTCCGGGTAGTCGGAGGCGGGGAACAGGCGGGTCGGTTCTTCGGCGGCGAGCGCACGCAACCCCGCGGTGGCGCGTTCCAGGGCCACGTCGTTGCGTATCTCGATGCCCTGCGTCGCCTCGTTCACCGACGCGCGGTGCTTGGCGGCCCAGTCGTTGGCCTTGTCATGGGGGAGCACCTTGAGTAGCAGGTAACTGTCGCCCGACTCGCCCTTGAGGACAACGCCGCGCCAGAAGCCGGTGATGCGGATGGTCCGCAGCCGAGGGTCCTTCTGGTGCGTCAGCTTCTCCAGGTGCAGCCCGGTGTGCGTGGCCGCCGTGAACTTCTCGAACACCTCGAAGACCCGCTTCTGAACGGGTTTCTCCAACGCCGCGAACTCCAGCAGGAAGTCCCGGTGCATCCCCAGCGTCGCCATCCGTGCCCCTCCAGAAGACTACGATCACTTTACTGACCGCTGTCGATGTGCAATGCCGGTCCATACGCGCCAGGGCGCGAAGGCTGATGGCCAGGGTCCGCCTACGGCGCGGGTCAGTTGACTCGGCGGTTGCCGGGCGGAACCTCGCTCCGGTGCATTCCCACGACGACGGAGCCCGGTCCGCCGACGGACAGACTCTCGCGTATCAGGTCGATGACGTAGTCCCAGCCGGTGCCGCGCGAGCCGATCCATCCGTCCCTGAGCAGCGTGGTGAAGGTGGTGTTGTTCAGGTACCGAGGAACTGACTCCTCGACGATGCGCGTACCGCCGGACGGCCCGTCGGCCTCGGGGCGTTGGAGCAGTTCCTGGAAGTGCTCCCGGGTCAGATACATGCCGGGGATGAGAGCGGCGGAGTTCATCATGAAGGGAGTGGTCCGGCACAACTTGACCATGCTGGGAGTGGGGACCAGGCGCGGGTCACCCAGCGTCGCCGAGCTTTCTTGGCTGGATCGAGACCACTCGTCCTCAGCCTTGCACTCGTCGTCCACGGTCTCCATCCGCTTCACTTCCCGCTCGCCGGTGGCATCGTGCCAGTACACCCAGCCGGGCCCGCTCTGACGCATCCGCTTGTACTGGACCATGGCCACGCTGCGGGCGTGCTCGTTCACGTAGATCATGTCGACGCCCATGACGGTCTCGGCGTTCGTGCGATTGGCGTTGTACACGAATAACCGATGGCGGGATTCGGAGTTACGACGGTAGATCCGCCAGCCGACCTGCACGGCGTCCTCGCCCTCCATGCCAGGGAAGCGCAGGTAGTCGTGGACGATCTGCTGGTCCTCGATCTGCCGGAGAGCAGGCAGCCCTTCGATGAAGGGGACGGAACGGGATCGGGGATCATCCCCGCTGAGCGGTTGTTGCCATGCTTCGAGCGCATCGCGGTCCGCGCCGAACGTCTCCATGAGGGTTCCCACGGCATCCTTCTCAAGGCTCCGCTGTTCTCCCTCCCGACCTGTCGGAGGATTGGCCCCCAGGCTGTTCTCCAGGTCGTCCAGCGTCTCATTCAGTTCCGGCCGCAGATTCCGCACGGCGGCGAGCAGGTTGTCGCCAGCCGCGGGAGACAAACGACCGTCGTCCTTGAGGTATCGGCGGCCGGCCCCCATGGCGCCCTCAAGATCGACGAGCGGCAGCGGAACCCGGAGTGCGGTGAAGTCACGGGCGAGCAGAGCGCGTTCGTAGGTACCCGACCGCCTGCCCGGGAAGACGCCGCCCAACCCGATAATCCTGCGCTGCTCATAGCGGGCGTGACGGTCCGTGATGAAGGCGAGACACCACACACGCGGCTTCCTCCAGTCCTTGTACGGGTACGCGAAGGTCCGCTCACCGCGGGTCAGCCAGGCCGGAGACTTTTCGGGGAGCCGCTCCGTCATCAACGCGGTGCTGTGCACCAGGGCGACGGCGACCATCTGCGACCTCCTGCATCGTGTAAACCTGGAGGCTTAATTGTTGGCCAGGTTCCGACCGTCAGGGCTCAGTGGCCGTCAACCGGCCATGCGAATGGCGATGATTCGACGGTGACGGACCTCATCATGCGCCTGGCCACCGCGCGAGAACCCCTCGGCGCTGCAACTCCCTTATGTGGTCCGCCATCCGTCCCGGCATGGGACCGCCGTTCAGCAGGACGCCCGCTTCGATGTTGCGCTCAGCGCCCGCCGCCGTGAGGTTGGCGCTGGAGAGGAAGAGGATCCGGTCGTCGGCCACGGCCAGTTTCGCATGCAACCGGCTGCCGGGAGTGGGACGTTGGCCCGTCGGCCAGTGCCAGAGCCGCAAGCCCGGTATACGGGAGAAAGCGTCGCCCGGTTCGCTCCCAGAGAGAAGCCCACCCGCACCTTTCAGCGTCTCCACGACGATGTCCACCGTGACGCCTCGGGCCACGGCCTCGGACAACGCTGCGGTCAACGGTGCGTACGAGCGGGCCGAGTAGGTAACGGCGACGAGCCGGTGCTGCGCCGCGCCGACCACCTCCGTCAGCACCTGGGCCGTGGAGCGGCCGGGTGTCCCGGGTGTGGAGGGGCCGCTCCACACCGCACGGGCCTCGGTGTCCTCACGCCGCCGGGTCCAGGCCGCCGCGTAACCCCGCAGATACGCCGCCGTCTCCGCCGAGGGAACGCCGTCCTCCGTCATCGACGCCAACAACTCCGATACGGCTTCCAGCGCGGCTGGCGTCTGGAGCCTACCGAGGATGTACGCGGGGGAACGGCCCTGGGAGAGGAGCGTGGCCAGCGCCTTAGTCCGTGTGAGCCCGAGCGAGGCGGCGGCCGTCGCTGCCGCCGCCTCGAAGCGTTTGCGGCTCACCGGGTCGATCCGCTCACCCGAAGTCCGGGATGAGAGCCAGCGTTTTCGGGTCGCCTGCCAGGTGAGTGATGAACCGCCGGTCCAGGAACCGGTTGCCGCGCTCACACGTCGTCTCGGACACGAACAGGCAGGCGTGGCAGGCGGCACCGTGCAGGAAGTCCTCCGGCGCCTTGGGAAGACGCTCGCCGCACAGCGGGTCCGAGGAGCACCGCCCCGCCTTGTACAACGCCGTACGTACGATCCTGGCCAGCCGGTTCTCCCCGGTGCTCGGGTCCTGATCGGCAAGGGAGACCAGCCCGCCAAGCGTGCCCTCCGAGTCCGGGACGGCCGTGTAGATGAGGATGCCTGTCCGCCGCTCCTCAGCGTCGCCGCTATAGATCCGCTCGGCCAAACTCGCCGAGTTGTAGCCGCACTCCATCGCGATGGTGCGGATGAGTAGATGGGAGAGCGTGTGCAGAGCGATGTAGCGACTACCCGGCCAGCCTTGCATCAGGTCGGAGCCGTCCTGGATTCGTTCCGACCTCCGGTGCTCACGGAACCGGCCGAAAGCCGCGGCGTGTGCGGCGAGGGCGTCACTCGACGCGACCCGCTGCTCCCACTGCTCGATCAGGTGATCGTCCACCCGCAGGAACAGCCCCTCGCCACGCACCTCGCTGGCCGGCACCCAGCCGCGCTCGCGCCGCCCCAGGTCCACACGGGTGACCAAGCCGGGGTCCTCCGGATCGGGGGCGTCGAGCCGAGTGAAGCCGATAAGGGCCCGCACCTCGCGCAGTCGTTCCGCCTGCCGAAGCTGGGAGAAGACGGTGGACAAGGGCCCGCTGAGCGAGGCGTCCACCAGCGCGAAGTCTTCAGTCGGGTCGGCGGTCTTCGCAGCGGACAGCACCTGCCACTCGGGGGTCAGCAGGTCCGGAGGGCCTGGCGGCTGCTCGGTCTCGCCCGCATCGCCCGACAAGGCCGCGCGGTAGGCGGACATGGCCTGCCAGACCTGTCCGGGTTCGTAGTCGCGAAGGTAGCGGTGGTGCTTCGACTTCTTGGCGAACATGGCGATCTCCGCCTCATCCTCGAAGTCCTCCAGGTCCGGCCAGCGTTCCTCGACGAGCTTGCGCAGCGAGTCGGTCCCGGTGTCGGGCAGTGCCAGTGCGCTGAGCGTCACGGGGAACCACTGGTTGGACGCGCCCACGACCAGCAGATACGGCGTCTCGTCGCAGGCGTCATAGACGCCGTCGAACTGCGGGTGCCGGCCACGGCAACGGGGCAGGTTCTCGCGGCCCTTGTCGCCCATAGCGTCCCGGATGTTGCGCTTGGCCTTCTTGCATACCAGGCATTCGAGAGAAACGTTGGCCGCGAGGTTGCCCCCGTTGTCGCGCATCCGCAGCGTCGGATACGTCGTGTCGGGGCAGGCGCGGCCCTCGTGCACGAATTCCGTGTACGGAAACTCGTCGAGGTGTCCTTTGACGCAGGCGAGCGCGAAGCGGGCGGCCACGGCCAGAGGCTTGCGGCCCTTCTTCTTCCGGTAGCAGTTCTCGTGGTAGAAGCGCGCCTCGTCGGGGCGGCGCGCGTTGATGTTCTCGAACCCCCACTTGCCCGAGCCCAGGGACGCCAGCTCATTGCACGCCGTACAGCGCAGCCACTGCGGGAAGGGGGTCACGGGCACACCGATCCGTGCCGCGTTGCCCTTCGGGTCGGTGTCGGTGCCGGGGATCCACGGCGCGGCGCGCAGCTCTCCAATCTGGTCCGCGCCGTAGCGCCGCAGGGCTCGATTGACGGCTCCACGGAGCCGGGGCTCCTCGATCACCGGATCGGGCACACCGGCGTAGTTCCAGTGGTCGAGGCCCTTGACCATGACGGAGAAGTTGGGCAGGTCGACGAGAGCGCCGACGCCACCAGTGAACATGAGATGGCTCGGCCGTACCGCCCCCACCCGCCTGAAGTATCCGCCGCCGCTCATGAACGCCGCCCCCTGGCCGTGCCGTTGTCGTCGCCGTTCCCGTCCCGGTCCGGCATCTCGCCGTGCTCGTCGCCGCTCGCAGTGTCCGGGCCGTCTCCACCCTCGGCGGGCGGTCCGAACTCCCAGGGGTTTCCGGCCGGAGCCGACAGCACAGTGTCCGCAGACAACAGCATGTTGATCTCGTTCTCCGTCTCGCGCATCGACTGCGGGACGGTGAGCACGTCCCATCCACTGCCGTCCGCGTTGCGCAGCAGGCCCAGCACCGTCTGCTTCTGCCGGGTCTGTCCCCGGTAGCCAAGCCTGCCCTGCTCACCCTTCTTGGCCGTCCAGGCGTCGCGCAGGGCATCGATCCGCTCGGCGAGGTAACCGCGCGCCCGGTCCCCGTCCACGGCCTCCGCGCGCGCCAGCATCCGCCGCTCGACGTCCCGCACACGCGGGTCGTCGAGATCTACCCCCTCCGCGTCCACGTTGTCGGAGAACTCGTCGCAAGCCTGCCGCACGGCGGAAACATACGTGGCGGTGGTGCCCCGGTCGAGCGCCCGCCGCGTGAACGGGGTCACCGACAGCGCCTCGACCTGCCGGTAGAACGTCGCGTGGTAGTGCTCGAAGTCCTCGAAGTGAGCGAGATCCCGGGGCCTCGCCCAGTTGTAGAGCGTGATCACGATGCCGGGCCGCTTGGCCTGGCGTCCGACACGGGAGGACGCCTGGATGTACTCGGCGGTGTTCTTCGGCTGTCCGGTGACGACCATCAGGCCGAACCTTGAGACGTCCACGCCCACCTGGAGCATCGACGTGGCCAGCACGTGGTCGACCGGCCTGCGGTGCAGCGGGGCGGGCAGGACCCGGGGCTGACGAGCCCTTCCGGCGTCCCGCAGCTCGTCGACGATCGCCTTCTTGCGCACCGACGTGTCGTGCTCCGGGTTGAAGCCGATCTCCAGCCGCTTGAGGGTGGCACTGATCTCCGTCGACGAGATACGGGAGGTCAGCTCCTGAAGGTTGAGCATGTCGGTGTCGCGCAGCAGCCGGTTGGCGATGCCCCGGCGGCTTCCGTTGGCCCGCAGCCGGCTCGGCACGTCGTCGTCCAGGACACGTCGCATACCGGCGAGTTCTTTGGTCGCGTTGAAGTATCCGACCACCGTCATGTAGGGATCGGCGGGAGCGCCGTAGAGGTCGAACATGTGCTGCCCGGCGAGTAGCAGGATCTCCGCGACACGGATCTCGGCGGCCTTCATACGCACCCCGTGCGCGCAGACACCGTAGTAGCGCCGCCCGGGGTTGTCACGGGTGACGTCGACCTGCTGGGAGAAGAAGGTGTCGCCGACGTCGACCACCTGCGGCGGGAAGATCGCCAGGTCCCGAGCGAACACCCCGAGCACCTGGGCGCGGGCGTTGCGGGTGGTGGCCGTCGACGCGACGATCTTCGGCCCGGTCTCCCTGAGCTGCCCGTGGGCGTCCTTCGTCCGCCAGGTGCACAGCTGGTCGACAGCCGACTCGAACAACCCCACCGTGGTGCCCAACGCCCCGGAGATCAGGTGCAGCTCGTCCTGGATGATGAAGTCCGGAGGCCGCAGCCGCCGTAGCATCGGCCGACTGGTCACGGCCTTATGCCGGTCCTTAGCGTTGTGCCGGGACCCGCAACCGATCTCCTCGTCAAGGTCGTCGTGGCGGTAGCCGTGCCGCTCGCAGTAGGCGCTCACCCGCCCGAACAACATTCCCGCATAGCCGCGCCACGGCAGCTGGGCGAGCTTGTCCACGGTCGCGATCAGCAGGCTCGGCACCAGCCGGTAGATCTCCTCGTCGACCGTGAGGATCGGCAGC
Organism: Streptomyces liliiviolaceus; assembly: GCF_018070025.1. Lineage (NCBI taxonomy): Bacteria > Bacillati > Actinomycetota > Actinomycetes > Kitasatosporales > Streptomycetaceae > Streptomyces > Streptomyces liliiviolaceus. The sequence continues at coordinate 7,630,732 of NZ_JAGPYQ010000001.1, forward strand.
CCCTCACCCCGCGCCCGCATCCGGGAAAACGGGCAGGGGCCCGTGTCCTCTCCCCGGGGGCAATACACGATGACACGCCGCCGTACGTCGTCCGGTGCCACGTCCCGCCACGCGCGCAGCTCCTCGCCGCACCACGGGCAGGACAACACCTGCAGGACGTTCGCATGCCGCCCCGAGGCGGACTCGTTGGCCTCGGCGATCTGCTGCGCCGCGTCTCCGTACCAGTTCGGCGAGACACCGGCACCGACCCACAGCCCAATACGGAACGGCTTGCTGCCCCAGACCGCCTCATCCTCCCTGCGGAGCACCTCCGTCGCGCACACCAGGGCGGAGGCGCGCTGGAACTGCTGGGCCGTCAGCAGCCGCAGCGTGTACCGCATCAGTACGGCGACGCCGTCCCGCCCCTCGCGGGCGTCCTCGCCCTCCCCGACGACCTTCTGGAGCCGCCGGATGGCGAACGTGTAAGCCGTGAGACCGAGATACGCCTCCGTCTTACCGCCACCGGTCGGGAAGAACAGGAGGTCAACCGTGGCAGTGCTGTCCGCCCTGCGCTCCTTGTGCGCGGGGTCGGTGAGGGAGCACAGGTTGAGCAGCACGAACGCCAGCTGGAAGGGATACCAGCTCGCGGCCAAGGGACCGCGTGCATCGACCTCGGCGTAGGCCGCCGCGTACGTGGGCGGCTCCTCACCGCCCTCAGCTCGCAGCGCGGCCGTCGCCGTGGCCCGACGCTGCATGGCCATGGCCCGGTTGGCGAAACGGAACGCCCGTAGCGCGTCGCGGTCGGTGTGCAGCAACTCGATGCCGAGGGCGATCCGGCCGCACGCGTCACGGGCCTCGTCGACCGCCCGCAGCGCGGTGGTCCGCAGTTCGCCCGACAGCGACTCCGCCTTGACGGCCTGCTGTTGCAACCAGCCGTCGTAGCCGTCGGCCAGCGGCTGCAGGGCCTTCAGCAGCTCGTCGCGCCGCTCCCAAACGGCCAGTTCGGCGAGCTTGTCCATGCTCACCTCAAGACCGGCGAGCAGCGGCTGCCGAGCCGTGTTCGGCGCGACCGTGGCCGGCACGTCCTTCACCGGCAGCCAGGTCGTCTCCAACCTGACCGCGCGCCGCCCCTTCGGCAGGACACTCGCGTGTACGGCGACGTTCCGTCCGTGCGCGTGCTTCAACTCCTGCCGGTACAGCAGCCGCAGATGCTGTTCCTCGGGGTTCTCCAGGATGTGGCCAGGCCCATCGGACAACGGGTCGTCGATCGGCAGGAAGACGCTGGACTGCCCGTCGAAGGAGGTGACTTCCAACTTCGTCTGGAACAGCCATTGTCCGTCCCGTAGTTCACGGGACTCCTCCAGCGCGTTGATCAGCGATACGTCGACGAAGCGCAGGTTATCCGCGCCATCGACGGTACCGGGGCGCTCCCGTACGTGTACGTCGAGCCGGATGCAGGGTAGGTCCGGGTTGGTGTCGTCGACGCCCTCCAGAACCTTGCGGACAGTGCCCGGCGAGTCGACGTGAATGTCCACCGCGTACCGGACGGGCTCGCGCGACCACGCGCGCACAGCCCGGCCGTCGTCGGTCTTACTGTCGCTCTGCCGGTATCGGCCCCACGACGCGACGACGCTGAGAATGCCCACATCGGCCGGCACCAGGAAGCTCAGCCCCATGGACGACGCCCACAGCCGTCCGGCAGCCTGTGGAGTGAGTCGCTCCGCGAGCTCAGGGTCTCGCCCGTCCCCCTCAGCGCTGACCTCGGTCTCCGCCTGGCCCGCCGCTACGTTCACGGGCGCGTCGGTCGGTGCGGGCCGGGGCCCAAGAAGTCCGACGAGGTAGCGGTCACGGGGCCCCGCACTGTGTGGGGCCAGCGCCTCGGTCTCGTCCGCCCACGGCCCCAGCAGATCCCGTGAGATCAGATCGCCGAGCTCCTCCCGGACGTCGTACGACGTCCCGGACCGAAAGGTCTGCGGGACCTCGTCCACGGGGTGGGGAACGCCCGGCTCCGGAACAGGGGCGTTCTGTGGTGACGACGGCATACGCGTATCCCTCCCTGGGCGCGAACCAGCACCCGCGAACAACGATAGGGGGACCCACTGACATTGGTGGGGTCCCGCTGAGCCGCACAAGGCCGTGCCGGTTCGGCAACGACTCGAAGCTGCCTCGAGGGCCCAGCTCGTTTCGTGGACTCGCCGAGCTACCGCAAGCCCCGCGGTGGGACACCACTTCAGACTCGGGCTTCACGGCGGCACGACAGGCATTGGTGCGAGCTTGTTCTCCGCCCCTTTGGCCGTGATGCGCCCGGGTCAGCTCCTGGAAGATCAAGCACGACCACGTGAACACGGTCGTCCGCGACGGCTGCGTACCCAGCTGTGGTCGCTGGAGACGCGTGGCGCATCAGGCGTTGCGTCATGAGCAGGTCTCTGCCGGAAGAGCGGTAGACCATCGTTCCGTATCGGTGTCTCAGCTGGTGGTAGCGCATGCGGATGCCGATCTTTGCAGCGATCCCGGCGACAGTTCGGGAGACGGATTCAGCACGCGTTCCTCCCCAGAATCTGCCGCTTCCCGTCAGGTCGAGTGCCTTCATGACGACCGGTGGCACCGGGATGGTGTCCGTGCGTCCACCCTTGCCTGTCACGCGGAGTATCGCTGTGCCGTCATCGAGAGTTGATAGGTCTTCCCTGGCAAGTTTGGCCGTTTCGTGCGCGCGGAGGCCACAGAAGGCCCCTAGCAGGATCCAGGTCCTGTGCGCTCCACGTGTGACTGCGGTAAGCCGCTTGAGTTCATCTTCTGGGAGCGGATGAGGTGTTGACCGGGGTGCTGCGGGCTTGCGTATGCCCTCTATGAGGTCCACCCCCAGCCACTTTCCAAACGCCTGGAGATGATTTAGGTAGGTTCTGCGCGACCATGGGCGTAAAGGGCGTACGGCGAAGTACGCGATGACATGATCGACCTTGAGCTGGCCTGCGGTTACGCCGGCAGAGCGGGCTATGGCCTTGATGCAACGTACTCGGGCTCCGATGGTGTTGGTCGAGTAGCCGTCCGCTCGCTGAGCCTCAGTGAACTTGTCGAGTGTCATGGGGAACGTCATGTGCCTGGTCGTGGAGCGCTTACCGTGACGCGATGAGTTTGGCGAGATCCGCCCCTAAAACGTCCTGAGCTGCACTCTTGGCAACCGGCGATCGTCTGGTAGCGAACAAGGGCCAGTCGTTCCAGGGGTCCAACGTGCTGGGGAAGGGCTTCATCGTCACCCCTGAACAGGCCCACGCCCTCATCCAGCGCGACCCTCGCAACAAGGACGTCCTCTTCCCCTACCTCAACGGCGAGGACCTCAACTCCCGCCCAGACTGCTCAGCCAGCCGCTGGGTGATCAACTTCCACGACTGGAGCGAGGAACGGGCCCGGGGATACCCCGAAGTATTCGCCATCGTCGAGAGAGACGTGAAACCCGAACGACTCAAGAACACCAACCGTCAACGTCGCGAGATCTGGTGGCGGTTCACCCGTCCTGCAATGGATCTTTACCGTGCCATCTCCAACTTGGACCGTGTTCTGGTGGTAGCGCTTGTCAGTCGAACGGTCATGCCAGCTCGTGTACCCAGCCGCCAAGTCCTCTCTCATAAATTGGGAGTCTTCGCTACGGCCGAAGATAGCGACCTCGCCCTACTTTCGAGTTCATTCCACTCAATTTGGGCATGGCGCAATTCATCAACGATGAAGGCGGATCTCAATTACTCTCCGTCCGATGTTTACGAGACATTCCCTCGGCCTGCCACCACTGCCGAAGTCCGAAGCAATGGGGGAATTCTCGACAGGCTGAGATTTGATGTGATGATTGCCAGAAGCGTAGGACTCACAAAGCTATACAACATGGTCCATGACCCTGCAGTGAAGGATAGCGACATCGAGTCTCTGCGCGAGAATCACCGGAAGATCGACCAGTCTGTACTCGAGTCCTACAATTGGCAAGATGTCGACCTCGCTCACGATTTCTATCCAAATCGACAGGGTATGCGATTCACGGTCGCACCATCGGCTCAGATTGAAATCCTAGACAGGCTTCTTGAGCTTAACCATGGTCAGCATGATAATAACTCACCAAAAAATTCCCCCCATGCAATGGATCGGCATGCCATTGCGGCCGGATCGGCAGTTCATGGTCAGGAACGTCTAACTCCGGTACGCGACGGGGATACTCTGTTCTGACATACTTCTCAGAACAGAGTATCCCCGTGGAGTGCGACGACTCCTTCACTGTCGCGCATCAGTGATTGCTCCAGTCGTTCACGGCTTGCCACATCTGCTTCTCGATTGAATCGCGCATGGTTGAGCTCAAGGAGTCTGTCCAGGATCTCATTTTGCACAACTGGAGCGACAGTGAAGCGGACCCCATTGCGGGTTTCATGGAATCCATGACCGAGGTCGAGGTCGCCCCATTCGTAAGCTTCAGCAACCGCCTCATCGACAGCTTTATGACACTCACGAAGTTTACTTATGTCACTAGCAGAAACCTTTGGATCATTGACCAGGTTATAAAGTTTCGTAAGGCCGCATTCCCGGTTCCGCATGATTACAGTGCGAGTTTCACTTAGGTTTTCCCCAAGAGATTCCAAGAGAGGGAGATGTTGCGGCATGGGAAATGTTTCAAAGCAATCGGACGGAGTGTACTGAAGGTCGGATTTCAGAGTCGCCGAATATTTCCATGCCCATAGTACGTGAATGCTTGAGTTCAGTAGGGCCATTACATCAACACGGTCACTAGCAAAGAGAACGATCTTCTCGTTCAATACCTGACCCGTGGGCACGATGGTCGCCATGGCCGTTCGGCTCACCCGTGCTACCACCAGGACACGATCGAGATCCGCAATCGCCCTGTAGAGCTCAGGACGGCTTCTTTCGTAGAGCCACCAGCGCTCTCGGGCATTCTTGCTGTGTGTAACGCGAAGGCGGATCGGTTTCACGTCTCTCTCGACGATGGCGAATACTTCGGGGTATCCCCGGGCCCGTTCCTCGCTCCAGTCGTGGAAGTTGATCACCCAGCGGCTGGCTGAGCAGTCTGGGCGGGAGTTGAGGTCCTCGCCGTTGAGGTAGGGGAAGAGGACGTCCTTGTTGCGAGGGTCGCGCTGGATGAGGGCGTGGGCCTGTTCAGGGGTGACGATGAAGCCCTTCCCCAGCACGTTGGACCCCTGGAACGACTGGCCCTTGTTCGCTACCAGACGGTACGGCCGCCCCGAAACCCGAGACCGCGGATCAAGCGACGAAGTGATACCCCGGACCGCGACGCCGTCCAGCACCCGAGTGGCTTCCGCACCCAAACCCGGCTTGGTGGTCCACACAGCGCAGTACTCCAGCGCCGCAGACCGCGAAGGCCAGCGAGCGCTCTTTACTGCTCGACGTACCTGGATGCCATCGTCGAGTAGCTGGTCAAGGCCGACCTCCCTAGTGTCGCCCTGGGCAAGGGTGTTGGTAGCGATCAGGCCCGTCTGGCCGCGCTCGCTGAGCAACTGGTGGGCCCGGAGCTCGAAGTATGCGACGAGGTCCGCGCTACCTCGCTGCCCTCGCCCCAGTCCAAGCACGAGGTACTCGCGGTATGCCTGCCCGAGCGCCCCCGTCAGTTTCTGGCCGCCGAGGAAAGGAGGGTTGCCGATGATGGCATCGAAGCCGCTCTGGTCCGGCTCGAAGACCTCGGGGAAGACGAGAGGCCAGTGCACGGGGAGGCGAACGAAGCCGTCTGTGGGGAGATCCTTGCTCAGCCAGTCCAGAGCGCGCCTCCGCGCGTCGTGAATCACGGGGTCGGAGTCCCGGACCGACTCCGAGGCGACCATGCCGGCCAGCTCCGCAGCCTGGATGTAGGTAGCGCTCTGCAATGAGTCCCCGCCACCCGCTGAGGCGAGACCAGCCCCCGTCGTGAGGTCGCCGATCAGCCGCAGGCGTTGCAGGTGTTCGTTGGTGGCCGCGAGCAGGCGCCGCTTCTCATCCAGGTCGGCAATGGTGTCGCTCTGGATTCCGGCGATGGCCTGCCGGTTGTCTGCCGCGCCGTGGACGCGAGCACGCGCACGCTCGGTCCACCCCTCCTCGAAGGCTCCCCGGTGGAGTTTGCGGCCCGCCTTCGGATCGAGATGGACGCTCTCGATCTGCTCCAGGTTGGCGATACCCAGCAGCGAGTCCCCCGCCACCAACCGGTCGTCCAGAAACGTGAACGGTCGTCCCGGGTCCATGGAGATCAGCCACAGCGACAGCTTGGCCATCTCCACCGCCATGGGATTGATGTCCACCCCGTACAGGCAGTGCTCGATGATCAGACGTCGGGCGCGGACCATCACCGGGTCGCTCTCGGCGTCCGCCGCGGTCATCGCGCCCGCCTGGTCGCGGTGGCTGCCGCGGAAGGCCAGGGCCTCCTCGTCCTCTGCCTCGACCCAGGTGTCGACGAGACGGTCCGCAAGGTAGCGGCAGGCGGCGACAAGGAAGGCGGCCGAACCCATCGCGATGTCGGCGATCTTAAGCTTCAGGATGTCGTCCGCGCCGATGAGCTTCCACTGCTTGTCGTCCGCAGTCTGGAGCGGGCCCGGACGGTAGACGAGTGGCTCCAGTGCTCCCACGGCGACCTGCTGGGCCAGGACACGCGGCGTGTAGTGGGTGCCGGTGTTCTTGCGGAGGCGGGACTCTGTGACGTACAAGCCGTCCTCAGGGATCACCACCGGCAGACCGCGAAGGTCGTCGCGGAGGAGGCCGTGGAAGGGGAGGATGCGCTCGGCCAGGTCGCGGTCGTTCTCAGTGACCGCGAGCAGGCGGTGGGTCGCCTTGCCCCGCACCTGGTCGTCTCCAGGGGCGAGCAGCTTCTCCATCTTCGACGCCGCGGCCGGCGGCCTGGGATCCTTCAAGTGCTCGTACAGCTTCTTCGACAAGCCCGGTAGATTGGACTTCTGACCGGAGATGGCGCGTGCGCCCACTCCGAACGGGGCAGCCAGTTCCTCCAGTTCGGTCAGGCTCACCTCGTGTTCCAGGCCGGGCTTGCCGATGAGCCCGAGCACGGTGTCCTGGGCGCGCTTGCCGTCGTAAGAGAGGAGGCCCTCGTAGACGTAGCCGATCTGCTCGACGTCGAGGGCGCGGAACGTCAGCCGGCGCCGCTCCCTGTTGACGACGACGAACTGCACCGAGTCGAGGACGTGCAGGACGGTGCGGTCGTCGATCGGGAGGAGGGAGGTGTGGCCGTCGGACACCCGCGTGGCGTCGTCGTCCGTGGCGTCTGCGCCCTCCGGCACCGCCTCCAGCCAGGGGAAGCGCTTCGGGTCGAAGATCGAGCCGTCGTACGCGGGCAATGTGAGCAGGGGGTGGTTCACTCCGCCGTGGACAGCATGGAAGAGGGCGATCAGCCGGTGCCAGGCGGCGGTGGTGTGGTCCAGGGAGTCCTCGCCGTCCGCGCGGCGGCGTTTGTCCAGCGTCTCGTACAGCCGTCCAGCCGAGTACGCCTCCGCGTAAAGCTCGTTGTCAGCGGGCAGTAGGCCCCGTTCCTCGGCGAAGAGGAGGAAGACGACGCGCATCATGACCGCGACGGCGCCCCGGTAGACCTCGCTCGCCGGTACGCCTGACAATCCCTTACCGCCGCGTTTGACCATCCTGGCCTCGGCGCGGCCGATGGAGTCCACCAGGAGTTCGACGGCCTGGCGGACCTGGATGCCGAGGGCCTCGGTGACGTCTTCCTGGCCATCCAGGCTCTCGCGCAGCAGCGCCGGGAGGAGTTCGTCCGCCGGGCGTCCGAAGAACCGGCCGCGGCGGAGGAGGGACACCCAGGCGCGGACCGCCACTAGGTCTGCCGCCTCGTTCCAGGCAATGGTGTCGAAGGTGGCGCTCGTCGTGACGCCGCCGGGCGGTGCCCAGACCAGGGACCACCAGCGGCCGTCGGTGACCAGGCCCAGCTCGACCCCGTGGTGGCGCAGGACATGGGCGAGCCGGTCGACTCCGCTCGCTGCCCAGGAGTCGTCCCTGATGCGGCGGGTCGGCACGGTGTCGGGTGGCAGGACCAGGCCGAGGATCGGTACGTGCTGGACGCTGGCAGAGGTGTCCGGTTCGGCGGTCGGGTCGGTTCCGGGGCGGACGAGGGCGAAGTCGGGGCGGACGGTGATGTCGGCCCCGGGCGGGCTGACGGCGAACCGATCCAGCAGCGTGTCATCCTCGGTCAGGCTCTCGCCGTTGTCGCCGAACTGTCCGGCGCCCTCCCGCAGATGCAGGGCGTCGTCCCATTCCAGCAGGGTGCGCAGCTGGAAGCCGATCCAGTCGAGGCGGCCGGCGCCCTTGCGGTCGTCCTGCCAGATGCCGTGGTGGAGACGGATGTCGGCGCGACGGCCACTGGGGACGCCCTCCAGTTGTGGCCAGGTGCGTAGCAAAACCGGCAGAGTGAGGAACGGGCCGGACACCTCGACGAGGTTCAGCCAGTCCAGGTGCTGCTGCTTACCGTCGGACGCCTTCGCAGCACGGATCGTGGCGGCGGAGGGGCGGCGGCTTCCAGAACGGGGCATGGGGCTCATCAGTAGGCTTCCTTGGCGGGGATGACGAAGACGACAGCGACCGGGAAGAGGTGGTCCTGCGGGGCGCGGTAGCGGGCGGCGATCGCGGCGAGTTCGCGCTCGCGTTCGTCCTCCACTCCGTCGAGCCGGGCGCGCCAGCGTTTGCGGTCGTCGGCGAGCTGGCGGCGTTCGTCGGGATCCTGTAGCTCGTCCAGGCCAAAGAGCGTGTCCATCCCGCCCGTCGGGGAGGCCGCCGTGACGGAGGAGGTCTCGCCGAGCCGGTTCCGCAGAGTGCGCTGGAGTCGGTCGAGGGTGGCATTGATGCGCTGCTCCTCATCGGCCTGGCGCTCGGCCAGCCGGTCCATCAGGGACACCTTGCGTTCCTTCCCGCGCGCGTCGACGGACTGGGTAAGGCCCTCGTAGGTCTTCGGCCAGCTCTGCTGGAGCCGGTGGAGCAGGCGCTCCTTGGCGGGGCGGCCCTCGGTGAGCGCGCGGTCCAGGATCGAGGCGACCGCCTCCACTCCGCGCAGCCGACGCTGCCAGCCGTTGTCGCCGAGCCAGCCGCCCGCGTGCAGGATCTCCTCATGGAGGCGCTGCCCGTCCGTGCCGACCAGCACGAAGCGGGCGTATGCGCCGACGAACGTGGTCTCCAGGGCCGGGTCGTCGCTGACGACGGCCGTGATCCGGCGCAGGTCGACGTTGTCCGCGTTCCATACGGCTGCGCGCAGCAGCCGCGTCGACATGGCAACCAGCGGATGGTTCAGATGGGCCAGCACGATGTCGGGGCGTCCCAAGGCTGCCTGTGCGTCGAAGGTGACCGGGCGCAGGACTTCGGGGCGGAGCTTGTCTGGCAGGCCGCGGGTGGCGCGCTCCCACGAGCCGGTCAGCGAGGGCACAGTGTAAAGGCCCTGCCGGAAGTCGTCCTCGGACGGCGCGTTCTCGTCGAGGCACGGTACGAGGGGCTGCTGGCGGGCCAAGTTCAGCGCGGTGTTCACCACGCGGGCGACCCGGTCCGGGGTGATGCCGAGTTCTACGGTCGTCTGCTTCAGCTGGGTGCTGAGCCGCCGCACCTGCTCAGTGACGTTCTGCTCAGCGTCCACCTTGCCGCCCGTGGGACGGCTCTTGATCTTCTTCGCGCGGGCGTGCTCGATGTCGAAGTCGCTGAGCTGGCCCGTCATCCGCAGCTGCACCTTCTCAGCGAGTACGGCGTTGACCTCGCCGAGGTCCTCCTCCATCTGCGCGACTTTCCTCGCGATACGGGCGAGAAACTCCAGGTCGGCCTCGTACACGTCCGTCCTGGCTTTGTCCCAGGCTGCGCCGACGAAGTGCATGATCTGCGGGTTGTATCGCTGGCCGTAGCGGTCGATGCGGCCGATGCGCTGTTCGAGTTTGTTGGGGTTGAACGGGATGTCATAGTTGATCAAATGGCGACAATGATCTTGGAGGTCGATTCCTTCGCTGGCGGCGTCAGTCGCGATGAGGATGCGCACCGTGCCCTCAGGACTGGTGGGCGGTTCCTGGAAGGCGAGCCGGATTTGCTCGCGCTCCTCGGCGTTCTTCCCGCCGTGGAGGGTGAGGACGCGGCCCACCTGGGCCAGGCCCTCCTGCTGGAGCAGGTTCAGCAGCCAGTCCTGGGTGTCGCGGTACTCGGTGAACACGACGACCCGCTCGTTCCCCCATCTCCCGGCGGTGAGGCAGATGGCCTTGAGGGTCTTGACGAGCTCCTTGGCCTTGGCGTCGGGGGACGCCTGGTGGGCCTGGCCCCAGCGGGCCATCCGCTCCAGCAGCTCGGCCTCTTCCTCTGACGATCCCGGGGTGACCGTAGCGGCACGGGTGATCGCGTCGTGCTCAGCTTCGGCCAGTTCCTCGTCGTCGAGCTCGGCGGCGTAGTCCTCGTACTGCGTGATCCACAGCGGGGTCACGACCGGGGCCGGAACCTCCTTGTTCCCGCCTGGCTTTGCCTTGGCGCGTACTGATTCGAGGTGGACCGCGACGGTGTGCGCGAAGGAGGCGGGGGACGAGAACAGCCGCTTCTTCAGCAGCAGGGTGACCAGGTCGACGGCTTTCCGGCCGCCGCGCCGGTCAGGCGCGACGCGCTTCTTGCGCAATTCGGCGTAGCGGGTGAGGAGGGCGTGGATCTCGCGCTCGGTGTCGGGGTACTCGACGGGCAGTGCCTTCGACTCGCGGACATGAAAGCGGGGGTTGCCTTCCTCGTCGGTCACGGAGGTCTTCAAACGTCGTACGACGGTGTCGTCGAGGGCGACCTTGTCGGGTTCGCCGCCGCGGAAGAAGCGCTGGTTGTCGATCAGTTCCAGCAGAGCCGTGTACGACTCCTGGTAGCCGTTGTGCGGGGTGGCGGAAAGGAAGAGCCGGTGCTCGAAGTGGGGGGCGAGGCGTCGGATCAGCTTGGTCTGCTGGGAGTCGACGGCGTAGATCTGCTTGGGCGCGCTCGGGGCGACATGGTGCGCCTCGTCCAGGATCAGCAGATCGAAAGTACGGCGCCCGGGGCGACCCGGCAGCTCCGTCGCCCCTCCCGGGGGCAACACCTCGTCGATGAGCCGCTGCGCCTTGGGCGTGCGCAGCCAGGGGAGGCTGACGATGGTCAACGGGAATACCCGGAACGGGTTGGCGGCGCTGCTGTGCGTTCGGCGCAGCTCGGCGCAGCAGGCAGAGTCGACCACGGTAAAGTCGAGGCCGAACTTCTCGGCCATCTCATCTCGCCATTTAAGGGTGAGCCCCGCCGGGCAGACGACCATGACGCGGTGGGCCCGGCCGCGCAGCCGCAGCTCCTCGGCAACCAGTCCGGCTTCCACGGTCTTGCCGAGACCGACATCGTCGGCAAGCAGCAGATTGACGCGGGGTGCGCCGACGGCGCGGGCGACCGGTTCCAGCTGGTACGGCTCGATGGCCACCCCTGACCGGAAGGGCGCCTGGAGCGTCTTCACGTCGGCGGAAGCGACGGCGGACCAGCGGACGGCGTCGAGGAAGGCCGCGAGCTGCTCCGGCGGGTCGAACGCTCCGGAGGAGGCGTCCGGGAGGGAGCCGGCGGGGAGGACGCGGCGCCCCGGCTCGACCTCCCAGATCACGGAGAGGGTGTCGCCGTAACGGCCATCGGCGACGGACTGCAGATGCACCACGGTGACATCGCCAGCAGGGGCGGCTTCGACTCCAGACACCACCCAGTTCTGGCCGCGTACCTGGACGAGAGCGTTCTCCTCAGGCGGCGCGACTATTGCGGAGGCTTCGGAAGTACGGGTGGTTCCGGGCATGCGGACATCCTCCACTATCGCTATCGGCGAGACAGCGGTGCCTACCAGAGTGCTTCAAATTGACGAGCGATTCGTTCGTTGACCTGGTTCACATATTTTTTCTCCTGGTTGTGGATGGGTCGTCGGCGGATCACTGCGGAAGGCGGAGCGCGCGGGTCAGTCTGCCCAGGCGACTGACCAGACGCTCCACCTCGGCATGGGCGGAATGGTCGGGAGGCAGCGCGGTCCGTTGGTCGTGGGCGAGGTGGCGCAGAGCCTCCAGGGCTTCACCAGCCGAACCTGAGGCCGCCAGGAGGGTGGCGATGTCCCGGCGGGTCTCCAATACCTCCAGATCCAGCGGGGGAAGCACCTCCTTCTGGAGATCGAGCGCCTCGCGAAGCTCCAGGAGGGCGGCGGAGTTGTGCCCGAGCCGGCCAAGGCAGCGGGCTGCCATCACCCGGCAAGCCGCGAGGTCCGCGTCCGGCGCGGAACGAGTCGACACGAGGGTTTCCGCGAGCTCCAGGCAGCCCTCGCGTACCGCTTGCAATTCCTGCGCTTCGAATTGCAACCGAAGGATGGCCAGTCGGCGGGAAATGACCTCCGGATGGGAGGAGTCGAAACGGGGCAGCACCTCGTTGAGATCCTTGCCCAGCAGCTCCAATGCCTGTGACAACCGTCCTTCTGCCACAAGGCGTTGCGCGCGCTCGCGCAGGTCCACCGACTCCGCAGGCAACCTGGCCCCGGAGGTGGACGGCGGTTGCGCTGGCCGAACGAGAGGTTGTGCAGTTGCGAGCGGGGTCGTGGCGTGTTCCGGAACGGGTGCGTGCGCTTTGTCCGGAGGAGGATCGTTCGGAAGGTCGGTGCCATCGTGCGGCAGGCGCGCGGGGGCTTTGCCGGGCCGCCTCGGAGTTCCGGTGCGGGTGGCCTTCGGCACGGCCTGCTCGGCCCAGGGCGCGAGTGCCTCCCGGACTTCGGCTGCATCCGCGGGTCGGTCCTCCGGGTGCTTCGCGAGTAAGCGGGAGACCAGGTGGCACAGTTCGGCTGGTGCGTCGTCGCGCAGCCGATCTAGGGGTACCGGAGTATTGGCGATGTGCTGGACCACCAGGGCCAGCGGCTCGTCGGCCGTGAACGGCGGTCGGCCGCCCAGGATCTCGTACAGCACGCAGCCCAGTGCGTACAGATCGCTGAGGGGAGTGGCCGCCTGCCCCTTGCCTTGTTCTGGAGAGATGAAGCCCGGGGTTCCGGCCACCATTCCCGCGTCGGTCAACCGTGGCCCGTCCGGTGGTTGCAGGGCGGTGGCGATACCGAAGTCGAGGACGCGTACCGTGCCGTCTGTTGTGAGCATCACGTTGCGAGGCGTCAGATCCCGGTGGACGAAGCCGCGTCCGTGAGCCTGGACCAGCACGGAGCACACCTGGGCGCCCACCGCGGCGGCCCACTCCACGGGAAAGGGTCCGCGCTGGGCCACCAGCCGGTCCAGCGTGTGTCCGTACACGCGCTGCATGACCAGATAGAGCCGACTCGCTCGATGGGTGCCCGCATCATGGATGACCGGTACGTACGGGTGCTCCAGCTTGGCCATCAGTCGTGCTTCTCTGGTGAAGCGGACGACGGCGGGGTCCTGCGGATCAAGCCTGCGTGGCACCTTGGAGACAGCCGTCCCTGGTGTCAGCAGTTTCACCGCCACAGACCGGTCCAGCCGCTGATCGTACGCCGCCCACACCTCGCCCATGCCACCTCTGCCGAGCAGCTCCGCCAGCTCGTAGCGGCCGTCGATCAGTTCGCCCTTCGCCAGGTGATGGTCCCTCATCGTCTTCCCCGCGCCCTTTTGTCGACCCGGGTTGCCAGCGGTCGCGCACAGGCCGGGAATCGGAGTGGGCGCGCAATGTCCATGCCCGGGCCCGGGACGGAATCCCACGGTGTGTCAGGTGCGGACGCAGGAAGATGCGGGGCCAGGAGGGACTCCACCGAGGTGGCGTCAGTGTGCCGCTCGCCGGGGTGCTTCGCGAGGAACCGGAGGACCAGATCTTCGAGGTCTGGTGGGACGTCGTGGCGGAGTGAGGCGAGGACCGGAGGCGAACTGGTCCGGTGCGCCAGCATGACGAGCGCTGGTATCGGGGCGGTGAACGAGGGCTCTTCGGTCAGTATGAAGTGCAGTAAGCAGCCCGGCGAGTGGAGATCGACACAATAGTCGGCGTGAGAATGGGGACTTCCTTCGAGATGCTGCATCACCTTCCCTCCACCGTCGTTGTGCACTGGCGCGACGTAGGGATGGCCGGCTCCGGCGACAGAGGCGATCTCACGCCGGGAACGCCGACCGATGCGCTGTCCCCGAGCCATACGGGGGCCTCCCCAAAATGTGTACATAACCGGTCCGTCCCGGACCATCACGGTGCGTGCATGGTCGCTGACGATCCTAGGCCAGCACGAGAGAACCGGAGAGCGGACGAGTAAGCCGAAAGTCTGGAAGCTGCCGAATACTTCTCCAATGCCCCGCTTCATGAGAGTTGAGTGCCCCTAGGGGCGGTGTACGGCCTACGGCGCTACGCCGTATTCAAGGGGACCGGACAGAGTGCTGGGGCCTTTCACGGGGGCTCCGCAGCTACGGGTTCGGGGCAGGTCACGGGTTAGCAATATTGACCCTTGTGTTGTGTGCCCTGTTGTCCGTGTTCTGAAGCACGGCCCCTGATGATGTATCAAATTAGCAACCTCCTCCTCCAGACGAAACCAGTCGCCTGAAGGCCGCTTTCCATTCAGGTCCGGCCGCAAGTCGTCATCCGGCACACGGGCAGCCCGCGCATGGGGCGGCCACGCCAGCATGGATTCCGCAGTCGTGCAGGAGAGCAGAGTGCAGCGGAGGGTGAAGCCCATGGCCAAGTCCACGGAGGAGCAGAAGCGGCAACGAGCCGCCAAGTGCGCTTTGCGCTCGGCCCTCGAAGCCGAAGCGGATGACCGGCGACGCCGCGAGCGGGATGAGCAGTGGAAGCGAGAAGGAACACGCCTCACCTGGGCGGAGTACGCGGCTGGTGAGCCCTGCCGCGGTTGCGGACAGCCCATGACGGATGAACTGGGGAGCTGGCCACCCCTCATGAAGTTGTCCGAGGCGGAGAAGCGCGAGTACGAGGAAGCCGATAAGAAGTTCCGCGAGCGGCACGCCGACTGCCGGAACTCCCGGTGGACCGTCAGCGGATCTCGGTTAACACACTGCTGTTTCTGTTGCCCACCGCCGCCGCTGGGGCCGAAGCAGGTGGAGAAGCTCGCCAGACTGTTCGCTTCTGGGCCCTCACGGGAGGAGCGCAAGAAAGACCTCGATAGTTGGGATCTGACTCTTCGTTGCGACCACGTGGTGGCCTGCATTCAGCATCGCGAGAACACCCACGTTTCCACACGTGTCGTCGAGTGCCCAGAGTGCGGAGAGCGCCGCGGCGTAGTGAGTAGCGAGCGGGCAGGGCCCGCCTACCGCGATGACGAGACCATCCGTGAGCGCGCGGCAGCCAGCCGAGAGCGGCTTGCCCAGGAACTGACAGCCGCCGAGGCTAAGCTGACTCGTCAGCAGAAGAATGCGGCGGCGACCCAACGGCGCATCGCCGGGCTCCAGGAACAGCTCGGCAGTGAGCCCTGATGACACGAAGCCCAGCCAGCAGCACCGCGCCATTCACTGGCTTCGCTTGCAACGGGTTGCCGGCCGGGAACCCTCGTGAACGTACCCCGTTCTCCTCGAAGCCACTCGGTACAGAAGCCGAGGGACCCATTCAGGGGGTTTGCCACACGTCCGCGGCATTTTCGGCCACTCACCGGCGGCGCCCGGCTGCGCCGCGTAACCTCACGGGCATGGGGGCATCAGCATCCGGTGCAGGTCAGGACGCCGGCAAGGAGGCGCGGCGGCTGGACGCGTACACGTACCTGAGCGCGAGCGAGCGGCTGGAGCACATCGCGATCATGCGGGTCTTCTGCGGAACGCTGCTGGCGGATCTTGCCGTCCCGGACATCCTGACGAAGCTGCATCACAGCAGTGGTTGCGCCGCGGGACTCGACGCCGACACCCTCACGGTCCGGCTGGAACAGCTGGTGCAGTGGGGGAACCTGCTGCGCAGCAGCCACACGGTGAAGGCGTCCACCATCAGCGAGTACCAGCGTTCCCGCTCGCGCTACCAGCTGTCGAAACTGGGCGAACGCATCCAGCGGGACGCCGATGGGGTCCTGGCCGAGGCTGACGCCGCCCGCGAGGTGAGCAACGAACTGCTGGCCCTCGTCGAGCGCGGGCTGCGTGAGCTGGCCGACCTCGTGACCGCGCCGGGCGGCGTCGAGCCGCAGGACGGACTGGAGCGGATCAGCTCGCTGTTCGTGCAGTTCACCGAGTTCGCGGACTCCATACGCGACTTCTACGCCTATCTCGGCCAGGTGCTGTCCCGCTACGACCTGGACAGCGCCGAGTACCAGGGCTTCAAGGAGCTGCTCCTGGACTACGTCGAGGCAATCACGGAGGACGTGGCATTCCGTGCGCCCCGGATCTCGGCGACGTTGGACATCCTGTGGCCGCGCATCCCGGCTCTGCTGGATCGGCTGGACGCCCACGCCCAGGGGCTCACCGGGCTGACGGCGCAGGGCGAAGGACGCCTGGAGGTCCGGGTGCAGCGCAGCCGGGGCCGCGAGTTCACGGACTGGGAAGGCATGCGCGGCTGGTTCAGGGACACCGATGGTCAGGGCAGCCAGGTCGATCAGCTGCGGGACGCCACGCTGCGCGCGTTGCAGTCACTGCTCGCCAACGCCAAGCGGATGCTGCGATCGGCCACCGGGGAGATGTCCCGGCGCAAGGATCTGCTACGGCTCGCCCGCTGGTTCGAGGAGGCGGCGCCGCAGGACGCCCACGACATCGCCGTCGCCGCTTTCGGTCTGTACGGCGCCCGACACCTGGGCATCCCCCCGGCCACCGACGAGGTGGTGCCCGCCTATACGAGCTGGTGGACCGGTCCGGTGGTCGAGGTGCCGGTGGCTCTGCGAGAGAGGGGCAGCCGTTCCCAGCGGGGCCGGCCTTCCGCGGTGGAGGACCATTCCGCGCAGAAGGAGCGGTTGCGGGAGGCCGCCCGGCAGCGGGCGGCGGCCAGGACAGCGGCGGCGGACGAACTGCGCAGCGCGTCGGGTCGGTTCGCCGATGTACGACTCACCTCGGCGGCGCTCGGGCTGCTCTTGGAACTGCTGGCCACGGCACTCGGGAACGCTCAGCTCAGGCGACTCGCCGATACGGACGGGGAGGGGCCTGCGGGCTTCGGACTCGACTCGGCGCGCAGCGAGGACGCCGAACTGGGCATCCGGCTCACCGTGCTTCGGGTGGCGGGCGCGCGGACGGTGCTGTACTCGGCCGACGGTGACCTGCTGCTGGACGACCTGGAGCTGGACATCAGCCGTATCGCAGCCGCAGTCGACGGTGAAGGAGCTCGCGACGGTGAAGGCGTTGTTGGCAGCGAGGCCGAGGTGAGCGTGTCATGACCCTTCCCTCGGCTCACGACGTGGCCTTGGCCGCCGAACGCCGTACCGCCGCCCGGCTGTTGCTCGCCCACCCCCTGGTCGCATCGAACGGCCCGCATGCCGACCTCTTCCCTCTGATCCGCAGGCATGCCGACTGGCTGGGCAAACGGTTCCAGCAGGTGCTCGGCTACCGCCTGTTGGTCGATGGCTCGTTCGCCCGGCTGTTCAAGGCGGGATTGGGAGCGGGATCGGGTCGCAGGCTGGAGCGTTCCAGCGGCACCCCGTTCACCCCGCACACGTACGCCTGTCTCGCGCTGGCCCTGTCTGTTCTGGTTACCGCGCCCGAGCAGATGCTGTTGTCGCACCTGGTCGCCGACATCAGGGCCGCTGCCGCTGACGCGGGGATCGAGCTGGAGGAGACGGGCCGGGCGGCCGGGAAGCGGACCCTGGTGGCGGCTCTGCGCCGGCTCGTCGAGTGGGGTGTCCTCGTCGAGACCGAGGGCCAGGTGGCCGCGATCGCGCAGGAGGCGGGCGGGGAGGCCCTGATCACGGTGGACCGGGAGCTGGCACGCGTGGTCGTCGCCGGCCCGCTCGCGCAAGCGCGGGACGGCGCCGACCTGGTGCGGCGGGCGGCGGACCCGGGGTTCAGCGGGCCGCGCACCTACGTGCGCCGGATGCTCGTGGAGACACCTGTTGTCCACCTTGACGAGCTGACCGATGCCGAGCGTGACTGGCTGCGCACCCGGCAGCGCCGGGAAGCCCAGGCTTTCTCCGAACTCCTGGGTCTGGAGATGGAGATCCGGGCCGAGGGCGTGGCTCTGGTGGACCCCGAGGAGGAGCTGACGGATCTGCACCTGCCGGGCACCGGAACCGTTGCACAGGCCGCGCTGCTGCTGGTGGAACGGCTCGTGGAACGGCTTCGGCCCCAGGAACCGGGGCATCCGGCGACCGGCGGGAGGCTCGTCATCGGGGTAGCCGTCCCGGACGGCCTGGTGGACGAGGTGGTCACCGAGCTCATCGCCGAGTACGGGCAGCGCAGCAACTGGCAGCGCGGCTACCTGGAGGACCTTCCCTCCCTGCGGGAGGCCGTACTGGACCTGTTGGTCCGCATGCGGCTGATGGCCTGTGCCGGGCGGCTGCGCGCCGAGGGAGAAGGTCTGCCGGAGGGGTACGTCGAGGAGGCGTCGCAAGGACGCACGGTGACCGATGTCCATGGCGCACGGCCCGGCGGCGAGGGCTGGGTGTTGCTGGCCGCGGCGGCACGCTACGCCACCCTCGTGACCGTGCGACCGGCTGCCAAAGCTCGCCAAGGAACCGATGTGCAAGAGGAGTTGCCGCTATGACCACCGACGCGCGTGGCCTCGTTCCGCTGCCGCGTTCCGGCCCCGCGGCAAACACCACCCCCGCGACCACCACCGGCACCCGCTTCCGACTGCACCGGGCAGGCATCCAGAACGTCTGGCAGTACGACGCCCAGGAGTTCTCCTTCGGCGAAGGACGGCTGCTCCTGCGCGGCAAGAACGGCGCGGGCAAGTCCAAGGCCCTGGAGATGCTGCTCCCGTATCTCCTGGACGGCGACTCCCGGGCACTGGACGCAACCGGCACCGGCCGCACCACGCTCCCCTGGCTGATGCTGGACGGGTT
This sequence comes from Streptomyces liliiviolaceus, assembly GCF_018070025.1. NCBI lineage: Bacteria > Bacillati > Actinomycetota > Actinomycetes > Kitasatosporales > Streptomycetaceae > Streptomyces > Streptomyces liliiviolaceus. Next base: position 7,649,576 of record NZ_JAGPYQ010000001.1, read on the forward strand.
CGAGCAGACCAATCGTCTCGGGTACCTGTGGGTGGAGTTCCGGGGCACGGCCGACGACGGCGGCCAACGTTTCCTGACGCTCGGTGTCGCCATCCGTGCCTCGAAGTCGACGCAGAAGGCGCTGCCGACGTTCTTCGTCACCCCGCTGCGGATCGGTGAGGATCTGCACCTGGTCGACGGTGGGAAGCCGTTGCCGGTCGACCGGCTCAAGGAGCTCGTCGGCTCCGACAACACGACCGAGCGTGCCGTCATGCACCGCTCCCGGGTGGCCCGCGACCTGTTCGGCATCACCGACGCGACGCGCTACCGCAACCTCACCCAGCTCCTCCACCGGCTGCGGCGCCCCACGGTCGGGGACCGCATCGAGCACGGCGGCCTGGCCTCCCTGCTGAGCGAGACCCTGCCAGCGCTCGACGAAGACGTGGTCGAGAAGGTGGCACGCAACCTCCACGACCTCGACGCCGTACGGGACGAACTCGGCCGCCTGGAACGCACCGACACAGCACTGCGCACGTTCCTCACCAGTTACCGCGGCTACCTGGCCGGAGTCCTGCGCGCCTCCGCGCAGCGAGTCAGCCACGAGCTGGGCGTCCTCGCGCAGCGGCGCCGGGTGGCCGGAGACGCCGCACAGCGGACGAGCGACCTGCGGACGCAGGAGGAGGAGGCGAAGGGCCGGCTGGAGACCCTGCGCGAGGAGGAACAGGCCGCCAGGACCGACCTGGCCGCCTTGCATGCCAGTCACGCCTACCGCAGCCTGCGCGAACTGTCGGAACGCCGCGGCACGGTCGAGGCGCTGCACACCGCCGCCGTGGCCGCCTTCACCACCCTGCGCAACGCGCACGACACGGAGGAGAGCACGGCGGAGCGGCTCGCCGAAGGGGTCGAACACCTGGGGAGTCGGCTGGCCGAGCTGGGAACCGAACACCGCGAGCTGCTGACGCACGCGGAGAAAGCCGGGCTCCCCACCGGTCATCTCGGCGAGGCGATGGCCCTGTCACGCACCGCCCTGTCCCAGGCCGCCGAGGCGGAGCTGACGACTCCGGACGGGGAGACGAGCACCGTACGGCACCGGTCGGCAGCCCGCGTGAACACGGCCACCACGCGGGAGGGGCTGCGGTCCTGGCAGAACCAGCTGGAGGACGCCGAGACGGTCGCGAAAAACCGGGCCCGTATGGTCCAGGAAGTGAACCGCCTCATCTCACGGGCGGATGCGGCCCGCGCCGGAGCGGCTCAGGCCGATGCCGAGCGGGAACGGCTGGAGGGCGAGGCGGAAGAGACCGCCGGCCGTCTCGACGTCAGCCGCCAGAATGTGGCCGAGGAGAGCGACGTCTATGCGGGCAGTGTCGCCGAGTGGACAGCGCACACGCGGACCGTGCTGGGGCCCGACTGCCCGCCGCTGGACGCCGTCCATGCCACGGTCGGCCACGAGACCTCCGCCGACGCACCGTTCGCGGACCGCACGCTGCCCCCCGACATCGACAGTCAGGCGTGGCGAACCGCCCAGACCGCACTCGAACCGTACGGCGAGGAACTCACCGCACGCCGGGACGCACTGGCGCTCGGCGCCGGCCGACTCAACGAGGAAGCCGACCGCCTGACGAAGCAGAAACGGGACTGGGAGCAACGTACCGACCCCGAGCCGTCGGCCCCGCACCATCGCGTCGCCGAAAGGACGCCGGGCAGCGGAGCACCCTTCTACCGGCTCGTGGACTTCGCGGACAACCTGGCACCGGCCGACCGAGCCGGTCTCGAAGGGGCGCTGGAAGCAAGCGGAATCCTGGACGCGTGGGTAGGCGCGGACGGCATCCTTCTCGACCCCCGCACCCGGGACACCCTCCTCCAGCCCGGTCCCGCTCTGTCCGACGGACCGACTCTCGCATCGGCGCTACGCCCGGCACCTGAACCGGGGTGCGGTGTGACGTCCGAGCGCGTGGAGGGTCTGCTGGCCGCTGTCGCACTCGCACCGGCAGCACAGACCACCACACACAACGCGGTCTACTACGACGGCAGTTGGCGTCTGGGCGTACTCAGCGGCCGTCACGACAAGGGCGACACCGAGTACGTGGGGGCCGCCGTACGCGCAGCGACCCGGCGCCGCATCCTCGCCGAGCTGGAGGAGCGGATCACGCGGACGAAACAGCGGCTCGCCGACGTCCGCGCCGAACTCGCCGTAACCGATGCCATGCGTCGGGCTCTCACACTCGCCGAACGGAACTTCCCCCGGGCACAAGATCTCGCGAAAGCATGGAGCAGGGCCGAATCAGCCGACAAGGCCCTGCGTGACCTGACCGTCAAGGCGACCCGGGCGGCACGGCAGGCCGAGGAGGCCCGCGCTCTCGCGGTGTCGGCGCGTGCCGAGGCGGACGCCACCGCGACCGCCCACGACCTGCCCGGCGCCCCTGACGCACTGGACCGCGTACGCACCGCACTGGCTGCCCTGCTCAGCGGTGTGGGGCATCTGCGCAGGGCGGTCGGCGGCACGGGCGAGCGGCTCGGCGCGAATCAGACGGATGCCGAACGGTACGAGCGTGCCTGTGAGGATCGCCTGGTCGCGGAAGAGAGCTACAAGGTCCATCTCACCCGACTGCGCACCGCTGAGCAGGACCTGCGGACCCGCGAGGAGGCCATCGGATCGTCCGCGGAGGAGATCCTCACCCGCGAGCAGGAGACCAAGCAGCGCATCGCGAACGCCGTCCGCGCCCTGCCTGGGGCTGGGCGAGCCCGCGACGACCTCCACGACCTGCGCGTGCGCGCGGAAGAGGACGAGAAGCGTCTGCGCGGGACCCTGGCGGACCAGGAGACAGCGGTCATCGACACCGGCGGCGCTCTGCGCAGCGCTCTCGGCCGACCGGAGGTGGTACTCGGCGCCGGACTGGACCGGTCCTCGCTGCCCGAGTATGTGTCGGACGATCCCAGTGTGGACGTCCGCAGCCGTCTGCGCGCGCTACGGGCTCTCGCCGACGCCGTGGAGCAGGCCCTCGGCCGTCCGAAGAACGAGGTGTCGGACAGTACCCTGCTCAACCGGCACACCGATCTGCGCGACCAGCTGGCCGGCGGATTCGACGCACAGCTGGAGGAACGCGACGGGATCAAGGTCTGCCGACTGGTCGACGACCACGGGTCCCATGACGTCGCGGCCGTCGGCGAGCGGATCGCGGGCCAGGCTGCGGAGGCCCGAGGACGGCTCACCGAACGCGAACGCGAGGTGTTCCAGCGGTTCCTGACCGGCGAGCTCGGCGACCATCTCTCAACTCAGGTCATCACCGCGGCGAACCTGATCGCGGCTCTCAACGACACCCTGCGGACCGTGCGCACCTCCCACGGTCTCGGCGTCGAGCTGCTGTGGAAGCTGGACGAAGACGTGGACGCGGACGTCCGGGCAGCCGTGGACCTGCTGCGCAGTCCGTCGAGCCTCCGAACGCGCGAGGAGACCGAGCAGCTCCGCGAAGTCCTGCAACGCCGGATCGAGGACGCCCGACGGGCCGATCCCTCAGCCGGTTACGCCGCCCACCTTCGGACCGCGCTGGACTACCGCGACTGGTTCCGCTTCCACACCTTCGTGGTCGAGGACGCGGCTCCGGGTCGCCGTAGGAAGCTGACCGGCCGGACCGGGCTGAGCCAGGGCGAACAGCGAGTGCTCTCCTACCTCGTGCTCTTCGCCGCAGCCGCCGCCCACTTCACCAGCCTCGCCGAGTCGGCACCGCACGCGCCACGGCTGATCCTCCTGGACGACGCCTTCGCCAAGGTCGACGAACCCACCCACGGTCGACTGGGTCGTATCCTCGTCGACCTCGATCTCGACTTCGTCCTCACCAGCGAACGACTCATGGGCAACTGGCCCGAGGTTCCATCCCTGCACATCTACGAGTGCCTGCGTGATCCCCATGTCCGAGGCGTGGCCACCCTGCACTACACCTGGAACGGCCGCCACCGGCGTCTGGTATCCGTGTGAGCACACTGCCCACCGCGACCCGCGAATGGCTGACGGGTCCCGGGCTCACCCGGCTCTGGTCGAGCGTACGCAAACGACTGGAGAGCAACGGCGTACAGGCCACCGGCTCCCTCCGGCTCACCGCGATGAACCTGCAAGAACGCAACGACCTGTCACTCCTGCTGGGCAAACCTCTCACCGGTGCCGCCGTGACGGTGCGGCTCGACATGCTCGACGCACGGCTTCGCGCCTCGGCGGCCGGACTCGGGCTGAGACAGACCCTGGAGGAAATCGGACCGCCCCTCGCCAACCGCCGCGCTGCCCGGGCAGACGAGACGGCGCGGCGGGAGCAGGTGTGGTCTTCTCTCGCTTCATCACTGGACGCCTCCCCACTCGTCGGCCAGGAATGGCCCCAACAGTGGTACGACCTGGTGCGCCGGGCCGGCGTTCCGCGAGGAGTGACACCCGAAGCAGCGGTCTGGACACTCCAGCAGGCGGTCCAGATCCTCACCACCCTCCTCGGACCCGAGCGCGGCGGTGCACGCGGCCGAGGTGAACTCGCCGCAATGGCGACCGGCTCCGCGCACGGCCTGGACGACGGCACCTGGCTCGCCCGCCTCGTCCAACGCGGTGTCGCCCTCGCCCACGGCACCGAGTTCCCCGACAACGCGGCCGGTCGACGCGCTCTGTGGCGGCTGGTCTCCGTCACTCCGGACGAGGTCTCCAGCACGGTGCTGACGTACGGACTGCGACCCGAGGGCGAAAGCTGGCGGGAGCGGGCTCTGCGGGAGCGGGCCGAGCATCACGCCGAACTTCACGTCACACCACGCGACCTGCATGACCTCCAACTGCAACTCCCCGCCGCAACGCTCATCCACATCTGTGAGAATCCGCGCGTGGTGGAAGCCGCAGCGGACGCGGCCTGCGTCCAGCCACTCGTGTGCACTTCCGGCAGCGCCGCCACGGTGGTCTTCACGCTTCTCGACACCCTCGCCGCCACGGGCTGCCGCTTCGCGTACCACGGCGATTTCGACTGGCCGGGGATCGCTCTGGCCAACCGGGTCATCCGCCGCTACGAAGCCCAGCCGTGGCGCATGAGCACTGCGGATTACGAGCACCTGGCCGCTCGCAGCCAGGCTGAGGGCACCCCTCAACTGGCACTCGCCGGCCAGCCTGTCAGCGCGGACTGGGACCCGGATCTCGCCCCTGCCATGACCGCCCTCGGCGTCGCGCTCCACGAGGAGGCCACTCTCGATCTCTTGGTGGCCGACCTGTCACGCCAGACGTAGAGGGACATCGGCGTCGTTCCGAACTCGCGTGGGTTGTCAGTCCTTTTCTGCATGATTGACGCCAACACCTGATACATCGCCGCGCCCAGGTCGCTCCGACCAGAGGATCACGTCACGGGTACGGTGCCGACGATTGGAGCCCGATGGCCGCCGCGGAATCACGCTCGTCTCTTCCCTTCGATTTCCTGCGTACGGCCATCGCGCAGGCGTCCGGCGATTCCGGGCCGTCATTTGACAGCACCCAGCCCACACCGCACAGGCACGCCCTGTCCAGACCAGATAGGGCGGCTCCCTGCTGTGGGAGTATCCCTCGGACGGCTCTGGGACTTCCGGCTGCACCGCCGAGAGCGTCACCAGCCCTCAACACCCCGCCTGCAGTTGCCATGTGGCTAGGGCCTGACGTGCCCAAGAGTCGCCTGACGACCCATCAGAACGAGCGTCAAATGAGCGTCACGGGCGTCATTTCAGCGTCAAGATACCGCCCGTAACGCCCACACCACACATAACGCGCACGCGCAAAACCCCAGCTCAGGCGCCCTTCGCCACCGGCTCCAGGATCGCCACGCACTCCACATGATGCGTCATCGTAATCCATCAGAGGTATCAAGAGAGACGCCAGGCCAGAACGGATGCATTGGCCCGCCCGGAGCCGTGGCGAGCCCCAGAACCTCCAGAGCAGACCAGTTTCGACGGGCGTCTCGCAGGCCAGCCAGATACCCATCAGCAGTCGCAGTCTGCGGGGCCTTCCCGAAAACGCCGGAAGATTCACCGGCGGTCGACCAGGGCAGCACGTATGGGCAGGTCACAGGCGCAGCATGCATGTCTTCGCCAGGCGCCTTCTAAGCACCTGGTGCCTTCGGCGCGGCGCGATACATCTGTGCTAGCGGCACCATCCTGACTCAGGTTCGATTTTCCGGCACAAGTCGCTTGCAATGTACGACGATCGTTCGGACGTCCGGAAGTCAGCCGACGCGGTCGGCACCGCGTCGTTCGTACCACTACCCGGCCGTTCCTCAGCTGTATGCCTGCAAGGACTTACGACTCGTTCCATCGAACTCGCTGCCCGTCAACGAATTCGCGACGCTGCAATCGAGGGCGGGGTACGTCTCCTGGCGCGGGAGCCACCCGGCAGCGCCCGCCGCCTCCCCCAGCCCCAGTGGACGCATCGAACACACCAGAGATAGAAATCGAGCAGGCATACACATTGGAGTGAGGCGATTAGTGCACCTTCGATGGAAATAATCAGAGGACATTAGGCGGATTGCCCGACAGGCGCACCAAGCGGAATTCGAACTGGTGATAGATAACGCGTTGCAGCAATGAAGGGACTGTCAGTGCCGCTTGGTACACAGTTCGTCGCTCGGGGAGCAGGTCCCCGACGTGACGAGTGGAGGGCACCTCGGTGCAACTGACCTCTAATCAGCTGGCAGCGATCGACACCGTGGACAGGCACCTGGGAATCGTCGCGTGCGCCGGATCCGGAAAGACAGAAGTCATCGCCCGGCGGGTGGTGAAGTTGCTCCGACTGCCCGGTGTTGAGCCGCGGCACATTGTCGCCTTCACGTTCACCGACCGGGCGGCCGGAGAGCTGAAGCAGCGCATCGTCTCTCGCGTCCGAGAGGAACTGGGAGATGTCCGTGGATTGGCCGAGCTTTTCGTCGGCACCATGCACGGCTACGCATTGAGCATGCTGCAGTCCCAGGTGCCGGAAACGTTCAAGTGCACTGTCCTCAGCGATGTACAGGCTCGTGTTCTGATCGACCGCAACAGCCGGGCCAGCGGTCTGACGACAACACAGATCCGCACCAAGGGCAAACCGACCCGCCCGATGAAGCGATACGTCAACTCCCGTCTCTACCAACGAGTTTTGGGCATGCTCCGCGAGGACGAGATCGACCAGGACGAGTCGCCGTCGGACGTACTCGACGGCCTGAGCAGTTACCGGGCGTTGCTCCAGCGCCTTCACTACCTCGACTACAGCGAGATCCTCCGCCTCGCCGCGGACCTGCTGCTCCCGCCGCCGAGTACGGGAGGGCCGGCCAGCGAACCCGTGGTCAATCTGCGTGCCCACGTGCAGGACACGGTCCGGTACGTCGTGGTGGACGAATACCAGGACACCAACCCCGTCCAAGAGCAGTTGATCGCCGGCCTCATCCAGTTCGGCGCGAACCTGTGCGTCGTGGGGGACGACGACCAGACGATCTACCAGTGGCGTGGAAGCGCGGTGAACAACATCCTGACGTTCACCACCCGCCACAGCAGCGCCAAGACCGTGACGCTCAACGAGAACTTCCGCTCGTCCAAGGCGGTGGTGGACCTTGCACGCCGGGTGGCGGAGGGCATCGATCCCTCGCGTCGGCTGAGCAAGTCGATGATCGCCAGTGGCCACCAGAGCTATGACCGCGGCGACCTGCTGGCCCTCTCCTTCGGTACGCCGCAGGAGGAGGCCGCGTGGATCTGCGACCGCATCGAGTGGATGATCGGCCTGCCCTTCACCGACCGTGCCAGCGCGCCATCACGGGGCCTGGCGTACTCTGACTTCGCCGTCCTCTTCCGCAGCGTGTCGGGCGACGCCGACCCGCTGGTCACAGAGATGCGCGCCCGGGGCATCCGCTACATCATCAAGGGCCTGAGCCGCCTGTTCCAGACGCCCGAGGTCCAGGCCGCCAAGACCTGCTTCGACTACATCGCTGGAACCGTCGACGGCGACGCCGTCGTCACGGCCTGGACGGACGCCCGGCTCGGGCTCCGCGAGGAAGCCCTGAAACGCGGGGTGAAGATCCTCGACGAGGCCCGCGGCTGGGCGGAGGGCATGCCCTGGGACACCTACACGATCCAGGGCACCTACCAGCGTTTCCTGGGCGAGGTCGGCGTCCGCGAGGAACACCTCACGGCCGAGGTCGGCCGCGAGCGCAGCGAGCTCGCCTTCTACAACCTGGGACGATTCAGCACCGCCATCGGCGACTACGAGCGCATCCACTTCCTCAGCAGCCCGCCGGACCGGTTCGCCACCTTCGCCAAGTGGCTGGAGCACCAGGCCGGCGACTACTACGAGGAGAGTGACGCCGACGCCGGATACGCCCGGCCCGACGCCGTCACGATCGCCACCGTCCACCAGGCCAAGGGCATGCAGTGGCCGGCGGTGTTCGTGCCCTGTATGCGCCGCAACCGCTTTCCCAGCAAACGGCAGGGCGGACTCGGTGTGTTCCACATCGTCCCGGAGGCCGCCGTCAACGACGCCGACCGCTACCGCGGCAGCGAGGACGACGAGCGCCGGCTCTTCTACGTGGCCGCGACCCGCGCCCAGAAGTACCTCGCCCTCTCCTTCTCTCCTGGGCCAGGCAAGCTCTACCAGCGGGAGTCGCAGTTCTTCGCCGAGGCGACCCGCAACACCTACGTCCTGACCCGGGAGGCCGCCAGGCCCGACGAGTCCACGCTGAACCGGCTGCCCTCAACCCCTCTGGCCGACACGCCCGACATCGTCTTCAGCTTCAGCGAGCTGAAGTACCTGTTCGAATGTCCGTACCAGTTCAAGCTGCGGTTCCTGTACGGCTTCGACTCGCCGTTGCAGAAGGAACTCGGGTATGGCAAGTCACTCCATGACGTGATGGCCGAGGTGCACAAGCGCGCTGTGAAGGGCGACATCGTCGACACGACGGAGGTGGAGGCGCTCGTCGACCGGCACCTGCACGCTCCGTTCGCACCGGAGCCGCTCAAGGAACAGCTGCGCAACGCGGCCATCCGCTCCGTCCACCGCTACCTCCGCGAAAACGGCTCGCGACTGGCCCTCACCGTGCACTCCGAGCAGCCGGTGGAGGTGCACCTCACGCCGGGGGTGACCGTCAGCGGACGCATCGACCTGATCCGCCGGATCGACACCGGTGAGCAGTCCATCGTGGACTTCAAGTCCAAGGAACGCGCCCAGGCTGACGCTGTCACCCGCGATCAACTGCACATCTACGTTGCGGGGTACGAGGAACTGAGCGGCAAACGCGCCGACCTCGTCGAGGTCCTGAACCTCGACGAGGGCAGCCGCAGCAGCCGCGAGGAGGTCAACGACACCCTGCTGAAGGAGATCTCCGGCAAGGTCGCCAAGGCCGGGGACCAACTCCGCCACAACGACATGCCCCGCAAGACCTCGTGGTGCGGCACCTGCGCCGCCTGCGACTTCGCCGCAATCTGCCGGGACCGGCCCAGCACTCCGTAACACTGCTCGACCATGTCGGCCCGTTGGGCCGCGGTGTTGTGCGATACCGGCACCACGGCCCAACCTCCACACCTCCGACGCGACCGGCGAGGGCGTCTGGAACCCGGACCAGGTCGAGGCGTGCTGAAGGTGATCACTCGTGCACCGTGTAGGCGACTTCTCCCCCGGCGGAGGTGTGCGGCTCGATGGTGACCCGGACCGTGTGCGTAGAGGTCTTGCCGCGAATCCGTTTCCGGAAGCCGTCCAAGACCCAGACCTTCAGTCCTCCCTGGCGCTCTCGTGAGTCGCTCATAGCGATGGTCATCTCCAGCTCGATGCTGCTGTACTGAAAGCGCAGGGGGTTATGGGCGCCCCCGTCTGCCGCAGCCGTCAGCTCGTCATACGTGGCCTGGATGGCTTCCTTCAGACCGATCACCGCGAGTGCCCCCGTCGTCAAGGATTAGAAGGACAAACGCTAGACCACGTCGGCAAGTTGTTGTTGCTCGGACGCCGAAGGCCGGGAGGCTTTCCCCTCTGCCTATGCCCTTGCCCCTTCGCGAACCGTGGCGACTTGGCATCGGGCGGCGGATCGGGGATGTCGCTCATCCACGTCGTCAACCGCACCTGGCCCGACGGGGCCACGGTGTAGCGGTCCCCAGCCGCCCCGAAGGACGACCGCCACCCGCGCAGCCACTCCGTCAGCGTGTTGGCGTGCCCGTTGCGATTCTCGGTCGCCTCGGAAGGCGACCGCCACCACATGGCCGCGCCCGGCGGCCCCGCGCAGAGCGCGGTTGCGATCCTTGGTCGCCCCGGAGGGCGACCGCCACGCCGGGTCACACCACGCTGAACCCAACCAACGACAAGTTGCAATCCTCGGTCACCCGGAGGGCGACCGCCACCATGGCGACGGTGTCGTCGAGGTCGCCAATCCACTGGTTGCGATCCTCGATCGCCCCTGGAGGACCACCGCCACAAGAACCCCGTCATGGAGGCGTGGGCGCCGACGCTGTCGCGAACCTCGGTCGCCTCAGAGGACGACCGCGCCACCAGGTCCGCGCCGAATCCGACGCCATCCTGATCGGCGCGTTCCGATCCTCGGTCGCCCTGGAGAGCGACCGCCACCCCGCGCGGGCTGTTCAACGCGTTGCTGCGCAAGGAGTTGCGATTCTCGGTCGCCCTGGAGGGCGACCGCCACCCGGTGGGTTTCCGCCCAGCGGGCCTGGAACTGGTCGTTGCGATCCTCGATCGCCCCGAAGGGCGACCGCCACTCATGGCCGGCGCCACCTTCGCCGACGCCAGCTACATGTTGCGATCCTCGGTCGCCCCGAAGGGCGACCACCACAGTGCTTGATCAGCAGCCCCAGCGCGGTCCAGTTGAGGTTGCGATGCTCGGTCGCTCCGGAGGGCGACCGCCGCGCTCTCATCGACCCGGTACGTCCACCCGCTGGGGGTGTTGCGATCCTTGATCGCCCCGAAGGGCACACCACGTTCGCAACAGCTGTGCTGTCCCACTTCGGACTGTGGTTGCGACCCTCAGTCGCCCGGAGGGCGACCGCCACCACCATCACCGCAGGGTTCCCCTGCCAGGACATTTCGTTGCGATACTCGGTCGCCCCGAAGGACGACCGTCACCGTCCGGCAGGCCGTGCGTCTTCTCGACGTCGTCGATGTTGGGATCCTCGGTCGCACTGAAGGGCGACCGCCACACGCCGGGGTGTAGGGGGCGGCGGAGGAGGTGAGCCAGTTGCGATCCTCGGTCGCGCCGCAGGGCGACCGCCACCTTCTGCCAGCGGACTACGGACTTGATCGCGGACATGTTGCTATCCTCGGCCGCCCGGAGGGCGACCGCCACGTTGCCGTCCTTGTCGACCGACTTGGCCGGTTCGAAGTTGCGATCCTCGGTCGCCCCGGGAGAGCGACCGCCACCCTCGATGATGATGTTGCCGTGCCCGGTGTACCCGCCGTTGCGATCCTCGGTCGCCTCGGAAGGCGACCGCCACCCCTTGACCTCGTCGTAATCCGCCAGCTCCACCCAGACATTGCGATCCTCGGCCACGCCAGAGGGCGACCCCCACCTGTACGCGGGGCTGACTAAGTCCGGGCGCGCCGATCTGTTGCGATCCTCGGTTGCCCTGGAAAGCGGCCACCACCTTACCGCCGGAGCTGCCGCCGCCCGCGTGGCAGATGTTGCGATCCTCGGTCGCCCCCGAGGACGACCGCCGCTACGCGTCACAGGCGCTGCCCTACGACCCGTGGGCGTTGCGATCCTCGGTCGCCCCGGGAGAGCGACCGTCACATGGCCTCCTCGCGCAGCTTGAGTGCGAGTTCGTCGTTGCGATCCTCGGTCCGCCACGTCCTCGGCGGTGTCCCAGACGCTGAAGCCGACGCTGTTCCTCAGTCGCCCCGGAAGGAAACCTCCACAGGGGCGTCAGCTCCTGGAACCCCTGCCACACCCGGAGTTGCGATCCACGGTCGCCCCGAAGGACGACCGCCACACGTGCTCGTTGACCACTCCATCATCCCGGACGTGGTGTTGCGTTTCCCCCCGGAGGACCATCGCCTCCAGCCTTCCGGCGCCCTCGGCCTGCTTGCCCATGTTTCGATCCTCGGTCGCGCCGGAGGGCGACCGCCGCACACGTGGGCAGGGCCCAGTGCGGTGTTTTCTGGTCGTTGCGATCCTCGGACGCCCCCCAGAGCGACCGCCAGGCTGGAGGATGGGGGACTTGCCCGCCCCGGTTGTGCCGTTGTGATCCTCGGTCACCCCGGCAAGCGGCCGCCACCCAGTTCGGGCCGTCGCACTTCGACGCGGCGTTGGAGTTGCGATCCTCCATCGTCCCGGAAGACGACCGCCACATCCCAGCCGCTCGCATCGATCCCAGTGGACTCGGTGTTATCGCGATCCCGGTCGTCCCAGTGGACGACCGCCACCGGCTGAAGCCCACAACCCGTCAGGGCCTGCTGCAGTTGCGATCCTCGGTCAACCCTGAGGGCGACCGCCACTTCGAACTGCCACAGGTGCAACCCCGGCGCGGTCGGGGTTGCGATCCTCGGTCGCACGGAAGACGACCACCGCGACGGATTCGGGTTTTCCAAACACTCGAAATTTCACTGCTACAAGCTGATCACCGCACTTTGGCGGCCCGCTGGCGGTTTCAGTTCCGCAAGCGTGCTGGTGAGGCATTGCTTGGTGGTCTGAATGGTTATGCAGGAGGTTCGATGCCCCGTTGCGGGTGGTAGGGGCCGACCCAGTGGTGCAGGTCACCGGCGATTTCGATTGCGTGGCCGGCGTCGATCGCCAGTCCCAATTCCCGCTCGGGGATGGATGCCATGTGTTCCTGCAGGGTGCGGTAGGTCGCTGGCGTTGGTAGGTCGCTGCGGAGCTGGTCGACGGCCTTCTGGGCGGCCTGTCGGGTTTCTTCTTCGAGGTGAGGGCGGATGGCGACCACGGCGACGGAGTGTTCGTTGTCGATGATTCGCATTCTGTGCGCGACCTCTGGATAGTGCAGCTTTGCTCGCAGCGCTTCGATGACTTCTCCGGTGGCTCCGTTGGGGTCCTTGGAGTGTTGTCCTGCCTGGAGGCGGTAGCGGTGCTGGTAGTACGAGCGGAGGACGTCCAGATCGTCGGGGTCGGCCAGCCCGTCGCCGAAGCGGCGGAACGCTGCTGCGATGGCGCACGTGTTGTAGACCATCTCCGGGTTGAGGCCGTCCCGGGGATCGAAGATGGTCATGACGCTGTCCTTCGCGGGGCGTTTGCCCTCGCGGTTGACCCGTCCGGCGGCCTGCTGTTCGGACTCTGGTGTTGATCTGGCGCGGTATCCGCGGGGGAAGTCGAGGTTGACGCCGGCTTCGATGAGCGAGGTGGCCACGAGGAGGGTGTCCATGCCCCGCTCCAGGCGTTGTTTCGTCGCCTGGATGGTTTCTCGGCGGTGGCCGCCGGTCATGCGGGTCGACAGGTGTACGACGCCTGGGTCCTCGTCGCGGTTCGTGCTGAGCCAGGTGCGGTGGACCTGGTTGGCGTCCTTGGTCCCGTTGACCACGACGAGGGCTTGGTCGTACTCGGCCGCCTCGGCGGCGATGCTTGCGAGGGTCACTTCCGGGCCGGTCCGCCACTCGTATCTGACGCGGCGCAGCTGCTTGAAGAGGGGTGCGGGGTCGGCGACGACGTCACGTTGCGGAAGGCCGGAGCGCCAGGGGTTCAGTGCGGCGAGTTCCGGCTGGGTCGCCGATGACAGTACGAGGGTGACGCCGTAGTGCTCCACGAGTTCCCGTAGGCCCGAGAGGATCGGGGTCAGGAGCCTGTCGGGGAGAGCCTGGACCTCGTCGAGGACGATCACGGAGTTGGCGAGCCGGTGGAGTCGGCGGGTGGCCCAGGGGGTGCTTCCGAAGATCGTTTCGATCAGGCGGACGGTGGTGGTGACGATGAAGGGGGCGTCCCAGTTCTCGGTGGCCAGTTTCGCCCACCGGTTGGGCTGACCCCCTTTCTGGCCGTGGCGCATGTTCATCGAGGGGCCGGCGGACTGCGGCGCGCGTTGCTGCGGAGCTTCGACGTTCACGGCTGAGTGGTGTTCCAACACCACCGGCGGTCCTTGCTCCGGGTCCAGGAGGCTTCGGTACTCCGCTGCGTTCTGCTCGGTGATCGAGATGAACGGGACCGCGACAATGACGCGCCGCAGTCCGTGCAGGGAGGCATGGCGTAGGGCGAAGCCTCCGCCGGTGAACGTCTTTCCGGCGCCGGTCGGAAGGTGCAGCCGGTACACGCCCGGCTTGCCGGCAGCGGCTTCAAGTGCCTCCTGGTAGACGTTCTCGCGGAGCTTGTCCAGCCAGGAGGCACCCTTGGAGCGCTGGCGTTCGGCGAGGGCCTCTTGGCGGCGGTCCTCGTACCGCTCCCACAGTTCTGGCATCCCGACGTGCGGCCGGATGTGCGTGCCGGGTCTGAAGTGGGCGGCGGTGTCAAGCCGGTCGGCGTCGACCACGACCGAGTAGGTCATGCGGACCAACATCTCCACAGCGATCTTGTCACGTGGGTCGAGCCAGTCCGGGGCGGCCGAGCATGAGCCGTCCAGGATTTCCGGCATGACCGCGGCGACTCGGTGGATGGCTTCGTCCGCCTCGCTGGAGTCGGCCATCAGGGCCTTCAGCCGGAGGCGGACTTCCGACCACGCGGACAGACCGGCGTGGTGTCCCTCGATCACACCGGCGCAGGGCAGCAGAGCGGGGAACTGCTCGGCCGCCCGAGCGAACAGGAGGGCTCCGGCGTCGTTGTGCGGGGGCCGTCTGGTCTTGCGGCCGGAGGTTACCTCCTCGATCAGCCCCTCCTGCCAGGCACAGGCCCCTTTGCCCGTGTCGTGGTCGCGTCCGAGCCGGTAGGCAAGGTCACCGCCTCCCCACGGCTCTGCGAACCGACGGGCCAGCTCGCCCGTACCGCGGGCGTGGTCTTCGTACCAGTGCCATGCCCCTTGGTGGCCCGGCGAGTGAGCCACGAGCCTGCCTTCCGGAACCGGCATCGCCCCACCTATCGGATCAACTGCCGTCCATACAAGGCAATTTGACATCTCATCATTTATGCGCCGAGAATCCACCAGACCACCACATTTCGTTACCGGTCCACCCGGGTCACGTGAGTCGCGGATCGGCCAGCTGCCGACCCGGGGTCATAGCGACGCTTTGGGTGGCTGCAGGAAATCCGGGTCGATCGCCAGTGTCGTGACGGTAACGGGCACCACTGACAACCGGCCGAGCCGCACATGGAAGGGGAAGTTTGTATGACCAGAGAGCAGACCCGGCGGCGCGGTGAGCGCGCGGACCGGCCGCTACACGTTGAGGTGGAGGCGTGGGGGCCGTTGGCGTGCTTCACCCGCCCGGAACTCAAGGTCGAACGTGTTTCCTATCCGACCATGACCCCCTCCGCGGCGAGGGGAGTGCTGGAGGCCATCTTCTGGAAGCCGGAGATGACCTACCGGGTCGAACGGATCGAGCAGCTCAAGCCGGTGAGGTGGACTCGTTTTCGACGCAACGAGGTCAACAACTCGATCATCACCAAGAACGCCTACGAGAGCCTGCGGGCCAACAACGGCTACCGCTACGACGTCGTCGAAGACCGCGGCCAGCGGGTCACCGTCGCCCTGAGCGACGTCGCCTACCGCATCCACGCGACCATCCACGCCACCGACC
This sequence comes from Streptomyces liliiviolaceus, assembly GCF_018070025.1. NCBI lineage: Bacteria > Bacillati > Actinomycetota > Actinomycetes > Kitasatosporales > Streptomycetaceae > Streptomyces > Streptomyces liliiviolaceus. The sequence continues at coordinate 7,665,153 of NZ_JAGPYQ010000001.1, forward strand.
GGTGCACCGCGCCCCTGCCGAAGTACCGCGACCAGTTCGACCGCCGGCTCGCACGTGGTGCCTGCTACGAGCAGCCCCATTTCGGCTGCCGCGAGTTCGCAGCCTTCTTCGGGCCTCGTGGATCGGCGGAGGAGGCCAGCGTGGTCACGGCCGCCGACCAGGCGGGCATTCCGCCCATCGACGAGGTCGGGCTGATGCTCCACCACATCGAGTACCTCCCGAAGGGCAAAGAGCGCTACCACTGGTTCCGAGCCAGCCTCGAGCACGGCGTTCTCCACGTGCCCGACCGTCCACTCGCCCCCGCCGAGGTCAGTGGCATGCCTGGGGCCGAGGGCCGCGCCTCCGCGGAGGAGGTGGCCTGACGTGCTGCTGCAGAGCCTCGTCCAGCAAGCCGACAGCCGCCAGGGCGACACGCCCGAGTACTATCTCGCGCGCCGGGTCATGTGGCAGATCGATCTCTCTGGCACGGCTATCGGGAACGCCGAACCACTGGTCATCGACCTCCGTCAGGAACAGCGGAAGATCACCGCCCCGTACACCGGACGCTCGGGGTCCAAGCCGGCACCGATCCTGTTCGCCGACACCGCCCAGTTCGCGCTCGCCCATCACGGCCTGGTGAAAGGGCCGGACGGGGAGAAGGTCCTCTCGGTCAACTCTGCCGCCGTCACCAAGGCGAGGACCCGGCACGCCGCCTACCGTGACCTGGTCACTTCCTGGTGCAATGACCACCCCCACCTTCCTCAGGCGCAGACGGTGGCCGCATGGCTGAACAGCCACGCGCCGACCGCATGGCCGCTGGAGATGGACAAGGACCACCTTGTTGCCATCAGCGTGGACGGCGAGTGGGTCCACGACCTGCCGGAAGCCAGAAGCTGGTGGGCTGACAAGGTCAAGAAGGCGAAGAGCGGGAAGGCGGGCAAGGCGAACCAAGGGCTCTGCCTCGTGTGCGGACACGTCATGCCGTTGCTGTCCACGCTCCCGGTTCCCATCAAGGGCATCCCCAACTCCGGGATGAACACCCAGCTGGTCTGCCTCAACCAACCCGCCCACTTCCGGGCCGGCACCAAGCAGCTCGGTGCCACACCCATCTGCGTCGACTGCGGCACCAAGTCCGCTACCGCCCTCAACATGCTGCTCGCCGACCCCGAACACCGCGCCTTTGCCGACGACTGCGCCATCGTCTGGTGGACCCGTGACCCCGGCACCGACACAGCCATGTGGACCCTGCGCGACCCCCGACCCGAGGAAGTGGCCCAGCTCGTCGCCGGAGTGCGCTACCCCCGGCGGGGACGAGACGCGCTGGCAGTCCTCGACGAGGACGCCTTCCACGCCCTCACCCTGCGCGTGAACACCAACAGGGTCATCGTCGCCGACTGGATCACCATCCCCGTCCCCGAACTGAAACGGAGACTCGGGACCTGGTTCGCCGACCAGCAGACCTGGGACGGCTGGAACAACACCTACACCTACTGGTCGGTCTGGCGACTCGCCCTCGCCTGCGCCCGCTGGGACAAGCGCAAGAACAAGTACGTCGACACCACCGTCCCCAAGCACCTGCAGGCCGACCTCACCAAAGCCGCACTCCACGGAGCCGCCCCACCGGCCCATCTCCTGCCGGTCCTCCTGCAGCGCATCCGCGCCGACCACCACCTCGACCGACCCCGCCTCGCCCTGCTCCGCCTCGCCCTGATCCGTACGACCACTCGCCACAAGGAGCTCTGTGTGCCCCAGCTGAACCCCCAGTCGACCGAGCCCGGCTACGTATGCGGACGGATCATGGCCATGCTCGAAGCGATCCAGCGCAAGGCCATGCCCAAGGTCAACACCACCATCACCGACAAGTACTTGAGCACCGCGGTCGTCTCCCCCAGAGCCGTCCTCACTCGCCTCCGTATCGGAGCACGACCGCACCTGCGCACCATCGCCCGCACCAGTGGCCCTGCGGCCAAGGCCATGGACAGTCGGCTGCGGGACGCCTTCGACCTGCTCGACACCATCCCCGCCCACTTGAGCACCGAACAGCAGGCCCTGTTCATCCTCGGCTACGACCACCAGCGGGCTCACTCCGCACGCGCTGCGGCAGAAGCCATCAAAGCGCGGGAAGCTGGCAAGGAACTCGCCGCAGAACAGCAAGCGGACGCCCTCCCCGAAGCCTCCGCCGAGGACGCCGACGCTTCGGACAACACCCGCTGGTAACACGCCGCCGCCAACTCACCACAACGCCACAGCCCCGGAAGGACACCGAGCACAGCCATGACCGACGCGCACCTGGACCCCACCCGCAAGCACGACTACGTCTTCCTCATCGACGTCAAGGACGGCAACCCCAACGGCGACCCCGACGCCGGCGGCATGCCCCGCACCGACCCCATCACCGGCCAGGGCCTCGTCACCGACGTCGCTCTCAAGCGCAAGATCCGCAACACCGTGACTCTCGTCCACCAGGGCCGGCCCGGCTTCGAGATGTACGTAGAACAGGGCGTCGCCCTCAACCCGCAGATCCAGCGCGCCTACGTCGAAGGGGGCGCCAAGGAAGGCGAGACCGCCACCGCGCAGGAGTGGATGATCCGCAACTTCTGGGACGTGCGCCTGTTCGGAGCCGTCATGTCCGTGGGCGACCAGAAGAAGCACGCGGGAAGGGCCCGCGGGCCCATGCAGCTCACCTTCTCCCGCTCCATCGACCCGATCACTCCGCTCGAGGCCGGCATCACCCGTGTCGCCCCGAACAAGCCCGAGGACCTGGCCAAGGGCAAGGTCACCGAGATGGGCAACAAGCACTACGTCCCCTACGGGCTCTACCGCGGACACGGCTTCTACTCCGGAGCACTCGGCGCCAAGGCGGGAATCACCCCGGAAGACCTCGCCTCCTACTGGCAGGCCCTGACCATGATGTTCGACCACGACCGGGCATCCTCCCGCGGCGAAATGGCCATCCGCGGCCTGTACGTCTTCTCCCACGACGACGCCTACGGACGAGCCCCCGCCCACAAGCTCTTCGACCTGATCCGCATCAAACCACTCGGCCACAGCGAAGCACGCTCCTGGGACGACTACGCCGACCGGGTCACCATGGACGAAGACAACGTGCCCGCCGGGGTGACGCTGGCCCGGCTCATCGACTGAACTCCCGGGCTGTGGGGGCCAAGGGTCGCAACCGTCGATTCCATCCGCCAGCTCCAGACATGGTGCCGCCCTCCGGGGGAGCGGAGGATGGAAACGAGCACGCCTGATGCCTGACACCGGACGGCCGCGTGCTGGCGGTCGCCCTCCGAGGTGACTGAGGATCGCAACCCCGAATATCATCCGCACGATCGGGACTGTGTGCTCCGGTGGCGGTTGCCCCCTCAGAGCGGCCGAGGATCGCAACGTCATGAACGCGCAGATGGTCATGTCCTGCTGGCTAATGGCGGTCGGCCCCCAGGGCAGCCGAGGATCGCGACGTATATGTAACGCGGAGTTGCGGCGGATTAGTCTGCCGTGCTCGGCCGCCCCTCCGGGGCGGCCAGGAACCGCAACACGATCACTGTCCACTGTGCGGACAGCGCTTCAGCGTAGCGGTCGCTGCTCGGGGGCCAGGGGATTGTCGCCTGCACCGAACAGCACGACGCCTACGTCAAGGTTGCGGTTGTCCTCCGGGACGACCGAGGATCGCAACCCCGACCTCGCCACCATGGCCCTCTCCGTGGGCACCGGGAGGTGGTCGTCTTGCCTGACGGCCGAGGATCTTAACGTCATGTGCGACGAAACCAACAACACGGCGCAGAGCAACGGTTCGTCCTAGGGAGCAACGGAGAATCGCAACCACATCGTGGCGGGCCCCATCGTCGGCAAACTCGTCGTGGCAGTCGCTCGCCGGGATGCCCGAAAATCGCAATACCCCATGGGGTTACACGGCTCCGATCCGCACCACCATCACGCTCGCCCTTCAAGATGACCGAGAGTCGCAACCTGTAGGAAGAAGCGGGAGACGCGTGCAACGGGTGTCGTGGCGTTCGCCTTCAAGGGTGATCGAGGATCGCAACCACACACCGACGATGCCCTGGTTGTACACGGTATCGAGTGACGGTCGTCCCCTGGGGTGGCCGAGGATCGCAACTGAAACGGCTGCGTCTTTGACGAGATGGTGGTGGTCGCACTTCGGAGCGACCAAGGATCGCAACTACGGCGTAGAGGTCATGTACGGCGGCTCGCACCAGTGGTTTTCTGGGGCGGCCGAGAATCGCAACGGCGGATTTGGACCCGACGATCACACCCTTTGTGAGGATGGCGGTCGCCCACTCGGGCGATCGAGGATCGCAACGCCAACGGCGACATCTTCGGGTAGATCAGTTCGCCCGGTGACTGGTCGCCCCTTGGGGCGACCCGGGGATCCCAGCCTCGGCTTCGGCCTGGACATAAGTGCCGAACAGCAAGTGGCGGTCGCCCTCCAGGTGGCCGAGGATCGCACCCCGCCTACGAAGGCACGGGCGCCACACTAGGCTCCACTGACGGTCTTTCTCCGAGGCGACCAAGGATCGCAACATCGACTTCCAGCGCAAGGTGCGCACCAACTTCTTCGCTGGCGGCCACCCTCTGGGGTGGCTGAGGGTCGAAACCGCCGAATGCGGCTTTGGGGCGTCACCCTCTACCCAAGGGCGGTCGGCCCTCCGGGGTGCCCGAGAATCGCAACACCGGCCGGGCGTCCGGCTGGTGGCGGAACTCGGCTGCTGGTTGCCTTCTCTGGGCCGCGCCTTGGAGCGCGCGGTTGTCCTCTGAGGCGGCCAGAGATGCAACCTACTCTTGGCCGACGAAAGGGACAAGGATCGCGACGCAGCTGTCGTCGCCTTTGATATGCGCCCGACCTTGAGGGGCGTTGCCCTCTAAGGCTGGCCAGGTATCGCAACGAGCGACCGCGCCAGCGAGGATCACAACACTGGCCTGTACGACGCACCAACAAGCCGAAGATGTGGCGGTCGCCTTCCCGGAGGGGCCGAGAATCGCAACGTCGGGACCTGCGTTCACGCTAGCCTTGCCGACATTTTGGCAGTCATTCTCCGGGACAGCCGGGGAGCGCAACAGAACTGCCGCGTGGACGTGCAGCAGCAGGACGTCGTGGTGGTCATCCTTCTGGAGGACTGAGGATTGTGACCGGCTTACACACCGGTGGCTGTCGTCCTTCGAGGCACCCGAGGATCGCAACGCCCCCCGCACCTGGGTTGTCGGTAAGGTCGTCACACTGGCGGTCGCTCTCCGGTGTGGAAAGATCAAACCTGGCTGGCGTGGACGTCCACACCGCCACTACAGCGCTGGCGGTCACCCGCCCGGAGGCGACCGCCAATGGCAGCGTATCGGTTTGCGGACTTTCTGGTGGTCGCCTCTGGGGCGACCGAGAATGGCAACGACCCCACCGACGTCCCGGTCGGCTCCAACACCACCCCCTTATCGCATGCCTGGTTGTCGTCCTCCAGAGTGACCGCCAGGAACGCAACCGTTTCGGGTCCAGCCAGCGCCGCTTCGCCGCCCCTGGCGGTCGGCCTTTGGATCGCAACACCGCCAACGGCGTACGTACTCCATGCGTCACCTAGCCTGACGGTCTCCCTCCTCGAGGTGGCCGAGGATCGCAACGACAACCTCATGGACTTCGAAAGCACCGAGACCGACTAGCGGTCGCCCTCCGGAGCGGTTGAGGATCGCAACGTCTGTAACGCCGACGCCAAGGCGAACGGCGTCTACAGTGGCGGTCGTCCTCCGGGGTAACCGAGGATCGCAACGTCGGCCACGTCTCTACGCAAGGACAATCAAGACCCCACTGAGGGTCGTACTTCGGAGCGGCCGAGGATCTCAACGACGCTGCTGACCACACCGAATACAAGAGGGCACCGCGCTCACTGGTCTCTCCCGGGACATCTGACCAGCAGGACTCAGCAGGTCTGCGCTCAGCGTCACCTGCCCTCTGCGCCCCATCGATGCTCGTCACTCTTGACAGGGTCTGACCTGCCGACAAGGCGCCTGACACCCCATCAGAACGAGCGTCAAATGAGCGTCACGAGCGTCATTTCAGCGTCAAGATATCGCCCGTAACGCCCACACCGCACATAATGCGCACGCGCAAAAGTGCAGGTCAGGAGCCCTTAGCCGCCGGTTCGAGGATCGCGACGCACTCCACATGGTGGGTCATCGGAAACAGATCGAACGCCCGCAGCGTCCGCACCCGGTATCCGCCCTCCTTGAAGTACGCCAGGTCCCGGGCCAGCGCCGCCGGGTCGCAGGCCACGTATGCGATCTTGCGGGCGCCCAGTGACGTCAGTTGCTGGACCGTCTTCTTGCCGGCGCCGGAGCGCGGCGGGTCCAGGACGATGAGGTTGACCTCGGTGATGCCGGTGCGCGGCAGGACCGCCTCGACCTTGCCCTGTTCGATGCGGACGCGGTCGAACGCGGCGAGGTTGTGCCGGGCGTCCTCCACCGCGCGCTTGCCGGACTCGATGCCGAGCACCGCGCCCTTGTCGCCGATGCGGTCGGCCAGCGCGCCGGCGAAGAGGCCGACGCCGCAGTACAGGTCGAGCGCCATGTCGCCCTTGCGCGGCAGCAGGCCCTGCATCACGGCCTTGACCAGCGTGTCGGCAGCCTGAGGGTGGACCTGCCAGAAGCCGCCGCTGCCGACCCGGTGCGTACGGCCGTCGGCGCGCTCGCGGACGAAGGCGCGGCCGTGCACCCGGTGGATGCCGCCGTCGTGCTCCTCGACGCGCATCACGGAGGCGGGCCTGTCGAGTTCGACGAGCGGCAGCCGGGCGCCGGGCTTCGGTTCGAGGATGACCATGCGGTCCTGCGAACCCGTCGCGGCGATCGCGTCGACGGACTCCATGCCGGACCAGTCGTGCTTCTCGATACCCAGCTCGGAGATCCCGGGGGCGGCGATCATGCAGTGCTCGATCGGCTCGACCTCGTGCGAACGGTGGCGGCGCAGACCGGCGTTGCCGTCCTCGTCGACCGCGTACTGCACGCGCGTGCGCCAGGCGGGCACCTCGCCGGGCGGCAGCTTGTCGCCCTCGGCCGGCATCACCGTGCCGTCCCAGCCGGCCTCCTCCGGGGTCAGGCCCGCGAGCCGCTTCAGCTGCTCGGCGACGACCTCGCCCTTCAGCCGCCGCTGCGCACCCGGCTTGGCGTGCTGCCAGTCGCAGCCGCCGCAGCGCCCAGGTCCCGCGTAGGGGCACGGGGCCTCGACCCGGTCCTTGGAGGCCTCCCGGATCTCGACCGCGTCCGCGCGCAGGAACCGCGAGTCCTCCTCGCCGTCCGTCACCCGCGCGAGCACCCGCTCACCGGGCAGCGCATGCCGTACGAAGAGGACCTGGCCGGCGTCGGTGCGGGCGACGCAGTGCCCGCCGTGCGCGACGGGGCCGACCTCTACCTCGTACTCCTGCCCCACGAGCGACCCCGCCGGCGTTTTCTTCGGTTCTGCCTGCATTACGGGGTGACTCCAGATGCGAATGGGAACGGACTGCCGGAACTGACGGCCGGGGCTACCGAGGCGGCCGGTACTGCCGACGGCGGCCGAAACCGCCGGGCAGCCGGAGCAGCCGGAGCAGCCGGAGCAGCCGGACAACAGCCCACCAGTCTACGTGGACACCGCCCGACCGCTCACCACGAGCACATCGACCCGGCCGCCCGGGTCCTCAGCGCTTGGGCCCCGACGACCCCGACGACCCCGACGGCTCCTTCGGCCGGTGCTCCGCCGGACCGCGCCGCACCGAGCCCGGAGCGGTCCACTCCGAACGCCTGCGGGCCCGCTTCTTGGCCACCTCGGAGGACTCCAGCTGGTACGGCACGGACGTCACCATCACGCCCGGCGTGAACAGCAGCCGGCCCTTGAGCCGCAGCGCGCTCTGGTTGTGCAGCAGGTGCTCGTACCAGTGGCCGACCACGTACTCGGGGATGATCACCGACACCACGTCGCGCGGGGACTCCCGGCGCAGCCCCTTCACGTACTCGATGACCGGTCGGGTGATCTCGCGGTACGGCGAGTCGAGGATCTTCAGCGGGACGGTGAATCCACGTCGCTCCCACTCGTCGCGCAGGGCCTTCGTCTCGGCCGGGTCGACGTTGACGCTGAGCGCCTCCAGGGTGTCGGAGCGCATCAGCTTGGCGTAGCCGAGGGCCCGCAGCGCCGGTCGGTGGATCTTGGAGATCAGGACGACGGAGTGGACGCGCGAGGGACGCAGGCTGTCGTCGGACGGGCCCTCGGGCGCGGCGATCTCCTCGGCCACCCGGTCGTAGTGCTTCCGGATCGCGGACATCGTCGCGTAGAAGATGACCATGCCGAGCAGGGCGACCCAGGCGCCGTGCGTGAACTTGGTGCCGAGGACGACGACCAGGACCAGGCCGGTGAAGAAGGCGCCGAACGCGTTGATGGCCCGGGAGCGGACCATGTGGCGGCGCTTGGCCTGGTCCTTCTCGGTGGCCAGGTGGCGGTTCCAGTGCCGGACCATGCCGGTCTGGCTCAGCGTGAAGGACACGAACACGCCGACGATGTAGAGCTGGATGAGGCGGGTCGAGTCGGCGCCGTAGATCCAGATCAGCAGGATGGCCGCGCCGGCCAGCAGCACGATGCCGTTCGAGAAGGCGAGCCGGTCGCCGCGGGTGTGCAGCTGCCGCGGCAGATAGCGGTCCTGGGCGAGGATCGAGCCGAGCAGCGGGAAGCCGTTGTACGCGGTGTTCGCGGCCAGGAAGAGTACGAGCGCGGTGGCCGCGGCGAGCACGATGAACAGGAAGCTGCCGCTGCCGAACACGGCCTCGGCGACCTGGGAGATCACCGGGTTCTGGACGTAGTCCGAGCCGACCGCGACCCCGTTCTCCAGCAGGTCGTGCGCCGGGCGCTCGGCCATGCGGACGTTGGTCGCCATGGCGAGGGCGATGATGCCGCAGAACATGGTGACGGCCAGCAGGCCCATCGCGGCGAGGGTGGTCGCCGCGTTCCTGGACTTGGGCTTGCGGAAGGCCGGGACGCCGTTGCTGATCGCCTCGACGCCTGTGAGCGCCGCACAGCCGGAGGAGAAGGCGCGCAGCAGCAGGAAGACGAGGGCGAAGCCCGCGAGCCCTTGGTGCTCGGCCTTGATCGTGAAGTCGGCGGTCGGTGCCTTCATGGTGTCGCCGAGGACGAGTCCGCGGAACGCACCCCACGCGATCATCAGGAAGACACCGGTCACGAAGACGTACGTCGGGATCGCGAAGAGCTTGCCCGACTCCTTGACCCCGCGCAGGTTCATCAGCGTGAGCAGCACGATGACGGCGATCGCGCACAGGACCTTGTGCTCGACGACGAACGGGATGGCCGAGCCGAGGTTCTCGATGCCCGAGGCGATCGACACGGCGACGGTGAGCACGTAGTCGACGAGCAGCGCGCTGGCGACGGTGAGACCGGCCTTGGGGCCGAGGTTGGTGTTGGCCACCTCGTAGTCGCCGCCGCCGCTGGGGTAGGCGTGCACGTTCTGCCGGTAGGAGGCCACGACGGTGAACATCAGCACGACGACCGCGACGGCGATCCAGGGGCTGAAGTGATAGGCCGACACGCCCGCGATGGACAGGACGAGCAGCACTTCTCCCGGCGCGTACGCCACGGAGGAGAGCGGGTCGGAAGCGAAAACGGGGAGTGCGATGCGCTTCGGCAGGAGAGTTTCTCCGAGCCGATCACTGCGCAGTGCGCGCCCGATCAGGATCCGTTTGGGCACGTCGGTCAGTTTGGACACGGTGAGGATCGTAAGCGCTCGAACACGGCCTCGCCCACCCTCCCCCGCCCACCGGGACGCCTGATCGGTGGGATCCGTGACCGGGATCTGCTCTACGAGTGAAATCCGGTGTGCGCTCGCTTATGTAATCCCTGGCCAGACGAATGTCCGTGCCTATATGAAAAAAGCCAAAACTTTGCTCCCCTTTGCCAATTCATGGAGGTTCCATGCTCGCCACCGCGGAACTCACCGGCGCCACCGCCGAGCTCATCGGCGCCGCGGCCGGACTGGTCGTGCTGAGCGTCCTGGCCCTCGTCAGCGTGCGCAGCATCAGCCGCCGCTGACCGCCGACGGCGCCGGGACAGCACCGGAACAGCACCAGAACAGCACCGGCCCGCCGATCGTCGCCACGCCGTCGGGCCGATCGTCATCACGGGGTCAGGCAGATCGTCATCACGGGGTCAGGCAGATCGTCATCACCGGGTCGGGCCGATCGTCATCACGGTGTGGGGCCAATGTGCACGGGGGTGCCGCCGACGGACCGCGCGTGTGTAGCTTGGGCGTCGGTCTGAGACCCTGTTTCAGCCTGAGCAGTAACTTTTCACACCGGAAGGACGGTCGTGCACATCGTCATCATGGGCTGCGGCAGAGTGGGTTCCGCTCTCGCCCAGACCCTGGAGCAACAGGGGCACACGGTCGCCGTGATCGACCAGGACCCCACCGCCTTCCGACGACTGGGCTCCGGTTTCGGCGGCCGTCGTGTGACCGGCGTCGGTTTCGACCAGGACACCCTGCGCGAGGCGGGCATCGAGGAGGCGGGCGCCTTCGCCGCCGTCTCCAGCGGCGACAATTCGAACATCATCGCCGCCCGGGTGGCCCGCGAGATGTTCGGCATCGAGAACGTGGCGGCGCGTATCTACGACCCGCGCCGCGCCGAGGTGTACCAGCGCCTGGGCATCCCCACCGTGGCCACCGTCCGCTGGACGGCCGACCAGATGCTGCGCCGGCTGCTGCCCTCGGGCGCCGAGCCGCTGTGGCGCGACCCCACCGGCGGGGTGCAGCTCGCCGAGGTGCACGCGTCGACCGCGTGGGTGGGCCAGCGGATCAGCCGGCTCCAGGAGGAGACCGGCGTACGCGTGGCCTTCCTCACCCGCCTGGGCGAGGCGGTGCTGCCCTCCTCGCAGACGGTTCTCCAGGAGGGCGACCTCGTGCACGTGATGATGCGCACGGACGACATCGAGAAGGTCGAGGCGTCGTTCGCCGAGGGCCCCGAAGAGGAGAGCGGTCACTGATGAGGGTCGCCATTGCCGGTGCCGGCGCCGTGGGCCGCTCGATCGCGGGCGAGCTCCTGGAGAACGGGCACGAGATCCTGCTGATCGACAAGGCGCCGACCGCCATCTCGGTCGAGCGCGTCCCGATGGCGGAGTGGCTGCTCGCCGACGCCTGCGAGATCACGTCCCTGGACGAGGCGGCGCTCCAGCGCTGCAACGTGGTGATCGCGGCCACGGGTGACGACAAGGTCAACCTCGTCGTCTCCCTGCTCGCGAAGACCGAGTACGGGGTCCCGCGGGTCGTTGCCCGCGTCAACAACCCCAAGAACGAATGGCTGTTCAACGAGTCGTGGGGTGTGGACGTCGCCGTCTCGACCCCGCGCCTGATGTCGGCCCTGGTCGAGGAGGCGGTGAGCGTCGGCGACCTGGTCCGGCTGCTCCGCTTCAGCCACGGCGACGCCAACCTCGTCGAACTGACCCTGCCCCCGGAGTCCGCGCTGGCCGGCACCCAGGTCGGCGACGTGGCCTGGCCCGAGGACACCTCGCTGGTCACGATCATCCGCGGCACCCGGGTCCTCACCCCGACGCGCGAGGACTCCCTGGAAGCGGGTGACGAGCTGCTGTTCGTCGCGGCCCAGGCCCGCGAGGAACAACTGGAGGACCTGCTGTCGGTACGCCGCGAGTCCACGACGGACTGACGAGCAGCAGCACCAGCAGATACGAGGAGGGGGCGCCCGGATTTCTCCGGGCGCCCTCCTCTTCACGCGTGGACCTTCTTCACGCGTGGACCTTCTTCACGCGTGGACCTTCTTCATGCGTGGACGCAGGGCACCTAGTCCGCGGACCGAGCCGCGGCCTGCCGTTCCTTCTCGGCCTTCTCCGCGGCCTCCATCTCGGCGAAGACATCGATCGGCGGCGGCGCCTTCGCGAGGAACACCCACGTCAGCCACACCGCGAGCAGGAAGGGCGGGATCTTCAGCGCGATCAGGACCCAGCCGAACTGCGTCGTGTCGGCCCACCAGTAGAGCGGGAAGAGGATCGCGCACTTGGCGAGCAGGATCAGCCCCCACGCGTAACTGGCCTTCGCGTACGCCTTCTTGCGGCCGGGGTTGCGCGTACGCCAGGAGAGGTTCTCCTTGAAGACCGGCCCGAGGATCAGGCCGATCAGCGGCACTCCGGCGAGCGTCGTGACGATGTACGCGAGGGCGAGCCCGAGCGTGTACAGCATGCCCGGCAGATAGAAGTCCTTCGCGTTGCCCGTCATCATCGCGAAGACGACACCGAAGGCGACACCGAAGACACCGCTGAACGCATGCTTGACGGTGTCCTTCATGACCAGACGGACCACGACGAGCAGGATCGAGACACCGAGGGCCGCGATGGCCGCCGAGTGCAGATCCTTGTTGATCGTGAAGATCGTGACGAAGAGCAGGCCCGGCAGGACCGTCTCGATCATGCCCCGCAGACCGCCGAACGCCTCGAAGAGGGCGGCTTCGGTCACCGCCCGTGAGTCCTGCGCATCCTGCGCGTCCCGCTGGGCGTCTTCGGTCGGCTTGTCGAGCGACGTCACCGGCTACTCCCGTCCGAGGGGTCTGAGTTCGTACTTCGGATTGAACAGCACGCGCCGGCCCCGGCTCATCGAGATACGGCCCGACGCCATCAGCTTGCGCCCCGGTTCTATCCCCACGATGGAACGCCTGCCGAGCCACACCACGTCCAGGGCGGCCGAACCGTCGAACAGCTCGGCCTCCAGGGCCGGGACACCGGCCCTCGGGCGCAGGGTGACCGTGCGCAAGGTACCAGTAACCGTGACCACCTGTCGGTCGCGGCAGTCACCGATACGGGTGCAGCCCGCGGTCTCGGCGTCCTCGCGCAGCTCCTCCGACTCCAGGTCCTCCTGGGAGGAGGAGAGCCGGTCGATCATGCGCCGGAACCGGCCCGCCGGCTTTTCGGATCGAGGGACAGCACTCATAGCTCAAAGCGTACCGGGGGCCGCTGACAGGAACGTACCCGTAGCACTAACGCTCGAACCGGTAGCCCATCCCCGGTTCGGTGACGAAGTGCCGCGGATGCGAGGGGTCCACCTCCAGTTTGCGGCGGAGCTGGGCCATGTAGACCCGCAGGTAGTTCGTCTCGGTGCCGTAGGAGGGGCCCCAGACCTCCTGGAGCAGCTGTTTCTGGCTGACCAGGCGGCCCGTGTTGCGCACCAGGACCTCCAGGAGGTGCCACTCGGTCGGGGTGAGGCGTACGTCGCGGCCGTCCCGGTGGACCTTCTTGGCGGCCAGGTCGACGGTGAAGTCCTCCGTCGTGACGATCACGTCGTCCTCGCCGCCGCCGGTGGGCTCGGCCCGGCGGACGGCCGCGCGCAGCCGGGCGAGCAGCTCGTCCATGCCGAAGGGCTTGGTCACGTAGTCGTCGGCGCCCGCGTCCAGGGCCTCGACCTTCTCGTCGGAGGAGTGCCGCGCGGACAGGACGAGGATCGGTACGCGCGTCCAGCCGCGCAGTCCCCTGATCACCTCGACGCCGTCCATGTCGGGCAGGCCCAGGTCGAGCACGACGACGTCGGGGTGACGGGCGGCGGCGAGCTGGAGGGCGGTGGCGCCGTCGGGGGCCGCGTCGACCTCGTACTTGCGTGCCTTGAGATTGATCACGAGTGCTCGGGTGATCTGCGGCTCGTCGTCGACCACGAGGACCCGGGTCATGAAGCCTGCCTTTCCGGTTGTACGGGTTCTTCTTGTACGCGTTCCGCCTGAAGGGCCTCTTCTTGTACGGCTTCTTCTTGTACGGCCTCTTCTTGTACGGGTTCCGCGGCGTCCGGGGCTTTCGGGCGGGCTGAGCCCACCCTGAGCGTGAGGACCATGGTGAGGCCCCCTCCAGGGGTGTCCTCGGCGTTCAGCGTGCCGCCCATGGCCTCGGCGAACCCCCGGGCGACCGCGAGGCCGAGGCCGACCCCGGCACCGCGCGGGGCGTCGCCGTACCGCTGGAAGGGAGCGAATATACGGTCCTTCGCCTCGTCCGGGACGCCCCGGCCCCGGTCCACGACCCGTACCTCCACCCGGTCGCCGAGCGTGCTGGCGGCGACGAGGACACGTTCGTCCTCGGGGCTGTACTTGACGGCGTTCTCGACGAGGTTGGCGACCGAGCGCTCCAGCAGGCCCGGGTCGACGGCGACCATGGGCAGCGTCTCGGGGATCTCCAGTTCGACGCTGTGCTCGGGTACGCCGCCCAGGGCCATCGGGACGACCTCGTCGAGGTCGATCTCGCGGATCAGCGGGGTGACCGTGCCGGTCTGGAGGCGGGACATGTCGAGCAGGTTGCCCACCAGGTGGTCGAGCCGGTCGGCGCCCGCCTCGATGCCCTCAAGGAGTTCCGCCTCGTCCTCCTCGGACCAGGCCACGTCGTCCGACCTGAGGGACGACACGGCGGCCTTAATCGCGGCCAGCGGCGTCCGCAGGTCGTGGCTGACGGCGGCCAGCAGCGCCGTGCGGATGCGGTTGCCCTCGGCGAGCGTACGGGCCTGGTCGGCCTCCTGCTGGAGGCGCTTGCGGTCGAGGACGACGACGGCCTGGGCGGCGAAGGCGGCCAGCACCCGGCGGTCCTCGGCGGGCAGCACCCGGCCGGAGAGGGCCAGCGCGGTGTGGTCGCCGACGGGCATGTCCACGTGGGCGGCCTCGGGGAGCGTCGGCGGGCGCGGGCCCACGCTGCCCGCGCAGGTCCACGGGTCGACGTCGCCGGCCCGCTCCAGCAGGGCGACCGACTCCATGCCGAAGGTCTCGCGGACCCGTTCCAGGAGGGCGTCGAGGCTGGTCTCGCCGCGCAGGACGCTGCCCGCGAGGAAGGAGAGGATCTCGGACTCGGCACGCAGCCGGGCCGCCTGATGGGTACGGCGGGCCGCCAGGTCCACCACCGAGGCGACCGAGATGGCCACCCCGACGAAGATCACGATGGCGACGATGTTCTTGGGGTCCGAGACGGTCAGCCGGTGCAGCGGCGGGGTGAAGAAGTAGTTCAGCAGCAGGGAGCCGAAGGCCGCCGAGGCGAGGGCCGGGAGCAGTCCGCCGAGCAGGGCCGCCGCCACGGTCAGCGTCAGGAACAGCAGCATGTCGTTGGCGAGCCCGAGATCCGCGTCGGCGTTGATCAGCAGCAGCGCGAGCACCGCCGGGCCGACGACACCGGTCAGCCAGCCCGCGATGATCCGGGACCGGCCCAGGCGCGCGCCCCGAGCGACCGGCAGGCCGCGCCCCTTGCCCGCCTCGTCGTGCGTGACGATGTGCACGTCCAGGTCGGGCCCCGACTCACGGGCGACCGTGGCACCGACGCCGGGCCCGAACACGTACTGCCAGGCCTTGCGGCGGGAGGAGCCCAGCACGATCTGGCTGGCGTTGACGCCGCGGGCGAACTCAAGGAGCGCGGACGGGATGTCGTCGCCCACGACGTGGTGGAAGGTGCCGCCCAGGTCCTCGGCGAGGGTCCGCTGGACGGCCAGTTCCTTGGGCGAGGCGGAGGTGAGGCCGTCGCTGCGGGCGATGTAGACGGCCAGTACCTCGCCGCCGGCGCCCTTCTCGGCCAGCCGGGCGGCCCGGCGGATCAGCGTACGGCCCTCGGGTCCGCCGGTGAGGCCGACGACGATGCGTTCGCGGGCCTGCCAGGTGGAGCGGATGCCGTGCTCGCCCCGGTACTGCTGGAGGTACTCGTCGACGCGGTCGGCGACCCAGAGGAGGGCCAGCTCGCGCAGCGCGGTGAGGTTTCCGGGGCGGAAGTAGTTGGACAGGGCCGCGTCGACCTTGTCCGGCTTGTAGATGTTGCCGTGCGCCATCCGGCGGCGGAGCGCCTGGGGCGACATGTCGACCAGCTCGATCTGGTCGGCCCGCCGCACCACCTCGTCCGGCAGGGTCTCGCGCTGGCGTACGCCCGTTATCGACTCCACGACGTCACCCAGCGATTCGAGGTGCTGGATGTTGACCGTCGAGACGACGTCGATGCCGGCGGCGAGCAGTTCCTCGACGTCCTGCCAGCGCTTGGTGTTGCGGGAGCCGGGCACATTGGTGTGCGCCAGTTCGTCCACCAGGGCGACGGCGGGGGCGCGCTCCAGGACCGCGTCGACGTCCATCTCGGTGAAGGCGGCGTCGCGGTGGACGAGCTCCCTGCGGGGGATCTGCTCAAGACCGTGGAGCATCACCTCCGTGCGCGGCCGGTCGTGGTGCTCCACGAAGGCCACCACGCAGTCCGCGCCCCGCTCGACCCGGCGGTGCGCCTCGGACAACATCGCGTACGTCTTGCCGACGCCGGGTGCCGCACCGAGGTAGATCCGAAGCTTGCCGCGTCCCATGGCCTCATTGTCTTCCCAAACACACTGCGTGGCTGGATAGACCATACGACCGACGATCCGGACAAACGAGACAGCAGGCATGGACAGGGATGACCTTGACACAACCCTGACGCGCACGGACCTTCAGGGGCGCGGGGAACGGCGCAGTCTTTTGCCTTCAGGGGCGCGGGGAACGGCGCGACCAGCCCCCACCGGACCCGCGGACGAATCCCAGGGACCAGCCCCCACCCCCCTCCCCCCCCAAGCGGCCAGCACCTCAGTGCACGACGATCTCCCCGTCACTCAGCTCCAGAACCCGATCGGCCAGATCCAGGAGCGCCGCGTCATGCGTAGCCACCAGCGCGGTGACCCGCTCACTGCGCACCACCGCCCGCAACAGTTCCATCACCCCGATCCCGGTCTCGGCATCGAGCTGCCCGGTCGGCTCGTCGGCGATGAGAAGCGCGGGATTGTTGGCGAGCGCGCGAGCGATGGCGACCCGCTGCTGCTGCCCTCCGGACAGCTCCCCCGGCCGCTGCGCCGCATGGTCGGCGAGCCCGACCAGCGAGAGCAGCAGCTCGACGCGCTCCTCGCGCTCACGCGGATCGGCCCGGCGCAGCCGCATGGGCACGCCCACGTTCTCGGCGGCCGTCAGGATCGGGATCAGCCCGAAGGACTGGAAGACGAAGCCGATACGGTCCCGGCGCAGTTCGAGGAGCCCGTTCTCGCCGAGTCCGGAGAGGTCGAGCCCGTCGACCGTGATCCGCCCCCCGTCCGGCTCGTCGAGCCCGCCGACGAGATTCAGCAGGGTGGTCTTGCCCGACCCCGAACGCCCCTTGAGCGCGACGAGTTCCCCGCGCGGTATGTCGAACGACACCCCGCGCAGGGCGTGCACGGCGGTGGCGCCGCTCCCGTACGAGCGGCGGACGTCCTCCACCCGCACCATCGTGTCGGTGGCGACCGTGTCCGTGACGACCTGAGTGCTCATGCCCCTCCCCCGTGGACCGGGCGCCAGTATCACCGTCCGGCGCCCGGACCTGCAACGGTTCAGCTCGGGTTGTCGCCGTGCGTGAGCGTCTCCCAGGCGACGAACAGGTTGTTGCTGCCCGCCGGACGGTTCTGCGCCGTCAGCCGCTCGGTGTTGCTCATGGCGATGCCGAGACGGTTGTGCAGGGCGTTGTAGCCGACCTCGGTGACCGGTCCGAGCCCGAGGTTCAGCGACCCGCCGCACAGCCAGCTCGGGGCCGCCTCGCCGAGCTGGTACTTCGCCTGGAAGCCGAGCGCGTGCCGCAGCCGCTCGCCGACGTCGGTGCCGTACAGATCCTGGCCCTGGATGCGGCTGGTCTCGGCGATGTGCGCGATCGCGGAGATGCCGTACCCGGTGTGCGTGAAGTCGCGGCAGGTCTCCTGGGTGACCCCGTTGACGAAGGTGGACTGCCCCTGCCAGTAGTTGACGATCTTCTGGGTGGTGTCGAGATTCTGGCTCGGCACGGTCTTCGGCAGGGCGCCGTCGGAGGCTATGTAGACGTAGGCGGCCGTGCGCGTGCGGAACTTGGCCATGGCCTTGTCGTACGAGGCCTTGTCCTCCAGGAAGACGGAGATGCCGACGGCGGCCTCCATCATCGACAGCTCCCAGTTGCCGTTGGAGTTCGAGCCGTTGATGACCTTGGGCAGATAGACGTCGCGCAGCATCGTCGAGAAGCGCCCGGAGTTCGCCCAGCCGCCGTCGTACGTGTACTTGATGATCTCGGCGGCCTTGGGCCAGGACGAGCCGGCCCAGCCGGTCTGCAGCGGCGCGTTGCTGTTGGTGTGGTCCCTGATGGTCGCGGACCAGGCGTCCATCAGCTCGATCGCCTTCTTCGCGTACCGGGCGTCGCGCGTGACGTACCAGGCGAGCGCCTGGGTGTACGCGGCGATCGCGTCCTCGCGCTCGTCGGTGCAGCCGTAGTTGGGGTTCGAGTACGAGCCGCACTCCACGACCGCGCGGGGCTTGGCGGTGCGCGTGAGCGAGCCGTACTTGCTCGCCATCATCTGGTCGTACGCGCCCTTCCAGGGCTGCGCACCCGCGTTGACCTGCTGTCGGGCGAAGTCCAACTGGCCGCGGGAGACGGTGACTCCGGGGTGCGCGAAGGTCGCGGGGGCGGCCTCGGCGCGCTCGGCGGCGGGCCAGGCGAGGGCGCCGGCCAGCAGGGCGGTGACGGTGGCGAGGAGCGCGAAGCGGGAGGCTCCGCGGTGACGGGCGGGGCGTGCCGTGCGGGAGGAACGTGGAGGGACCGGAGCGGTCGGCTTCATGGGGGGGCCATCCGTTCTCGTATGTGAACACGGAATGCCTTTATGAACACAGGCGTTGGCCGGGACCATAGGTACAGACCATGTCCGCGTCAAGAGAAACGGCGGGCACCGACAGCGGGCCGGCACCCGACCACCCCCCGACTACCCCCGACCGCCCGGCGGACCGCTCACCGGACCGCTCAAGCCTTGACGGTGAACCCGTGCTGCCGGCCGAGCTTCTTGAGGGTGGTCTGCCCCGGGATGCCGTTCGCCTCCGCGCCACTGAAGCCGTAGCGGCGCTGGAGGGCCGCGTACGCCTCGACGGTCCTGCTGCCGAAGGAGCCGTCCGCCCACTGTGCGGGCAGCAACCCCTCGGCCACCAACGCCTTCTCGACAACCAGGACGTCGGATTTGTGCGTCTTGCCGCCCTGCGGCAGCCCCGGGTCACGGCGCGCGGCGGCGACCAGATTGCTGAGGTCGACGACGGGCCCGGTCGGCGCGCCACCGCTGTCCGGCTTCTGCACCGGAGCCGCTTCGAAGAGGGCGGACCTGTCGATGTTCCCCGGGTCCCAGTGGTCGTTGCCCGGGATGTTCGCGTGGCCGTAGTGGCCGCCCTTGCTCATCCAGACCGAGCGGGGGCGGTTGGTGGCGTCGGCGGCCGAGGTCGCGAGGCGCCCGGCCGGGAAGGTGTCCGGGATCTTCCAGGAGCGGATCGCGGCCATCATGGCCCGGTAGTTCGGGCCCGGCTCCCAGGTCTTGGTGAACGGCTTGGCGGCCCGCCCCAGCACCTCGATCTGGATGCAGACCTTTCCGACGCGATTGGTCCTCGTCGAACCGTCGTTGAGCAGTGCGCGGGCGCTGTGGTTCAGCGGGCCGAACTGTCCGAGGCGGTCGGTCGTCGGGTCATAGAGCAGGTGCGGCTCGGCGGTCTTGCGGATCAGATGCGCCGCCACGGCCTTGAAGGCGTCGTCGCCCGTGCCGCTCTCCGTGGTGTGCCAGACGACACGGCCCGGAACCGACGGAAGATCCATCGCGCCTCCGATGCTCCCGTCGCCCAGGCGCTGTGCCTTCTCGATCCAGTTCGTACCCACTTCGCATCCCCCATGGATTCGCATGATCGGCAAGTCGGGTGTGGGTCAAGGGAGTTGCGAGCCCCACCCTCCTTCGTCATGCCCAGGGTGACGCAGCGTAGCCACATCCGGGTTGCGACTCGGGGTCTTCTTCACTCATTTGGCCCACACGCAGCCCCTCGAAAGACATCAATGTCCAGACATGAATGAGGGAGGACCGGCAGTGAAGAGCGCTCCCCGGCCACCATTCCCACCGCTCCGACCACCCTCGCCGCGCCCACCACCCCCCTCACCCCGCCCCGGCCCGTTCGCCGGCGCCCATGCCCCGTCCGCCGCCCCGCACACCCGTGTCGACCTGCGGTTCACGACCCCTAGGGCATCGCCCGGGCGCAGGAGCGGCACACGACGACGGGCCGCACCCCCCGAAGGGAATGCGGCCCGTCGCACACGTACGGGTACGCGGCCGTCGAGGCGCCTAGCGGACCTCGGTGATCTCCGGTCCGCGCTGCAACTGCCCCATGCCGCCGGAGAAACGGGACCCGGCCTGCTCCTCCTGCTGAACACCCTCAGCGACCATCTGCGCGTCGTCCGGCAGCTTCAGCACGATCGGGTCGCGCGGGGCCATCGGGCCCTCACCGCGGACCACCACGGTGTCCCGGAAGATCTGCTCCAGCAGACCGGCGGCCTGCGGCTGCACCGCGCCCTGCCCGGAGATCACTCCGCGCAGGAACCAGCGGGGACCGTCCACACCGATGAACCGGACGACCTGGAAGCCGCCCGTGCCGTCCGGCAGCTGCACCGGCACCTGCGCGCGCAGCTCCCAGCCCAGCGGCCCCTCGACCTCGTCGATGACACCGCCCTGCTGGGTGATGCCGGTGGCGATCTCCTCGCGCACCTCGCCCCAGATGCCCTCGCGCTTGGGAGCGGCGAAGGCCTGCAGCTGGACGGCGCTGTCCTTGAGCACCACGGTGGCCGCGACGATCGCGTCGCCCGCGACCTCCACCCGGAGCTCCATGCCGTCGACCCCGGGCACGAAAAGACCGCCCAGGTCGACCCGGCCGTCGGCCGGATCGCGCACCTCGGTGCTGTCCCAGGGACCGTCGGGGCGCGGCTCCGGTTCGAGCCTCACGCGCTCGCGCTCCGCCCCGTCCGCCTCAGTGCCGACTCCGTCGACCTGCTCGGCCTCGCCCGCCGCGTCCTCGGCGGCACTGCCCTTCTTGCGACGTCCGAACACGTCACTGTCCTTCCCGGTCGGATACGACCGAAGCGTATCGATTCCCACCCGTTGTGCCGCCCACCGCGGAATGCCCGCCGGTGGACCCGAAGCCCCCTGCGGCCCGCGCCGAGTCGGGAAGCTCCGCGACTTCCTGGAAGCTCACCTTCTCGACCTGCTGGACGACCAGTTGGGCAATCCGGTCGAAGCGCTCGAACCGCACGGACTCGCGCGGGTCGAGATTCACCACGATCACCTTGATCTCCCCACGGTACCCGGCATCAACCGTCCCCGGGGCATTCACGAGAGCGACACCGCAGCGGGCGGCCAGCCCCGAACGAGGGTGCACGAAGGCCGCGTACCCCTCGGGGAGCGCGATGCACACCCCGGTGGGGAGCACGGCGCGTTCGCCGGGCTCCAGCACCCGGCTCTCGGTGGTCCGCAGGTCCGCGCCGGCGTCGCCGGGATGCGCGTAGTGCGGAAGCGGTACGTCCGGGTCGACGCGCTTGATCAGCACGCCCACCGGGGCCTGGGCGGGGGTCACGGGTTCACCTCGAAAGCACGGGCACGACGGACCTGGTCGGGGTCGTCCATGGCCGCCCGGATCTCCTCCGGCCGGCCGTTGTCGACGAAGTGGTCGACCTTCACCTCGATGAAGAGAGCGTCCGCGCGGACGGCGACGGGCCCCTCGGGGCCGCCGATCCGTCCCGTGGCGGACGAGTAGATCTTGCGTCCGGCCACCGCGGTGACCTCGGCCTCCAGATACAGCACGGTGCCCACGGGCACGGGCCGTACGAAGTCGGTCTCCAGGCGGCCGGTGACGGCGATGGTGCGCAGCAGCCAGTTCAGCGAGCCGAGGGTCTCGTCGAGGGCGCTGGCGAGGACGCCGCCGTGGGCGAGGCCCGGAGCACCCTGGTGCGCGCTCTGCACGGTGAACTCGGCGGTGATCCGCACGCCGTCGCCCGCGCGGGCCTCAAGGTGCAGTCCGTGCGGCTGTCCGCCGCCGCAGCCGAAGCACTGGTCGTAGTGCGCACCGAGGAGCTCGCCCGGGGCGGGCGCGTCGGGATGGCGCACCGGCGCCACGGCGTCGGCCGGGGGCCGCAGGGCCGAAGATGTACCACTCACAGGCGCAGACCTTACCTCCGCGTCAGCGGCCCGTACGCACCGTGGCAGGCTTGGCGGTATGCAGCCCTCCGCCTCGCCGTACGAAGAACGTCTGACCGCGCCCCGATCCTGGTGGTTCGTCTGCCTGCTGGTGGGCGTCTCGATGGCGCTGATCCTGCTCCCCTTCGGCACGCTGCCCCTGCTGGGCGGGCTCGTCGGCGGCACGGCGGTGTCGGCGGTGGTGGCCAGTTCGTACGGCTCCGCGCGGATCCGTGTGGTGGGCGGCGCGCTGATCGCCGGGGAGGCCAGGATCCCGGTCTCCGCTCTGGGCGAGGCACAGGTCCTCGACCCCGAAGAGGCCCGCGCCTGGCGGTCGTTCAAGGCCGACGCGCGCGCCCACATGCTGTTGCGGGCGTACATCCCGACGGCTCTGCGCGTGGACATCACGGACCCGGCGGACCCGACTCCGTACGTCTATCTGTCGACCCGTGACCCGGAGCGTCTGGCGGCGGCCCTGGAGGCCGCGCGCACGGCCGCGTAGACGGGCGGCGACCGCGGCCGGACCGCACCGGGACGGTCCCGGTGTCCACCACGTCGTCCGGCCCGGGGTCCGACCCGGATCCGCGCCCGAGCCCGAAACCGAACAAGTTTCCGTACGCGTACCCGTACGGAAACTTTTCCTTCGGGCGGTCAGAACTTTGCCCGCCGCGAGAGGCCGAGGGCCAGAAGCCGGTGACCGGCGGCCCGTGCGGGGTCAGCGCCCCAGCTCGCCGCGGAGGTCGCCCATGCTCAGCGGGTCGGCCGGCTCCTCCAGGGGCGGCAGCGCCGGGAGGGCGTCCCAGGGCACCTGCACCTTGCGGAGATCCTTGCGGACCCGGTCCGCGAGCTTTCTCGTGTCACGGCGGTTCATGAGCGCCCCGACGGCCGCGCCCACCATGAACGGCATCAGGTTCGGCAGGTTGCGGACCGTGCGCTTCATGATCTGCTGGCGCAGCTCGCGCTTCATCTGGCCCCCGAGGGCCGCGTTGAGCGTCGACGGCTTGGTCACGTCGATGCCGCGCTCCTCCGACCACGAGTTCAGATATGTGGTCGAGCGCTCTTTCAGGTTGCCGGGCGGTCGCAGGCCGTAGACCTCGTACAGCTCGGCGATCAGCTTCAGTTCGATCGCGGCGACGCCGGTGACCTCGGCGGCCAGCTCGGTGGGCATGGCCGGCGGTACGGGCATCATCGCGGCGGCGCCGACGCCCGCGCCCACGGTGGACGTGGCGTTGCACGCGCCCGCGACGAGTTTGTCCGCGAGCTGTTCGGGCCCGAGGCCCGGGAACTGCCTGCGGAGTGCGGCGAGGTCGCGTACGGGGATCCGCGGGGCGATCTCGATGATGCGGTCGGTGACGTACGCCAGGGCGGCCCTGGCCCGGCTGCCGCCCTTACGGACGCCTTCCGCGACCCCGTGGCCGACGGCGGCCGCCCGGCGTCTGGCGACAGGCGCCTTGGTCACCGGCACCTCCAGGGCGCCGGAAGCGCCTGTCGCGTCCGCTGCTTCGAGCGAGGCCGGGAGGCCCCGCTCGTCGTCGTGCAAGCCGTCCTGGGACGGACCGGCCGCTCCCCGGTCACGGAAGCGGCGCTTCCAGGGCGGGGTCGAGCCTGTCACGGCCGACCCTGCCTCAGTCGCAGTCGCGGCAGATCGGCTGACCGTTCTTCTCGCGGGCCAGCTGACTGCGGTGGTGGACCAGGAAGCAGCTCATGCAGGTGAACTCGTCCTGCTGCTTCGGCAGGACCCGGACGGCCAGTTCCTCGTTCGAAAGGTCCGCTCCGGGCAGTTCCAGGCCTTCGGCCGCCTCGAACTCGTCCACGTCGACCGCCGAAGTCGACTTGTCGTTCCGGCGAGCCTTCAGTTCTTCAAGGCTGTCCGAGTCGACGTCGTCGTCGGTCTTGCGTGGGGTGTCGTAATCCGTTGCCATTGTCGCTCTCCCCCTCTGGGTGTCTGCGGTGTCTCAGCGCAGGTAACGCGTGAGAGGCCGGACTTGTGCCCGACCTGAGGCGGAGATTTTGCCTCACATCAAGGTCTGTTACTCAATCGACACCCAACCGGACTCCTGAGGAGTGATCGGCTTGGATGGCGAAGCGGACCGTACACGGTCCGAATGCCGCACTTCAAAGGCGTCTCACCGTGTACTTCCCGTGATCTCGACCCCCGAAAACCCGGATTTTCCCGGCTTTACGGCAGTCCCGTTGATCACGGAGGGTAGATGACCGGAAATTGGCCCTGTGATCGATCACACACGAGCGTGCCTTTCGTCTGCCCGGGAAATTCCGCGCAAAGCGAACATCCTCGCGTGTCGGCGACATGGTCTCAGATAGGTAGGGCTACTCGCATCACCAGGCCACCCCCCTCGCGCGGTTCCGCGACGATGTGGCCACCGTGGGCGCGGGCCACCGACCTGGCGATCGACAGGCCGAGACCCACCCCCTTGTCGCTTCCCGTCCGCTCGGTGCGCAGCCGCCGGAACGGCTCGAAAAGATTGTCGACCTCGTACGCGGGGACCACGGGTCCGGTGTTCGACACCGTGAGGACCGCCTGGCCGTGCTGCACCTGCGTGACGACCTCGACCCAGCCGTCCTGGGCCACGTTGTAGCGCACGGCGTTCTGGACGAGGTTCAGGGCGATCCGCTCCAGGAGGACGCCGTTGCCCTGGACGACCGCGGCGGCCCGCTCCCCGCGGACCTCCACGCCCTTCACGTCCGCCTCGCCGCGCACCTGGTCTATGGCCTGCGAGGCGACCTCGGCGAGGTCGACCGGCTTGCGCTCGACGATCTGGTTGTCGCTGCGGGCGAGCAGCAGCAGGCCCTCGACCAGCTGCTCACTGCGCTCGTTGGTGGCGAGCAGGGTCTTGCCCAGCTGCTGCAGCTCCATGGGGGCGCCCGGGTCGGACAGGTGCACCTCCAGGAGCGTGCGGTTGATCGCCAGGGGCGTCCGCAGCTCGTGCGAGGCGTTCCCGACGAACCGCTGCTGGGCCGTGAAGGCCCGCTGCAGCCGCTCCAGCATGTCGTCGAAGGTGTCCGCCAGCTCCTTCAGCTCGTCGTCCGGGCCGTCCAGCTCGATCCGCCGGGACAGGTCCGAGCCCGCCACCGCGCGCGCGGTGCGGGTGATCCGGCCCAGCGGCGACAGGACCCGGCCGGCCATCGCGTAGCCGAACGCGAAGGCGATCACGGCGAGGCCGAGGAGAGCCATCAGCGAGCGGCTGAGCAGTCCGTCCAGGGCGTGCTGCCGCTGGACGGCGGTGCACTCCTTGAGCATGGCGTTCAGCTCTTGGTTGTTGCCCGCCCCGCTCAGCTGCGGACAGGTGGCGCTGGTGAGTTCGAGGTTGCTGCCGGTCACCTGGAAGTCGACGCCGCTGCCCTCGTGCAGGGCCTGGGCCGCCAGCAGATAGATGATCGACAGCAGCAGGATCCCGGCGATCAGGAACATCCCGCCGTACAGCAGCGTGAGCCGTATGCGGATGGTCGGACGCAGCCAGGGGAAGGGGGGTTCCGGTTTCCTCGGGTCCCAGGTGGGCTTCGGGGGCGCCTTGGGGGGCGCGGGGGTGGTGGTCATCGGGGGTCAGATCCGGTATCCGGAGCCGGGCACGGTGACGATGACCGGCGGCTCGCCGAGCTTGCGGCGCAGGGTCATCACCGTGACCCGCACGACGTTGGTGAACGGGTCGGTGTTCTCGTCCCAGGCCTTCTCCAGGAGCTGCTCGGCGGAGACGACCGCGCCCTCGCTGCGCAGCAGGACCTCCAGGACGGCGAACTCCTTGGGCGCGAGCTGGACCTCCTTGCCGTCGCGGAAGACCTCGCGGCGGTTGGGGTCGAGCTTGATCCCGGCGCGCTCCAGGACGGGCGGCAGCGGCAGGCTCGTACGCCGCCCGAGTGCACGCACGCGTGCCGTCAGCTCGCTGAACGCGAAGGGCTTGGGGAGGTAGTCGTCGGCGCCGATCTCCAGGCCCTCCACCCGGTCGCTGACGTCCCCGGAGGCCGTGAGCATCAGCACACGGGTCGGCATGCCGAGCTCGACGATCTTCCGGCAGACGTCGTCGCCGTGCACGAGGGGGAGGTCACGGTCGAGGACGACCACGTCGTAGTCGTTGACGCCGATGCGCTCCAGGGCGGCCGCGCCGTCGTACACGACGTCGACGGCCATGGCCTCCCGGCGCAGTCCGGTGGCCACCGCATCGGCGAGCAGCTGCTCGTCCTCGACGACGAGTACGCGCACGTCGCTTGTCCTTCCTGTGTCCACCCGCGTAGCGCCTTCGCGGCGTACACGGGCGGGTCCGATGGGGTCCTCCCGCTCGAACGCAGCCGAGAGCAGGGAGGGTGGGACTCCATCCTGCCCTTTTCGGCCATAAGTCGGCTGTAAGACGGGTTCGGAGGGTGGGGAATGCCAGATTTTCTCGGGAGGTTGAGGTTTCCGTCGAAGGGAGCGAGGGGAGGACGGCTTTACACCCCGCGATCACGCTCTGCTTGTGCCGCACCACCCGGCGGTACGTGATGGTCCGCTTCCGCAGAGCGGGCGTGGGTGTCCGGCACTGACGCCGCCCGGCTGGGCAGCGCCGGGCATCCCTGGAGACGTGATCGCCCCTTCCGAACGGCACACCCCCGTGCCACCACCGACCCACGACCCAGGACGAGGGGGCGCAGCATGGACGCATTCACCGCAGGACTTCTGCAGCGCATAAGGGCGACCGAGTCCGACTTGACGATGGCTCGCGAGACCGGCGACGACTTCCTCGCGGAGGTCGAGCAGGCGGAACTCGACGACCTGCACCGCCTTGCGGCGGAGCACGGTGTGCAGGTCGGCGTGTCACACGTCTGACGCAGCTCGTGACAGGAGCGGGGCCCCGGCAGATCCAGTCCGGGGCCCCGCTCGGTCGTCTCTCACACGCCGCCGGACGTGTGCCGCCGGCCGCGCGCCTGCCGCGCGGCGTCAGTCGTGCCAGGCGCCGAGTTCGTCGAGCCGGGACTGGAGGGTCTCGAAGAGGCCGGGCGGGGCCGCGACGGTCAGATCGGTCGACAGGGGCTCTCCGGGGCGTCCGCCGGTCAGCGCGCCCGCCTCCCGGGCGATCAGGTCACCCGCGGCGTAGTCCCAGGGGTTGAGTCCCCTCTCGTAGTACGCGTCCAGGCGGCCCGTCGCCACGTCGCACAGGTCGATGGCCGCCGAGCCGCCGCGGCGGATGTCGCGGACCTGGGCGATCAGCTGCCCGACCACCTCGGCCTGCCGGGTCCTGCGGTCCGCGAGATAGCCGAAGCCGGTGCCGACGAGGGCCAGCCCGAGGTCGGGAGCGGGCCGCACGCGCGCGGGGCGGTCGTCGACGAAAGCACCGCCGCCCAGGACGGCCCGGTAGGTCTCCGCGCGCATCGGGGCGTGCACGACCCCGACGAGCGTCTCGCCGTCCTTGCGGGCCGCGATGGACACGGCCCAACTGGGCAGGCCGTACAGATAGTTGACCGTCCCGTCGATCGGGTCGATCACCCACTGGACACCGCTGCTGCCCTCGATGTCGGCGCCCTCCTCCCCCAGGACGCCGTCGTCCGGCCTGGCGTCGGCCAGCAGACCGGTGATCAGCTTCTCGGAGGCGATGTCCATCTCGGTGACGACGTCGACGGCGCTGGACTTGGTCGCCGCCACGCCCAGGTCGTCGGGGCGGCCGTCCCTCAGGAAAGCTCCCGCGCGGTGGGCCGCGTCGAGCGCGATCTCCAGTAGTTCGGCCTTCAGCTCGTCGTTCGCTGTGGCGGTCACGGGGCTCCTCATACGTACGGGCTGTCGGCGCCCGCGGCGGCGGGCTTGGGTGCGCGGGCCGGGCAGCAGCCCGCGGGGCAGAGGTCGTGGCTCGGGCCGAGAGCGCCGAGGGCGCAGGGGGAAACGTCTCTGCCGTTCTCGGTGGCGGCCCGCTCCAGGACGAGGTCTCGGATCGCGGCGGTGAACCGCGGGTCGGCGCCCACGGTGGCCGAGCGGCGCACCGGCAGCCCCAGCTCCGCGGCCTTCGCCGTGGCCTCCGTGTCGAGGTCGTACAGGACCTCCATGTGGTCCGAGACGAACCCGATGGGTGCCATCACGACCGCGGGCACGCCGGCTGTGTGCCGCTCCTCCAGGTGGTCGCAGATGTCCGGCTCCAGCCACGGGATGTGCGGAGCTCCCGAGCGCGACTGGTAGACGAGCTGCCAGGGGTGCTCGGTCCCGGTCCGCTCGCGCACCGCGTCGGCGACGAGCCGGGCGACGTCCAGGTGCTGCCGTACGTACGCCCCGCCGTCCCCGTGGCCCTCCACCGGTCCGGAGGTGTTCGCCGCGGACGTCGGGATCGAGTGGGTCGTGAAGGCGATGTGCGCGCCCGCGCGGACGTCCTCGGGAAGCTCGGCGAGGGACTTCAGGACGCCCTCGGTCATCGGCTCGACGAAACCGGGGTGGTTGAAGTAGTGCCGGAGCTTGTCGACGCGCGGCACCTCCAGACCCTCGCCCTCCAGGGTCGCCAGGGCCCCGGCCAGGTCCTCGCGGTACTGCCGGCAGCCCGAGTAGGAGGCGTACGCGCTCGTGGCCAGCACCAGGACGCGGCGGCGGCCGTCGGCGACCATCTCGCGCAGGGTGTCCGTCAGGTACGGCCCCCAGTTCCGGTTGCCCCAGTACACGGGCAGGTCCAGGCCGTGCTCCGCGAAGTCCTTGCGCAGGGCGTCCAGCAGGGCGCGGTTCTGGTCGTTGATCGGGCTGACCCCGCCGAACAGGAAGTAGTGCTGCCCCACTTCCTTGAGGCGTTCCTTGGGGATGCCCCGGCCCCGGGTCACGTTCTCCAGGAACGGGACCACTTCGTCGGGGCCTTCGGGGCCGCCGAAGGAGAGCAGGAGCAGGGCGTCGTAGGGAGTGGCATCGAGCGCGTCTCGCATACCTCGATCCTGCCACCCGCCTCCGACAGCCGGGCATCGGCGGGGGGCCGAACGGCAGGTGGACAGGGTGACCGGGAAAATCCGCAGATGGGTTAGGGTCACCTGACTCGTAAGCTGTATCCGTCGGATTCACGCCTTACCGGACCCTCACCGGAGACCTCCCGTGCTCAGCCCCTACCGCGCCCTGTTCGCCGCGCCCGGCTCCAAGGGTTTCACCACCGCGGGCCTCCTCGGCCGGATGCCGCTGTCGATGATGGGCATCGGCGTGGTCACGATGATCTCCCAGGTCACCGGGCGGTACGGGCTAGCGGGCGCCCTGTCGGCGACGATCGCGCTGTCCGCGGCGGTGCTCGGGCCCCAGATATCCCGCCTGGTGGACCGGTACGGACAGCGGCGGGTGCTGCGGCCCGCCACGCTGTCCGCGCTCACCGCGTCCGCCGGGCTCCTGCTGACGACCCGCTTCGACGGGCCGGACTGGGTGCTGTTCCTCTGCTCGGCCGGCATCGGCTGCGTACCGAGCATCGGCGCGATGACCAGGGCACGCTGGGCGCTCATCTACCGGGGCAGGCCCGAACTCCACACCGCGTACGCCTTCGAGTCCGTCGTCGACGAGATCTGCTTCATCTTCGGGCCGATCATCTCCATCGGCCTGTGCACCGTGTGGTTCCCGGAGGCCGGACCGCTGCTCGCGGCCCTCTTCCTGGCGGCCGGTGTCTTCTGGCTGACGTCCCAGCGCGCCACCGAGCCCCCGCCGCATCCGCGTGAGCACCACACGGGCGGCTCGGCGCTGCGCTCTGCCGGACTGCAGGTCCTGGTGGCCACCTTCGTGGCGACCGGCGCGATCTTCGGCGCGGTCGACGTGGTCACCGTGGCCTTCGCCGACGAGGAGGGCCACAAGGGCGCGGCGAGCATCGTCCTGGCCGTCTACGCGGCGGGCTCCTGCGTGGCCGGGGCCGTCTTCGGGCTGCTGCGCTTCGCGGGGGCGCCCGCCCGCAGGTGGGTGCTGGGCATCTGTGCCATGGCCGTGAGTATGATCCCCCTGCTACTGGTCGGAAACTTGCCGTTCCTGGCTGTGGCGCTGTTCGTTGCGGGCCTGTCCATCGCACCGACGATGATCACGACGATGGCCCTCGTCGAACTGCACGTACCACGCGCGAAACTGACCGAGGGCATGACATGGGTGAGCACCGGGCTCGCGGTCGGGGTCGCGCTCGGTTCCTCCCTGTCCGGCTGGGTGATCGACGCAGCCGGGGCGCGGGCCGGGTACGGGGTTCCGGTCGCGGCCGGAGCTGTCGCGGTCGCGGTGGGTTTCCTCGGGTATCGCCGGCTCAGCAGGCCGGTTCCGCAGCGGGGAGGAACCCATGAGAAGCACAGTGAGCGCGAAGAGCGGAACCTGGCGTAACTGGGCCGGGAACGTCACCGCCCGGCCGGCCCGGGAGGTCGCTCCCGCCTCCGTCGAGGAGCTCTCCGCCGCCGTGCGCCGGGCCGCCGAGGACGGACTGAGAGTCAAGGCCGTCGGTACGGGCCACTCCTTCACCGCGGCGGCGGCGACCGACGGCGTATTGATCCGCCCTCAACTGTTGACCGGCATCCGCAGGATCGACCGCGACAACGGCACCGTCACGGTCGAGGCCGGCACACCGCTCAAGCGCCTCAACCTCGCCCTGGCCCGGGAGGGCCTGTCGCTCACGAACATGGGCGACATCATGGAGCAGACGGTGTCGGGCGCGACCAGCACCGGCACGCACGGCACCGGCCGCGACTCGGCCTCGATCGCCGCCCAGATCGCGGGACTTGAACTGGTAACCGCCGACGGCTCGGTCCTCACCTGTTCCGAGAAGGAGAACCCGGAGATCTTCGCGGCGGCCCGGATCGGGATAGGCGCCCTGGGGATCATCACCGCGATCACCTTCTCCGTGGAGCCCCTCTTCCTCCTCTCGGCCCGCGAGGAGCCGATGAGCTTCGACGAGGTGACGGGTTACTTCGACGAACTGTTCACGGAGAACGAGCACTTCGAGTTCTACTGGTTCCCCCACACCGGCAACTGCAACACCAAGCGCAACAACCGCAGCGTGGGCCCGGAGAAGCCGGTCGGTACCGTCCGCGGCCTCTACGAGGACGAGTTCCTCTCCAACGGCGTCTTCCAGGCGGCCAACTACGTGGGCCGGGCCGTCCCCGCCACGATCCCCTCGATCGCCCGGATCTCCAGCCGCGCCCTGTCCGCGCGCACCTACACCGACATTCCCTACAAGGTCTTCACTTCTCCGCGCCGGGTGCGTTTCACGGAGATGGAATACGCGGTTCCGCGAGCCGCCCTGGTCGACACACTGCGCGAACTGAAGGCCATGGTCGACCGTTCGCCTCTGCGCATCAGCTTCCCGGTGGAGGTGCGCACGGCGCCGGCGGACGACATCGCCCTCTCCACCGCGTCCGGCCGGGACAGCGCGTACATCGCGGTCCACATGTTCAGGGGGACGCCGTACCAGGCGTACTTCAGCGCGGCCGAGCGGATCTTCACCGCGCACGGGGGCCGCCCCCACTGGGGCAAGGTGCACACCCGTGACGCGGAGTACTTCGCCGATGTCTATCCGCGCTTCGCCGAGTTCACCGCACTGCGGGACCGCCTCGACCCGGAACGGCGGTTCGGCAACGACTACCTGCGGCGGATCCTGGGCGATTGACGGTCCCGGCAGGCCATGAACAGCCGTCGCGCCGACCGATTGCCCGAGCACAGGACGTACGGTCGAGGCAGCTCACTCCACATCCGGCGATCATGTGAAGAATCAGTCTCACCATGATCACGAAAACGTCACCCCGGGCAGCCAACTCCCGCCCCCGGACAGAAGTTCGGTGGCGTGCCGATCCACGCAAGTGGCCCGAATGGAGTACTGTTGCGAGCCCTGGGACCGGACGCACGCCAGGGTGTCCGGAGCCGTACAGGACCGCCGAGAGGGGGCCCGTTGCACAGGGTGATGAGGGTCGTCACTTAGCGTTGCGAATAGGTAACCGTGCCATAACGGCGAGTTCGGGCCACCGTCCGACACGCCGGGCAACTCGGCAAGGTTGTGGCAGGCTGCACCCGGGCAGGCCACACTCGACTAGCGGAAGCAGCGACGCACGTGACGTCGGCAGGCACCACCCGGGAGGTCCCCATGCCCGAACTGCGTGTCGTGGCCGTCTCCAACGACGGCACACGGCTGGTGCTGAAGGCTGCGGACAGCACGGAGTACACGCTTCCGATTGACGAGCGTCTACGCGCCGCCGTACGCGGCGACCGTCCCCGCCTCGGCCAGATCGAGATCGAGGTGGAGAGCCATCTCCGCCCCCGAGACATCCAGGCACGCATACGCGCGGGAGCATCCGCCGAAGAGGTCGCCCAGCTCGCCGGTATCCCCGTCGACCGTGTGCGCCGCTTCGAGGGCCCCGTGCTCGCCGAGCGTGCCTTCATGGCGGAGCGGGCCCGCAAGACGCCCGTCCGCCGCCCCGGCGAGACGACCGGTCCCCAGCTCGGCGAGGCCGTGCAGGAGCGCCTGCTGCACCGCGGTGCCGACAAGGAGACCGTCCAGTGGGACTCCTGGCGTCGCGACGACGGCACCTGGGAGGTGCTGCTCGTCTACCGCGTGGCGAGCGAGCCGCACTCCGCGAGCTGGACGTACGACCCGCCCCGGCGGCTCGTCCAGGCCGTCGACGACGAGGCGCGCTCGCTGATCGGCGAGTCCGACGACCTCGGTGCCGCCGAACCCAGCTTCCCGTTCGTCCCGCGCATCGCGCGGCTGCCCCGCGACCGTCCGCTGGACCGCTCCCTGGACCGGCAGATCGAGCGGCCGAGCCTGCCGCCGGCGTCGTCCGAGCCGGACATCGAGGAGGGTGTCAGCGAGCGGGAGCGCGACTCGCTGACCAGCCTCCTGGAGGCGGTGCCCAGCTTCCGCGGTGACATGGTCGTGCCCGAGAGGCCCTCGGCGGGACCCGCCGCCTCGACGGCCTCCGCGACCTCGGCCACGGAACGGTCCACGTCGGAGGAACCGCCCGTCCCGGAGACCGAGGTGGAGGAGCCGCCGGCTCCCGCGGCCTCGGCCGGTTCGGCCTACGCGGACGTGCTCATGCCGCGCTCGGTGGCCAGCCACCGCGACCGGCTCGTCGGCGCCACCGACCGGCAGGCCGAGGCGGACGGCGTCCGTCCGGGACGCAGAGCGGCCGTACCGAGCTGGGACGAGATCGTCTTCGGGACGCGACGCAAGAAGCAGGACTAGGAAGTGGCGAGGTGACAGGGGCTCGCACCGTGTCGGTGCGAGCCCCTGTCTCTCCCGTCCGCCCTTCGTCACCGGTCCGGTCGGCCGTCGTACGCCTGGGGCTACTGCGGATCGGGGCCGGTCGCGACCGGGCGGCCCTCGTCCCGCGACCACTCCGACCAGGACCCCACGTACAGCGCGGCCGGGATGCCCGCGACCGCCAGCGCGAGAACCTCGTGCGCCCCGGAGACGCCCGACCCGCAGTAGACGCCGACCTCCGAAGAGCCGTCGACGCCCAGGGACGCGAAGCGCTCAGCGAGCTCACCGGCCGGCAGGAAGCGACCGGATTCGGCCACATTCCCGGTGGTCGGCGCCGAGACCGCGCCAGGGATGTGGCCGCCGACCCGGTCGATCGGCTCGACGTCGCCGCGGTAGCGTTCGGCGGCCCGGGCGTCGAGCAGCAGACCGGTGCGGGCCAGCGCCGCGGCGCCGTCGGCGTCGAGCAGGGACACCTTCCCCGGAGCGGGTACGAAGGTCCCGGCGGCCGGAGCGGCACGGCCGCTCTCGACCGGACCGCTCCAGGCCGCGAGGCCGCCGTCAAGCACACGCACCGACGGGTGACCCGTCCAGCGCAACAGCCACCAGGCCCGTGCGGCGGCCCAGCCGAGCCCTCCGTCGTACACGACGACGTCACGGTCCCCGGAGACCCCGGCCGCGCGCATGGCCTCGGCGAAGACCTCCGGGTCCGGCAGCGGGTGGCGTCCCGCCGCGCCGGCGGGACCGGCGAGCTCGGTGTCCAGGTCCACGTAGACGGCCCCCGGAATGTGCGCCTCCTCGTAGGAGGAGCGGAGGTTCGGGCCGCCCAGCTGCCAGCGGATGTCCAGCACGACCGGCGGGTTCGGCCCCGTCAGGTCGCTCGCGAGTCGGGATGCGGAGATGATGGCGTTCATGGCCACCATCCTCGCGCACGGGGTGGCCACTTCGTCCAGGTCCGGCTACTGTGCTCCGCCGGGCCGACCCGACCACTCGGCGTGCAGGAACGGGCACACGCTGTACGGCCGATGGACATGCTCAGGCAATCGCGGGGAAACGGATGGGCAACAGGAATGCGGGCATCCTCCCGCCGTGGGCCGTCCGGCCGTGGCGCGGCCTACCGCCGGTGGTGCGACCATCGGCACCGGGCGCCGTGGTCCAGGACGGCACTACGCCCGGTTCGACAGCGGAAGTGAAGCGGCCCCGCGAGGCGCCGAGGAGAGGGTGACGATGACCGAGGCACGGGAGTCGGCCGGCCTGAACGGCTCTGCGTACACGCCCGGCGCGCCCTGCTGGGTGAGCCTGATGGTGCACGGGATGACCGCGACCCAGGAGTTCTACGGGGAGCTGTTCGGCTGGGAGTTCCAGCCCGGTCCGCAGCAGCTGGGTGCCTATGTGCGGGCGCAGTTGGACGGGCAGGAGGTGGCGGGCATCGGGCAGCTTCCACCGGACCGCCATCTGCCCGTCGCGTGGACCCCGTACCTCGCCTCGGACGACGTGGACCTGACGGCGGAGACGGTCCGGCACTGCGGCGGCACGGTCGGTGTCGGCCCGCTGGTCGCCGACGCAGCCGGCCGCCTGGCGATCGCCTCGGACCCCTCAGGCGCCGTGTTCGGCGTCTGGCAGGCGGCGGCGCATCTCGGTGCGGGCATCGCGGGGGTTCCCGGGACCCCCACCTGGAACGAGCTGGTCACCCGGGAGTCCGCGGGTGTCGCCAAGTTCTACGAGACGGTCTTCGGTTACGAGGAGGAGCCCGTCGTCTCCGCCGACTCCGACTACGTCACCCTGCACATCAAGGGCCGCCCGGTGGCCGGGATCCATGGCGTCGGCAACGCCCTGCCCCGGGACCGGGGCGCCCACTGGATGACGTACTTCGAGGTCGTCGACGTGGATGCGTCGGTGGCCCTGGTCGTCGAACTGGGCGGCCACGTCCTCAAGCCGGCCCACGACAGCGCGTACGGCCGGGTCGCCATGGTGGCGGACCTGGAGGGAGCGGCGTTCTCGCTGGTACGGAGCAGCCGCTAGGGCCTGTCCGGCGGTTCCCGCGGGTGGGTACGCGTCAGCCGCGGGCCGCGGTGTCCACCGGGAGCACGTCCGGGGACAGGACGCCCGCCCGCGCGGTCGCCGCGGTCGTCCGGCGGCTGTGGTGACGGCGGCACAGCACCTCGTAGCCGATGTCCTCCGACTGGTCGACGTCGCCGACGACGACCTGGGCGCCCTCCACGACCATCCGGCCGCCTATGGTGCGGGCGTTGTGGGTGGCGCGGGCGCCGCACCAGCACAGGGCCTCGACCTGCAGGACCTCGACGCGGTCGGCGAGTTCGACGAGTCGCTGGGAGCCCGGGAAGAGCTTGGAGCGGAAGTCGGTGGTGATGCCGAAGGCGAAGACGTCGATGTCCAGATCGTCGACCACGCGCGCGAGTTGGTCGATCTGCTCGGGGGCGAGGAACTGTGCCTCGTCGGCGATGACGTAGTCCGCCCTGCCGCCCCGCGAGAGATGCTCGACGAGGTACGCGTACACGTCCTGGTCCTCCTCGACCTCCACCGCGTCCGTGACCAGGCCGAGCCGTGAGGACAGCTTGCCCTCGCCCGCGCGGTCGTCCCGGGTGAAGATCATGCCCTGTAGTCCGCGGGCCGAGCGGTTGTGCTCGATCTGCAGAGCCAGCGTCGACTTCCCGCAGTCCATGGTTCCGGAGAAGAACACCAGCTCGGGCATGGGGAGTCGATCACCTTTCAGCGGGGGTGAGGCGGAAGGACGCACGGCGGGCGGAGGGTCAGGAACGCACTTCCAGCAGCGGGATGTGCTGTTCCGCCGGGGTCATCGAGCCGTGGTTGCCGACCATCAGCGACTCCTTCGGCTCCCGTTCGGACGCGGTGATCAGCACGTCGTCCCGGGCGGCCGCGACCACGTCGCCGATGCGCGCGTACACCCGTTCGTCGACGTGCGGGCCGAACCAGCCCGCCGCGATCGCCTCGTCGCGCGAGGCCACCCAGAACTGCTCGCCGAGCACCTCGCGCCAGCAGGTCAGGACGTCCGACTCGGCGCCCGGGACCGCGTACACGTGCCGGGCGCGGCCCTCGCCGCCGAGGAGGGCGACGCCCGCGCTCAGCTCCCAGTCCTCGTCGAAGTCGATCCGGTGCTGCTCGTCGAAGGGGATGTCGATCATGCCGTGGTCGGCCGTGACGTACAGGGCCGCGCGCGGCGGCAGTTGCTCGGCGAGGCGCTGGACCAGCCGGTCCACGTACATGAGCTGTCCGCGCCAGGCGTCGGAGTCGATGCCGAAGCGGTGTCCCTTGCCGTCGACCTCCGCGTAGTACGTGTAGACCAGCGACCGGTCCCCCGCGGCCAGTTGCTCGGCCGCCATGTCCATACGGTCCTCGCCGGTCAGCCGGCCGTGGAACGTGCCGCCGCTGAGCGCGATCTTGGTCAGGGGGGTGTTCTGGAAGTGCGGTGCCGACACCTGGGCCGTGTGCACGCCTGCCGCGTCGGCCAGCTGGAACACCGTGGGGTACGGCTGCCACGTGCCCGGCTTGGTCCAGGGGATCCAGCGGAGCTGGTTCATCAGCTCGCCGGTCTCCGGGTTGCGCACGGTGTAGCCGGGCAGCCCGTGCGCCCCGGGGGGCAGGCCCGTGCCGACCGAGGCCAGCGAGGTGGCGGTGGTCGCGGGATAGCCCGCCGTGATCGGCCGGCCGGTGCCGCCGCGCGAGCTGCCCAGCAGGGAGCTCATGAACGGGGCCTCGTCCGGGTGGGCCTTGAGCTGTTCCCAGCCGAGGCCGTCGATCAGGAAGACGCAGTTCCGGTCGGCCGGGCTCAGTTCGCCGAGGGAGGCGGTCATGTCCGGTACGTCCATGCCCGCGGCCAGGGTGGGCAGGAGGTCGGCGAGCGAACCGGTCCCGTATTCGGGTACGGGTGCTGATGCGACGGTGAGCGGTTCCGGGTCGTCCCAGACTTGCTGGGACATCAGCGGGTGACGTCCGCGGTCGCCTCGGAGAGCGACTGCGCGAAGGCGAGCGTCTGGCGCACGGCGTCCGGCCCGTCACCGGCCTCGCTGACGCGCAGGCTCAGGTCGTCCGCCGTCGAGCTGCCGGTGTAGCCGTGGTCCGCCTCGCAGTTGGAGTCGCCGCAGGCCGCGGGCTCCAGGTCGATACGGGCGACCGCGCCCCAGCCGATGGTGAGGACGACCTCGCGCGGCAGGGTCCCCACCACGTACTTCTCGGGGTTCGCCACGACCCGGCTGAGCACGACGGACGAGATCCGGCCAAGCTTCACGGACTCGGTGGACGTCGTCGCGTACGGCGTGGGCGACGTGCTGTCCGCCGCCTGCTCGTCGGTGTGGCTCACGATGAAACGGTTACCCGTGAGAACGAGCACCGTGACGTGCCGACGCACCTCGTTCGCGTCGAACGTCGTCTCCTGGTGGACCAGATACGACCGGATGGGCTCGCCCCCTACAGCGGCCTCCACCGCCTCGGCCACGAGGGCCGGGTAGTAGCCGCTGCGCTCGATCGCCGCTCGCAGCCCCTGGGTCGTCGTACTGGTCTTGGCCATGATGTCCATTCTACGGGGGCGTACTGACTGCGAGGCACCGCTCAGTACACAGGAAGCGTGCGTGGGCCGAGGTCGTCGCGGGCCGGTGGCGGCGCGAGCCGTACGGAGGCACCGAGCACACTCAGCCCGCGCGGGGCGACGACGACCGGTTCCAGGGCCACGGAGACGACCTCGGGGTGGTCGTCGACGAGCCGTGACAGGCGCAGCAGCAGTTGCTCCAGTGCCGTGACGTCCGCCGGGGCCGAGCCGCGCCAGCCGAACAGGAGGGGTGCGGTCCGGATGGAGCGGACCAGTGAGGCGGCGTCGCGGTCGGTGACCGGAATCAGTCGGTGCGCGGTGTCTCCGAGCAGTTCCGAGGCCGCTCCGGCGAGCCCGAAGGAGAGCACCGCTCCGGCGGCCGGGTCGATGACCGCCCGGACGACCGTGTCGACACCGCGCGGGGCCATGGCCTGCACCACCGGGCGCAGTTCCTCGGGCTCCCCGAAGAGGCTGGTCAACTCGGCGTACGCGCGCCGCAGTTGCTCCTCGTCCGCCAGGTCGAGGCGGACGCCTCCCAGGTCTGCGCGGTGCCTCAGGTGCGGGGCGGTGGTCTTGAGCGCCACCGGGTAGCCGAGGCGCTCCGCCGCGGCGACGGCCTCCCCGGGCGTGGGCGCGGGCAGGGCACGGCGGACGTCGATGCCGTACCGGGCGAGGAGGGCGCAGGTGTCGTCGGGGCCGAGGGTGAGCGCGCCCTCGGCCGCGCCCGGTTCCGTCGCCGGCACCGCCGTTCCCGGCACCGGCGCTCCCGGCTCCGTCTGTCCCGCCTCCGCGGTGGTGCTGCCCTCCCCGTCGACGAGGAGGCGGCCGATCTGCTCGGCCGCGCCCTTCTCGTCGATGTCCTCGTACTCGGGCACCCGCCCCGGATCGGCGGCCTCCTGCCGCCACTGGCCGTATTTCACCGCTTCCGCGAGCGCGCGCACGGCCCGCTCGGCGGCGGGGTAGGCGGGGATCAGCCGGGAGTCCGCCTCGGCGCTCTCCGTCCCGGGGAGGACGGGAGCGGACTGCGGGGCGGGGCCGGCCGCCGCTGACGCGGTGTCGTCCGGTGGGGTGCCGACCGGTGCCGGGGCGCCGGCCGGTGCGGTGCTGACCGCCGCGGACAGGGCCTCCGCGAGTCCGCCCAGCTCCACGTGCACCACGAGGACCGGCTTGGCGGGGGCCGCCGCCGAGGCCGAGCGGAGGGCCTCCGCCAGCGCGGCGTCCGCCGCCGATCTCTCGCCCACCGCCGGGATCGCGGTGACCACGACGGCGTCGCAGGCGTCGTCGGCCAGCGCGTGCGCCAGCGCGGCGCGGAAGTCCTCGGCGGAGGCGCCCGTCGTCAGGTCGCGGGGCGGCAGCGGCCGGAGTCCCTGGGCGAGACACGCGTCGTACGTCAGCAGCCCGAGCGATTCGGAGTTCCCGAGGATCGCCACCCTCGGGCCCGCGGGCAGGGGCTGGCGCGCCAGCAGCAGCCCGGCGTCGACCAGCTCGGTGATCGTGTCCACCCGGATGACCCCGGCCTGCCGCAGCAGGGCGGACACCGTGGCGTGCGGCAGCCGGGTGGCCCGTACCGCGTGTCCCTGGGGCGCGGCTCCGCCGTGCCGCGCGCCCTGGACGACGACCAGCGGCTTGGCCGCGGCCGTGCGCCGGGCGAGGCGGGTGAACTTCCGCGGGTTGCCGATCGATTCGAGGTACATGAGCGCGACGTCGGTGTCCGGGTCGTCGTACCAGTACTGGAGGACGTCGTTGCCCGACACGTCCGCGCGGTTGCCGGAGGAGACGAAGGTCGACACGCCCGTCACCCCGGTGACCCCGCCGCCGCGCCGGTGCAGCCGGGACAGCAGCGCGATCCCGATGGCCCCGGACTGGGCGAACAGGCCGATGCGCCCGGTGCGCGGCATCTCCGGGGCGAGCGAGGCGTTGAGCCGGGTCCGAGGAGAGGTGTTGATGACTCCGAATGCGTTCGGCCCGATCAGCCGCATTCCGTACGTACGCGCCTGCCGTACGAGCTCGCGCTGGCGCTCCCTGCCCTCGGGGCCGCTCTCGGCGTACCCCGCGGAGACCACGACGAGTCCCTGCACCCCGTGCTCGCCGCACTCCGCGACCGCTTCGGGGACCCGCTCGGCCGGGACGGCGATCACCGCGAGGTCGACGGGCTCGCCGATGTCGCGCACGGAGCGGTGGGCCGGGACCCCGGCCAGCTCCTTCTCCTGAAGTGCGCCGTTCACCGCGTACAGCCGCCCGGTGAAGCCCGCGTCGCGCAGGTTGTCCAGGATGCTGCGGCCCACTCCCCCGGGTGTGCGGCCCGCTCCGACGACCGCGACCGAACCGGGCGCCAGGAGCCGGGCCACGGAACGCGCCTCCGCGCGCTGCTCCCGCGCGCGCTGCACGGCGAGCGAACGGTCGGTGGGCTCCAGGTCGAACTCCAGGCGTACGACGCCGTCCTCGAAGCTGCGCTTCTGCTGGTACCCGGCGTCCGTGAAGACCTTGATCATCTTGGTGTTGGCGGGCAGCACCTCGGCGGCGAAGCGGCGGATGCCGCGCTCACGGGCGACGGCCGCGACATGTTCGAGCAGGGCGGAGGCCACGCCGCGGCCCTGGTGGGCATCCTGGACGAGGAAGGCGACCTCCGCCTCGTCCGCGGGGGCGGAGGCGGGCCGGCCATCCGCGGCGATGCGGTCGTACCGTACGGTGGCGATGAATTCGCCGCCGACGGTCGCCGCGAGTCCCACCCGGTCCACGAAGTCGTGGTGGGTGAAGCGGTGGACGTCCTTGGCGGACAGACGCGGGTACGGCGCGAAGAAGCGGTAGTACTTCGACTCGGCGGACACCTGCTCGTAGAAGCTGACGAGGCGGTCGGCGTCGTCGGCCGCGATGGGCCGGATGCGCGCGGTACCGCCGTCGCGCAGCACGACGTCGGCCTCCCAGTGAGCGGGGTACTCGTGCCGGTCCGTCGGGGTCTGCATGGGGCCCAGAGTACGACTCGGGTCCGACAACGGCGGGTTCGCGCCCGGCGGGCGCCCGGGGCAGTCTTGGGACCCGGGGCAGCTTTGAAGGCCTGGGCCGGCCGGGCCAGCACCCGCACCCGCACAGGGCACGCCCCACCGTTCACCGTATGGAACACTGGTCTAGACAACCTTGACACCTGAAGGGCAGCATCACATGGCTGAGCGCCGCGTCAACGTCGGCTGGGCCGAGGGCCTGCACGCCCGTCCCGCCTCCATCTTCGTCCGGGCGGCCACGGCCACCGGCGTCCCCGTGACGATCGCCAAGGCCGACGGCAACCCCGTCAACGCCGCGTCCATGCTCGCGGTCCTCGGCCTGGGCGCCCAGGGCGGCGAGGAGATCGTCCTGGCCTCCGACGCCGAGGGCGCGGACGTCGCGCTCGACCGCCTCGCGAAGCTGGTCGCCGAGGGTCTCGACGAGCTCCCCGAGACGGTCTGACCCTCAGGTCCCCTCGGGCCTCCTCGGGCCTCCTCGGGCCTCCCGGATTCCGGCGGACCCCACCGGTCCCCTCGGATCCCGTACGGCGGAGCCGCGTCACCCACACCCCGGGCGGCGCGGCTCCGCCGTTCGCGCGTACGGGAGCGTACGGAACCGGGGGCCGTTCTTTT
Source organism: Streptomyces liliiviolaceus (assembly GCF_018070025.1). Classification (NCBI taxonomy): domain Bacteria; kingdom Bacillati; phylum Actinomycetota; class Actinomycetes; order Kitasatosporales; family Streptomycetaceae; genus Streptomyces; species Streptomyces liliiviolaceus. The sequence continues at coordinate 7,706,443 of NZ_JAGPYQ010000001.1, forward strand.
CCTGCGCGTGGCGTATCGATTTCCGCCCGCCTCCGCACGCTTCCGCGCACACGGAAATGGCGTGCTCCACAATTGCGGGCACGCGGAAGAAAAGGGCACCGGAAATAGGGCCCTGCCGAATATCTCTCTTTGTATACGGTGCTTCTGTTAATGACGCAGGCCCGCTGTGTTTACGGGATGTTGCGAAGTCCTCACACGCTCGGCGCGGTCCCCACCCGGAAAACGCAGCCGGTGCGCGGACATCGCCCGCTCCGTGTGCAGCGCCGTGATCGCCCTGGCCCGGTCGCTGTCACCGCGGGCCACGGCGTCCACGATGGCCCCGTGCTCGGTCCAGGACTCGGCGGGGTTCGCGGGCGCCTCGACCGAGTACATCCAGGCGATCTTGTGCCGCAGCTGGCCGAGCGTCGAGGTCAGCGCCGGGCTGCCCGAGGACTGCGCGAGCGTCTCGTGGAACCAGCCCCCGAGCGAGCGCAGATCCTCGCTGCTGCCCCGTCTGGCCCGCTCCTGGCCGAGCCTGACCAGGCCGCGCAGCACCTTGAGATGGGCCTCGGTGCGCCGTTGGGCGGCACGGGCGGCGCCCAGCGGCTCCAGCAGCATGCGCATCTCCAGGAGGTCGGCGGCCTCCTGCTCGGTGGGTTCCGCGACGCACGCGCCCGCGTGCCGACGGGTGACCACGAAGCCCTCCGCCTCCAGGGTGCGCAGCGCCTCGCGCACGGGGACCCGCGAGACGCCGTAGCGGCGCGCGAGCAGTTCTTCGGTGAGCCGGCTGCCGCGCTCGTAGACACCCGCGACGATGTCGTCCCGGATCGCCGTGCATACCGAGCGCGCGGGAATACGCATGACCGGACCTCCGCCTTAATCCCCGCGAAACGCGGTCGATTGACGCTTGTTCGGTGACTCTATTGCAGAGAACGGGAAATTCCGAAGGCAGCCGGGAATCCATGGATATTTTTTGGACACACCGGGCTTCTGAACAGGCAGTCGTCCGGTACGAAAGTGACCGGAAGCCGTCCGAACGCGCGCGGGCCCCGGCTCGGTGAGCCGGGGCCTGCGACGGAGGTGCGGTGCGGGTGCGGTTTGGGTGCGGTGCGAAGCGCCCGTGCGGTCAGACGTTCACGCCGTGCCCGCGGAGGTACGCGATCGGGTCCATGTCGGATCCGTACTCGGCGGTCGTCCGTGCCTCGAAGTGCAGGTGCGCCCCCGTGACGTTGCCGGTCGCCCCGGAGAGGGCTATCTGCTGCCCCGGAGTGACCGTCTGGCCCACCGAGACACCGATGGACGAGAGGTGCCCGTACTGGGTGTACGTGCCGTCAACCATCTTGATGACGATCTGGTTGCCGTACGAGCCGCCCCAGCCGGCCTCCACGACTGTGCCGGAGCCCACCGCGTGCACGGCGGTGCCGCTGGCGGCGTGGAAGTCGATGCCGGTGTGGCTGCCGGAGGACCAGATACCGCCACCGGCCTGGTACGACGTGGAGACGTACGAGCCGGTGATCGGCGCGGTGTAGGCGTTGAGGCGCTTGCGCTCGGCCTCGCGGGCCGCACGGGCCTTGGCCTCGCGCTCCTTCTCGGCCTTCTCCCTGGCCTCCTCCGCGCGCTTCTTCGCGGCGGCCTCGGCCTTCTCGCGGGCGGCGGCCTGCTCGGCGGCCTGGCGCTGGGCGACGGCCTGCGCGTCGATCTCGTGGGCGACCGAGTCGCCCATGGTGACGGCCTTCAGGGGGCCCGTCTGCTCGACCTCGCTCTCGGCGGCGAACGCCGGGGCGGCCAGCGTGCCCACGACACCGGTGGTGGCCAGAGCGGCGACGCCGACGGTCCTGCGGGTGGTGCGCGTCATGCGGCTGGGAAGACGGTGCTTCCCCGTGGCGCGGGTGAACGCCATGAAGTGGCTGGTCCTTTCCTTCCTTCTCGCCTACCGGGTTAGCTGACGGGTTCGGAGCAGGAAGGTCTCCTACGGACCCCCTTCGGGAAGGGCGTCCGATTCACCCCAGGGACCTGGGTCCCCGGCTCCCCTGGCTCGCGCCATGCGGGGACTCGGCGATGACTGTCCGGTGCCGCGGACGCGGCGCAGTGCCTGACGAACAGCCGGACCGACGCTAAGCGGCGCCTCTTTCAAAGGACAAACGGATCACCATTTTTGTAGCGCATGCCACAGGGCAGACAGGCAACTTCCCTGCAATACGGACAAACCATGGGCGGAGAAGGACAGAAAAGGGCCCGGGTGACTCGTCCGGTCACCCGGGCCCCGGCCGTGACAGGTCCTGCGCGAGCACAGGACCGACCCGGCCACAGATCCCTACTCGGCCGTCACGACGCTGACTTCGCCGATGCCGAGGGCCCTGACGGGCTCCTCGATCTGCGCGGCGTCACCGACGAGGACGGTCACCAGACGGTCCACCGGGAACGCGTTCACGGCGGCCGCGGTGGCCTCCACGGTGCCGGTCGCGGCGAGCTGCTTGTACAGCGTCGCCTGGAAGTCGTCCGGCAGGTGCTGCTCGACCTGGTCGGCGAGCGTGCCCGCGACGGCTCCCGCGGTCTCGTACTTCAGGGGCGCCACGCCCACCAGGTTCTGCACGGCGACATCACGCTCGGCGTCCGTCAGGCCCTCGGCGGCGAGGGTGCGCAGCACCTTCCACAGGTCGTCGAGCGCCGGACCGGTGTTCGGGGTGTCCACGGAGCCGCTGATGGCGAGCATCGAGATGCCCGTCCCGTCCGGAGCGGAGCGCAGCACCTGGCCGAACGCCCGCACACCGTAGGTGTATCCCTTCTCCTCCCGCAGGACGCGGTCCAGGCGGGAGGTGAGGGTGCCACCGAGGCAGTACGTGCCGAGCACCTGGGCGGGCCAGACGCGGTCGTGCCGGTCCGCGCCGACGCGGCCGATGAGCAGCTGCGTCTGGACGGCTCCGGGCCGGTCGACGATGATCACGCGGCCGGTGTCGTCGGCGGTCACCGAGGGCACGGGACGTGCCTGGGCCTGCGAGCCGGTCCAGGCGCCGAGCGTGTCCCCGAGCAGCGCGTCGAGGTCGACGTCCGTGAGGTCGCCGACGACGACCGCGGTGGCCGTGGCGGGGCGTACGTGCTTCTCGTAGAAGGCGCGCACGGCCGCCGAGTCGATCGCGGTGACCGTCTCCTCGGTGCCCTGGCGCGGACGCGACATCCGGGAGTCCGCCGGGAAGAGCTGCCGGGACAGCTCCTTGGCGGCCCGCCGGGCCGGGTTGGCGGTCTCGTGCGGGATCTCGTCGAGCCGGTTGCGCACCAGCCGCTCGATCTCGCCGTCCTCGAACGCGGGTGCCCTGAGGGCGTCGGCGAGCAGGCCGAGCGCCTTGGGCAACCGGGAGACGGGGACTTCGAGGCTGAGCCGTACGCCGGGGTGGTCGGCGTGGGCGTCGAGCGTGGCGCCGCAGCGCTCCAGCTCGGCGGCGAACTCCTCGGCGGAGTGCTTGTCGGTGCCCTCCGAGAAGGCCCGCGCCATGATCGTGGCGATGCCGTCGAGGCCCTTGGGCTCGGCCTCCAGCGGGGCGTCCAGGAGGACCTCCACGGCGACGACCTGCTGGCCGGGGCGGTGGCAGCGCAACAGCGTCAGGCCGTTGCCGAGGGTGCCGCGCTCGGGCGCCGGGAAGGCCCAGGGCCTGGCCTCGCCGGCCTGGGGCTGCGGGTGGAACTCCATCGTGGCGAGCTCGGTCACTTGGCCGCCTCCTCGTCGGTGTGGTCCGCTGCGTCGGTCTCGTCGGCCGCGTCGGTCTCCTCGGGGGCGACCGGCTCGTAGACCAGCACCGCGCGGTTGTCGGGGCGCAGGCGGGCCTTGGCGACCTCCTGGACCTCCTCCGCGGTGATGTCGAGAACGCGCTGCACGGCGGTCAGGGCGAGCTGGGGGTCGCCGAACAGGACCGCGTACCGGCACAGTTCGTCGGCGCGGCCCGCGACCGTGCCGAGACGGTCCAGCCACTCGCGCTCCAACTGGGCCTGGGCGCGCTCCATCTCCTCGGCGGTGGGGCCCTCCTCGGCGAACCGGGCGAGCTCCTCGTCGACGGCGGTCTCGATGACCGGGACCTCGACGTCGCCGGAGGTCTTCACGTCGAGCCACCCCAGGGAGGGCGCTCCGGCGAGGCGCAGCAGACCGAACCCGGCCGCGACGGCGGTGCGGTCACGGCGTACGAGCCGGTTGTAGAGCCGGGACGACTCGCCGCCGCCGAGCACGGTGAGGGCGAGGTCGGCGGCGTCCGACGCGCGCGTGCCGTCCTCCGGGAGCCGGTAGGCGGCCATCAGCGCACGCGCCGGGACCTCCTCCTCGACGACCTCGCGCAGCTGCCCGCCCATGGTCTCCGGGAGCGAGCCGTCGCGCGGGGCGGGCTTGCCGTCGTGCCCGGCGATGGAACCGAAGTACTTCTCGACCCAGGCGAGCGTCTGCTCCGGGTCGATGTCCCCGACGATCGACAGCACGGCGTTGTTGGGCGCGTAGTAGGTGCGGAAGAACGCGCGCGCGTCCTCAAGGGTGGCCGCGTCCAGGTCGGCCATCGACCCGATCGGGGTGTGGTGGTAGGGGTGGCCCTCCGGGTACGCGAGGGCGGTCAGCTTCTCGAAGGCGGTGCCGTAGGGGACGTTGTCGTAGCGCTGGCGGCGCTCGTTCTTGACGACGTCCCGCTGGTTTTCCATCGACTCCTCGTCGAGGGCCGCGAGCAGCGAGCCCATGCGGTCGGCCTCCAGCCAGAGGGCGAGCTCCAGCTGGTGCGTCGGCATGGTCTCGAAATAGTTGGTGCGCTCGAAACTCGTCGTGCCGTTGAGCGAACCGCCCGCTCCCTGGACCAGTTCGAAGTGGCCGTTGCCCTTCACCTGGCCGGAGCCCTGGAACATCAGGTGCTCGAAGAGGTGGGCGAGCCCGGTACGGCCCTTGACCTCGTGACGCGAGCCGACGTCGTACCAGAGGCACACCGCCGCGACCGGGGTCAGGTGGTCCTCGGAGAGCACCACACGCAGGCCGTTGGCCAGGCGGTGCTCGGTCGCTGTCAGGCCGCCGGAACCGGCCTCGGCTGTGGCCGTGTGACCCATGGGCATGTACGTCCCTTCGATCGCGGAAAACTGCTGAATTCCTGCTAGTCGTGCCACTGTATGCAAGCGCGCGGACAGCTGGCGAAGTTCCCGCATCGGGTACGCCGAGAGCGAGCACGCACTCCGACAGAGGCGCCCGGCCGGGGGCGCCCCGTCAGGGCACTCCGTCAGGGCACTCCGTCAGGGCACTCCGTCAGGGGCGCTCCGTCAGGGCGCCCCGTCAGGGGCGCGGGGAACTGCGCGACCAGCCACAGCGGACCCGCAGCCGACAAACGCCCCTGCCCGGTGCCCCTACCGGGGGGGGCGCCCCTCAGGGGGCACTCCTCCGGGGTCACATCTACAGGGGCGCGGGGAACTGCGCGACCGGCCACAGCGAACCCGCACCCGACAACACCCCTCCACCACCCCCGTGGAAACGGAACGCGGTAGCGTCCTCAGACCTCCGCGGGCAGCCGCGGGCCGCGCTCGTGGAGCCTCCGGGGCCGCCTCGATCGGGTCCCGCCAGGCCTGTTGGGGCGGTCGCGCACCCGGCCCGACAGGCCCGTACGGACGGGTCGTGGTCCGCGTTGTCAGTACTGCGGTCCACAATGGACCGCGTCAGAACCCGTCAGAACCCGTTCATGCCCCGGCAGAGACTGTGAAGGAGTCGCAGCAGCGATGGCCCGCCGCAGCACGAAGACCCCGCCTTCCGACGACTTCGAGGAGCGCATCCTCGACATCGACGTCGTCGACGAGATGCAGGGCTCTTTCCTTGAGTACGCGTACTCGGTCATCTACTCCCGAGCCCTGCCGGACGCCCGCGACGGCCTCAAGCCCGTGCACCGCCGCATCGTCTACCAGATGAACGAGATGGGGCTCCGCCCCGACCGCGGCTATGTGAAGTGCGCCCGCGTCGTCGGCGAGGTCATGGGTAAGCTCCACCCCCACGGCGACGCGTCGATCTACGACGCCCTGGTCCGCCTGGCCCAGCCCTTCTCCATGCGGCTGCCCCTGGTCGACGGCCACGGCAACTTCGGTTCGCTGGGCAACGACGACCCGCCGGCCGCCATGCGGTACACCGAGGCGAGGATGGCCGACGCCACCTCCCTCATGACGGAGTCGATCGAAGAGAACACGGTCGACTTCGCCCCGAACTACGACGGCCAGGAGCAGGAGCCGTCGGTCCTCCCGGCCGCGTATCCGAACCTCCTGGTCAACGGCGCGTCGGGCATCGCGGTCGGCATGGCGACGAACATGGCGCCGCACAACCTCGGCGAGGTCATCGCCGCCGCCCGCCATCTGATCCGCCACCCCGGGGCCGATCTCGAAACGCTCATGAAGTACGTCCCGGGCCCCGACCTGCCCACCGGCGGCCGTATCGTCGGCCTGGCCGGGATCAGGGACGCGTACGAATCGGGCCGCGGCACCTTCAAGATCCGCGCGACGGTGTCCGTGGAGAACGTGACGGCGCGCCGCAAGGGCCTCGTCGTCACCGAACTGCCCTTCACCGTCGGCCCGGAGAAGGTGATCGCGAAGATCAAGGACCTGGTCGGCTCGAAGAAGCTGCAGGGCATCGCCGACGTCAAGGACCTCACCGACCGCTCGCACGGCCTGCGCCTGGTCATCGAGGTCAAGAACGGCTTCGTACCTGAGGCGGTCCTGGAGCAGCTCTACAAGCTGACGCCGATGGAGGAGTCCTTCGGCATCAACAACGTGGCGCTGGTGGACGGCCAGCCGCTCACGCTCGGCCTCAAGGAACTGCTGGAGGTGTACCTCGACCACCGCTTCGAGGTCGTGCGCCGCCGCAGCGAGTTCCGCCGCACCAAGAAGCGCGACCGGCTGCACCTGGTCGAGGGCCTGCTCGTCGCCCTGCTGGACATCGACGAGGTCATCCGCCTCATCCGCTCCAGTGAGAACTCCGCCCAGGCCAAGCAGCGCTTGATCGAGCACTTCTCACTGAGCGAGATCCAGACGCAGTACATCCTGGACACGCCGCTGCGTCGGCTGACCAAGTTCGACCGCATCGAGCTGGAGACCGAGCGCGACCGGCTCAACGGCGAGATCGACGAGCTGACCGGCATCCTGGAGTCGGACACCGAGCTGCGCAAGCTGGTGTCGACCGAACTGGCCGCGGTGGCCAAGAAGTTCGGCACCGACCGGCGTACGGTGCTGCTGGAGTCGGCCGGTTCCGCCGCCACGGCCGTTCCGCTGCAGGTGGCGGACGACCCGTGCCGGGTGCTCCTGTCGTCGACGGCGCTGCTCGCGCGTACGGCCAACGGTGACCCCTTCGGGGAGAGCGAGGGCAGGCGCGTCAAGCACGATCTGATCGTCTCCGCCGTCCCGGCGACGGCCCAGGGCGAGATCGGCGCGGTCACGTCCAGCGGACGGCTGCTGCGGCTGAACGTCATCGACCTCCCCCAGCTGCCCGAGACCGCCTCGGCGCCCAACCTCTCCGGAGGCGCGCCGATCTCGGAGTTCCTGACCCTGGAGGGCGACGAGCAGGTGGTCTGCCTGATGACGCTCGACGAGTCGTCGCCCGGCCTGGCGCTCGGCACCCAGCAGGGTGTGGTCAAGCGCGTGGTCCCGGACTATCCGTCCAACAAGGAGGAGCTGGAGGTCATCACCCTCAAGGACGGTGACCGGATCGTCGGCGCGGCGGAGCTGCGCACCGGCGAGGAGGACCTCATCTTCATCACCGACGACGCGCAGCTGCTGCGCTACCAGGCGTCCCAGGTCCGCCCGCAGGGCCGGCCGGCGGGCGGCATGGCAGGTGTGAAGCTCACGGACGGGGCCAAGGTGATCTCGTTCACGGCGATCGACCCGGCCGTGGACGCGGTGGTCTTCACCGTGGCGGGCTCGCGGGGCACGCTGGACGACTCGGTCCAGACGACGGCGAAGCTGACCCCCTTCGACCAGTACCCGCGCAAGGGCCGCGCCACGGGCGGCGTGCGCTGCCAGCGGTTCCTGAAGGGCGAGGACTGCCTGAGCCTGGCCTGGGCGGGCCCCGCTCCTGCACGCGCGGCGCAAAGGGACGGCACACCCGCGGAACTGCCGGAGATGGACCCGCGCCGCGACGGCTCGGGAGTGTCCCTGGCGAAGACGGTCTCGGTGGTGGCGGGCCCGGTCTAGCCCTCGCCGCCCGGCAGGTCGTCCCACCCACCCCGACCTGCCACTTCCGCCTCCTCCGTCTCTGCCTCCTGCTCCTGTACGTAACGCAGGACGCCCCACATGCTGCGCTCGTCGGCGTGTGGGGCGTCGTCCTTGCAGGCCTCCAACTCCTTGCCGAGCGCGACGGCGTCGATGCCGGACCCGATGAGGACGAGCTGGGTCAGCCGCTCGCCCGGAGCCCAGGGTTCCGGATAGAAACGCAGAAAACGGCCCACCGCGTGCACGGCGTACCGGTTACGTGGATCGGCGGCGCCGAAGTCGACGTACCCCTTGATCCGGTACAGACCGTCGGGCCTGCTGTCGAGGAAGTCCATCAACCGCCGGGGCCCGAGGGGCACTTCCGAGGTGAAGGAGACGGACTCGTAGGCGGAGTGCAGATGTCCGAGGTGCCCGTCGGCGCCACCGTCGCCGCGGTCACCGTCCTCATGCCGGTGCAGGTCGTCGAAGGACAACTGGCCGATACGTTCCTCGGTCGGCCGGCAGTCGAAGAGGAACTCGGGGTCGATCCTCCCGTACGACGCGGATACGACGGCGGCGCCGTCGGCGAGCGTACGCACCAGCCCCGTCACGCGGTCGGGGTCCGGCACGCGGTCCGCCTTGTTGACGACGACCAGGTCGGCGATGGCGAGGTGACGGTCGATCTCGGGATGCTTCTCGCGGGTTGCGTCGAACTCGGCGGCGTCGACGACCTCCACCAGCCCGCCGTAGACGATGTGCGGGTTCTCGCTGGCCAGGAGCATCTTCACCAGTTCCTGGGGCTCGGCGAGACCGCTCGCCTCGATCACGATCACGTCCATCCGGGACGAGGGCCGGGCCAGCCGGTCCAGATACAGATCGAGTTCACTGGCGTCGACGGCGCAGCACAGGCACCCGTTGCCGAGAGAGACGGTGGAGTCCCCGAGCGCCCCCGCGACAGCCATGGCATCGATCTCGATGGCCCCGAAGTCGTTCACGATGGCCCCGATACGGCTGCCTCCACCGCGGTGCAGGAGGTGATTGAGCAGTGTGGTCTTCCCGGATCCGAGGAAACCGGCGAGGACGAGAACCGGGATCTGCTGGGGGCTCGCCTGACTCGACACGCGACCTCTCTCACACCAATTGCGTGCTCCGGCTCGCAAACCGGCTCTCACGACGGGGGACGAATGCCCGCCAAGGATACGAGCCGCCCCGGAAAGCGCCCGAAGTGAACGATTGTTAGCGGCGCTCGCGGGGCACACGTTGGGCAAGGCGCCGAGTTGCGCGACCCGCGCATACCTCCGTGCGCCGCCTCTCCGCCTCCCAGCCGATCACACCACTGGACACGCTGGGAGACGGCAAGCGCCGCCCAACGCTTCGCCGGTCCGCTCTCTGTCGACCCGCACCCGACGACCGGCGGACGGTCGCCTGATTCGGGGGTTGACATGGCCACACAGAAATTTGGGATCCGGGGGTTGAGTACCGCCTCTGTGGCGGGACTCGCGTTCACAGCAGGAACTCTCGCAGTCCTCACCTTCCAGCAGCGTCAGTACAACAGGATGAGACTGCGGGTGGAGCAGCAGCGCGTGCACCAGCAGTTGCTGAGCAAGGCCATGGACGACCCAGAACTGGCCGTCGTGATGAGCACCGTCGACCTCAGCACCGCGCCGGCCACCGAACGGCCCAGGCTGCGACGCCAGTACCTCTTCGCCAACGCGCTCTACACGAATGCCCTGCACACCTTCTATGCCGGAGACGTCAACTGGCAGGAGTTGCACGGACACCTTCGGGTGCTCTGCCAGAGCAGCGTGTTCCGCGACTTCTGGGAGGCCACCCGACACCATCGCGACAGCCTCGACGACTCGTCGCAGGAGGCTCGCGTAGGGAAAATGGTGGACGGGCTCGTCCGCGATCTGGCCGAGGCAGACACGGAAGAGTGGTGGGTCGTGGGTGAACCACCGTCAAAATAGGGCCAGTTGGGCTAGCGCCGCCGGTGCCCCGGGTTCGTCCCAGGGGCACCGAGGGACTACATTTGCCCCGCTCTTCTGTCTATCCTCCTGAGGACCGGGATCCCCTTTGAAAATCGTGCGTCGCATCGGCGCGTCTCCTCGTGAACGAGGCAGCGTGACCGGCGAGACCTGCCCCGACATCTTCGAACTCAGCGATGGAAACTTCGCTGTCATCGGCACAGAGGCCACAGCGGCGCTCGACACCGAGCTTCCCTCCGACGCCGCGCGTGCCGACTACGAACGCATCGTCGTGGTGAGCCGGGAGACCTTGATTCGCGCCAAGGCCGACATCCCCGACGCCTGAGCCCCGCGGCCGGAGGACGAGTCCACCCTCGACTCGCTCCGTGATAGCCATCGCCTCGCCGCACCCCATCTCGGTGCAGGTGGAAGGCCGTCCCCGACCGGGCAGCACACCAACCGATCACTGCTCGACGGCATATCGCAAGGCCCGGGGCCAGACCGGCTCTCCGGGCCTCACGCGCACCCGGCGCGGCAGCAGCCGAAGCGGTCAGGCGACCGCAGGCACCCCAACCGGCGCCCCCGGCCCCACATACCGCGCCGCCGGCCGGATGATCTTCGGGTCCTCCGCCTGCTCCAGGATGTTCGCGCTCCAGCCGACCACGCGTGCCGCCGCGAACGTCGGCGTGAACATCTCGCGCGGAAGCCCGCAGAGTTCCATGACGACCCCCGCGTAGAACTCCACGTTGGTGTGCAGCTCACGACCCGGCTTGAGCTCCGCCAGAATGGCCTCCACCTGCCGCTCGACCTCGACCGCGAAGTCGACCAGAGGACCACCGAAGCCCTGGGCGATCTCGCGGAGCATGCGCGAACGGGGGTCCTCGGTCCGGTAGACGGGATGCCCGAAGCCCATGATGCGGTCGCCCGCCAGAACCCGTTCGCGGATCCAGGAGTCGATACGGTCGGGCGTTCCGATCGCGTCCAGGGTGTCCAGGGCCCGGCTCGGAGCCCCACCGTGCAGCGGACCGGAAAGAGCCCCCACCGCCCCACCGAGGCAGGCCGCCACATCAGCCCCCGTCGACGCGATCACCCGAGCAGTGAATGTTGACGCATTGAATCCATGATCAATGGTTGAGATCAGGTACTGCTCGACGGCCCGCGCCCGGCCGGGCTCCGGCTCGGAACCCGTCATCATGTAGAGGTAGTTGGCGGCATACGACAGGTCGTCGCGCGGCTCGACCGGGGCAAGGCCCTGCCCGAGCCGGTGGAGCGCCGTCAACAGTGTCGGCACGGCCGCCGACGCCGCGAGCGCGTCGGCCCGGCGCTGTTCGCCGTCGAGGTCGTACACCGGCCGGAACCCACGCGCCGCGCCGAACAGCGACAACGCCGTCCTCATCCCGGCGAGCGCCCCGGCCCGCCCACTGGCCGCCGCGATCGCGGGCAGCGCAGCCCGCACCTCCTCGGGCAGCCGCCGCAGTTCCGCCGTCCGCGCGGCGAAAGCGGAACTCTGCGCCGCGTCCGGCAGTTCACCGTGCACGAGCAGATGCCATACGTCCTCGAAGCCGCGGCTCCTCGCGAGTTCCACGGCCGAGTACTGGCGGTAGTGGTAGAACCCCTCCGCCCCTCTGACGTCACCCAGCACGGTATCGGTGACGACGACACCCGCGAGTCCTCGCGGGACGTCGACGAAGGCGCCCGCGTCCCGACCGTTCGCGGCCCGGTTGATCGACATTGCTTGCCTCCTTGAACTTGATTCGACTGTCCATGCTTGACTTATTCGTTGTCAATATTGATTGAATCAATACATGACTCACAGATACGGTGACGCCCATGACTGATCGCGAAGCAGCCCCGGCACACGAAGGCGAAGGAGGACGGATCAGCACCCGAAAAGCCGCCGAACTGCTCGGCGTGAAGCCGGAAACGGTGTACGCGTACGTGAGCCGCGGCCGGCTCGGCAGCCGGAGCAACCCGGGCGGCCGGGGCAGCACCTTCGACCTCAAGGAGGTGGAGGCTCTCGCGCGCCGCAACAGGCGTGAACCGGCGATGAGTTCACCGACCGCCGGCACACTCTCCGTCCGCACCCGGATCACTTTGATCGACAAGGACCGCTACTACTTCCGCGGCGTCGACGCGACCGAGCTCGCCGCACGCCACTCCTACGAGGAGGTCGCGGAATGGCTCTGGACAGGCGTTCTGCGCCCCGGCGCGACCTTCACGGCACCCGAGGCATCCGTCTCGGTGGCGCGCCGCGCCGTCGACTCGCTGCCCGAGCACACGAGCCCCACGGACCGGCTCCGCGTGGCCGCCATCGCGGCGGCGGCCGCCGATCCACTGCGTTTCGACCTTTCGGAACAGTCCGTGCTGGGCACGGCCCGCACCTTGATCCCCACGCTCGTCGCCGCCCTGCCGCCCAAGAGGCACGATCAACGGGACGACGGCCCGCTGGCGCACCGTCTGTGGGCCCGGCTCAGCGGACGTGAGGCCTCCGAGGCATCCCTGCGGGCCCTGGACACGGCCCTCGCGCTGCTCGTCGACCACGACCTGGCCGCCTCGACACTGGCCGTCCGGGTGGCGGCCTCGGCCCGCGCCCATCCGTACGCAGCCGTCTCGGCGGGCCTCGGCGTGCTCGAAGGACCCCTCCACGGGGCGGCCAGCGGCCTGGCGCACCGGATGCTCCTCGATGTCCTCGACCGCGGCACGGCGGCCCCCGTGATCGCCGACGAGCTGCGTGCGGGGCGCCGTGTCCCGGGCCTCGGCCACCGCCTCTACGCGGGCGAGGACCCACGCGCGCGGGCACTCTTCGCCCTCCTGGAGGACATCCCCGAAGCCGCGCCGGCGCTGGCCGCGGCCCACGACGTCGTGGCCACGACGGCTCGCCACGTCACGCTGCACGCCAACATCGACCTGGCCCTGGCCGTCCTCACGGCCTCGTCCGGCATGCCCGCCTCGGCCGGCGAGACGATCTTCGCCGTGGCCCGGACCGCCGGCTGGATCGCCCACACCCTGGAGGAGTACGGCGAAGCACCACTGCGCATGCGCCCGAGCGGACACTACGTGGGAGAACGGCCACCTCAGCCACTTCCGGAGCAGTGACACCACCGGCCCCAACGGTCACCAGCAGCCAAGTCAGGTTAGGCTCACCTCTGTGAGTACGTGCGCGAAGGTCTCACGAGACCTGGAGGAGCCCCTCGCGGGGACCGCCGCCACGGCGAGGACGTGGCTGCTGGTCGAGCAACCCGGCCCGTGGGGCGCCGAAGCGCTGACGTCGAGCCACCTGGATCCCGTGCTGGGCCGCGCCCTGGAACGGGCCGCCGCGGACACGGGCGTACGCATCGCCCTGATCCGCCGCCCGGGACGCCACGCGGACTGTCACAAGGTCGCCGAGCGCCGGGTGTACGCGGCCCACACCACTCCGGGAAACGTATGGCTGCACAGCGCCACCACGTCGGACCCCGGGCAACTGCTCAAACTTGATTTCGCCGAGCTGGGCAGGGGTCGGTCCGCCTCCTTCGACACCGTGCTCGACGGCCGCCCCCACGACGGTGACCCGCTCGCCCTCGTCTGCACCAACGGCAAGCGTGACCGGTGCTGTGCCCTGCTCGGCCGCCCCCTCGCCGCCGAACTCGCCGCCTCCGGAGTGGCCGGAGCATGGGAGGTCACGCACCTGGGGGGCCACCGCTTCTCACCCACCCTGCTCGTCCTGCCGTTCGGTTACGCGTACGGGCGTGCCGAGGCCCATGCCGTGAAGGAAGTCCTCCAGGGCGTACGCGAAGGACGTGTCGTCACCGAGGGGTGCCGCGGCAGCTCCGCCTGGGAACGCCCCGGCCAGGCCGCCGAGCTGGCCGTGCGTACGGCGGTGCGCGAGGACGCGGCGGGCGCGCTGAGCGTGGTCCGTACCGAGGGCGAGGCACCTCACTGGGAGGTGACGGTCGCCCATACCGACGGCCGTCACTGGCTCGTCACGGTCAGCCGGGGCGCCTCCTCGCCGCCCCGTGCGGAGAGCTGCGGCTCGGCTCTCGGTTCCCCGGCCCGCATGGACGTGACCGCGGTGCGCGAGCTGTCACGTACAGCCGCCGCGAGCCCCGCGACCCGTTGATCCGCTGACGCGTCGGCCCACCGCCCCGCCGACCCATCAACCCATCAACCCGCTGACCACGGCATCCGAACGAGATCCACGCCACTTCGTGCCCGGCCCGGCCCGCCGTTCCCCGTACCGTCATGGGTATGAGCCCCACTCCCCCTGCTCGACGACTGCGCCTCGGCATGCCGAGGCGGATGTTCTCGCAGGTGCTGCTGATGCAGGTGGCGATCGCCGCCGGAGTCGCCGTACTCGCGACGGGTCTGTTCCTCGCCCCGCTCAGCGACCAGCTGGACGACCAGGCGATGCGTCGCGCGCTCGCGATCGCGCAGACCACGGCGGCACAGCCACAGCTCGCCGACGAGCTGACGTCGACGCGCCCCTCGGCGGACGGACCCGTCCAGGCCGAGGCGGAGCGCGTCCGCAGGGCGAGCGGGGCCGAGTATGTCGTCGTCATGGACATGCACGGCGTGCGCTGGTCGCACACCAATCCCGCCGAGATCGGGGGACCCGTCTCCACCGACCCGCGGCAGGCGCTGGCCGGCCAAGAGGTCATGGAGATCGACGACGGCACGCTGGGCCGCTCGGCACGCGGCAAGGTACCGCTGCGGGACGCCGACGGTGACATCGTCGGCGCGGTCTCGGTCGGTATCGAGTACGACAGTGTGCGGGCCCGGCTGATCCATGCCATCCCGGGGCTCTTCGCCTACGCGGGCGGGGCGCTGGCGGTGGGTGCGCTGGCCGCCTACCTGATCTCGCGGCGCGTACAGCGGCAGACCCGTGACCTGGCCTTCTCGGACATCGCCGGACTCCTGGCGGAACGGGAGGCCATGCTGCACGGCATCAGGGAGGGCGTCGTCGCACTGGACCGCGAGGGCAGGATCCGGCTCCTCAACGACGAGGCACGGCGGCTGCTGGGTCTCGGCGACGAAGCCGTGGGGCAGCCTCTCGCAACGGCGCTCGGCGAGGGACGTACGGCCGATGTGCTGGCCGGGACCGTCAGCGGAACCGATCTGCTCACCGTCCGCGGCCAGCGGGTCCTGGTCGCCAACCGGATGCCCACCGACGACGGGGGCGCCGTCGCCACGCTGCGGGACCGCACGGAGCTGGAGCAGCTGGGCCGCGAGCTGGACTCCACGCGCGGTCTGATCGACGCCCTGCGTGCCCAGGACCACGAGCACGCCAACCGGATGCACACACTGCTCGGCCTGCTGGAACTTGAGATGTTCGACGACGCCGTGGAGTTCGTCGGCGAGGTGGTCGGCGACCACAGGGCCACCGCGGAACAGATCACCGAGAAGATCCACGACCCGCTGCTCGCCGCCCTCCTGGTGGGCAAGGCGACCGTCGCGGCGGAGCGTGGCGTGGCTCTGACGGTCTCCGACAGGACGCTGTTCCCCGACCGGCTGGTCGACGCCCGGGGACTGGTGACGATCGTCGGGAACCTCGTCGACAACGCACTCGACGCCGTCGCGGGCACCCTCCACGCGCGCGTGGAGGTCGAATTGCGCGCGGAAGGGCGTACGGCCGTGCTCAGGGTGCGGGACACCGGGCCGGGGATCCCGGCCGGGCAACGTGAGTTGATCTTCACCGACGGCTGGTCCACCAAGGAACCGCCTGCCCACCGGGGGCGCGGGATCGGTCTGCCGCTGGTGCGCCGGCTCGCCGAGCGGCAGGGTGGCAGCGCACAGGTCGCGCAGGCGGAGGGCGGCGGCGCGGAATTCACGATCGTGCTGCCGGAAGCCCTGGCGGAACCGGCACTCGCATCCGGACCGGAACCCGGCCCCTCCCGGGAGAGATCCGCCACGACCACCAAGGAGGAGCCGCGATGATCGAGGTACTGGTCGTGGACGACGATGTCCGGGTCGCCCGGGTCAACGCCGCCTACGTGGAGAAGGTCGCGGGTTTCCATGTCGCGGCCGAGGCGCACTCCGCGGCGGAGGCCCTGCGGCAGTTGGAGGCGCTGCCCCAGCTGGATCTGGTGCTGCTCGACCACTACCTGCCCGACGAGACGGGTCTGGCGGTCGTCCAGGAGATGCGGCGGCGGGGCCTCCAGGCGGACGTGATCATGGTGACCGCGGCCCGTGACGTCACCACGGTCCAAGCGGCGATGCGGCAGGGCGCTCTGCAGTACCTGGTGAAACCGTTCGCCTTCGCCGGGCTCCGCGCGAAACTTGAGGCGTACGCCGAACTGCGCCGCACCCTCGACGGCGGCGGCGAGGCCGAACAGGCCGAGGTCGACCGGATCTTCGGCGCCCTCTCCACGGGCACGGAACCGGACCTGCCCAAAGGGCACTCCCCCACCACCGCGGAGGCGGTGCGCCAGGCTCTGGTGAACGCGGAGAGCCCCCTGTCCGCCCAGGAGATCGCCGACAGGACCGGCCTCAGCCGGCAGACCGCCCAGCGCTATCTGAAGCTGTTGGAGCGCACCGGCCGCGCCACCCTGAGCCTGAAGTACGGCGACGCGGGCCGCCCCGAACACCGCTATGTCTGGGCGACCCGCCCCTGACGGAGATCCCGCGGGGACGCCAACGGGTGCGCCTCAGACCGCCCCAGCTCCCGTGAGCGCCCGCACCTCCGTCTCCGCGTGCTTGGCCTCGTCCGGCGCTTCCCTCGACGTGATCGTGCCGACCCAGCCCGCGAGGAAGCCCATCGGAATGGACACCAGGCCCGGATTGTCCAACGGGAAGTACTGCAGGTCGACGCCCGGGAACAGCGAAGCGGGACTGCCCGACACCACGGGCGACAGCACCACCAGCACCAGGGCGGGCACCAGGCCCCCGTACACGGACCACACCGCGCCGCGTGTCGTGAAGTTCCGCCAGAACAGCGAGTACAGCAGGACGGGCAGGTTCGCCGACGCGGCGACCGCGAAGGCCAGTCCCACCAGGAACGCCACATTGAGGTCGCGCGCCAGCAGACCGAGCGCGATGGCCACGACGCCGACCCCGACCGCGGCGACCCGTGCCACGGCCACCTCGCTGCGCGGCTTGGCACGCCGTCGCCGCAGCGACGCGTAGAGGTCGTGGGCCACGGAAGCGGAGGAGGCGAGCGTGATGCCGGCGACCACCGCGAGGATCGTGGCGAAGGCGATCGCGGCGACGATCGCAAAAAGAACCGTTCCTCCAGTGGACGAGGCCCCGCCACCCAGATCGAGCGCCAGCAGCGGAACCGCCGTGTTCCCGGCCGCGTTCGACCCGCGTACGGCATCGGGGCCGACGATCGCCGCCGCACCGAACCCGAGCACGATCGTCATCAGGTAGAACCCGCCGATCAGCCCGATCGACCAGACGACCGAGCGACGGGCGGCGCGGGCGGTCGGCACGGTGTAGAAGCGCGACAGGATGTGCGGCAGGCCCGCCGTGCCGAGCACCAGGGCCAGTCCGAGGCTGATGAAGTCGAGCCGCGCCGTCCAGTCCCCGCCGTACTTCAGGCCCGGCGCCAGGAACGACTTCCCGTGCCCGCTCCGCTCCGCCGCCGTACGCAGCAACTGGTCGAAGTCTCCGTGGAACCGCACCAGGACGAGCACGGTCAACGCGATCGCCCCGCCCATGAGCAGGACCGCCTTGACGATCTGGATCCATGTGGTGGCCCGCATCCCGCCGAACGACACGTAGACGACCATGAGCGCGCCCACACCGATGACCGTCCAGGTCTGTGCCGCCTCGCCCGTGCCTCCCAGCAGGAGCGCGACCAGGCTGCCCGCTCCCACCATCTGGGCGACCAGGTACAGAACCGACACGGTCACCGAGGACGTTCCCGCCGCGATGCGCACCGGCCGCTCGCTCATCCGGGCGGCGACGACGTCGGCGAGCGTGAACCGTCCGCAGTTGCGCACCAGTTCGGCGACCAGGAAGAGGACGACCAGCCACGCGACGAGAAACCCCACCGAGTACAGCAGCCCGTCGTAGCCGAAGAGCGCGATCAGCCCCGAGATACCGAGGAAGGAGGCGGCGGACATGTAGTCGCCCGCGATGGCAAAACCATTCTCCATCGGCGAGAAGAGCCTGCCGCCCGCGTAGAACTCCTCCGCCGAACCGTGCCGGTGACGGCTCACCCAGGTCGTGATCCCCAGAGTGATCGCGACGAACACACTGAAGAGCAGCAGGGCCAGCGTCTGATGGTTCTCCGTCACCTCCCACCGCCCGCGACGCTGCGCGTCAGCTCCTGTGTGTCCCAGCGCAGGTCGAGCGCGGCCCGGTCCCTGCGCAGCCGCGCGTGCCGCGCGTACGCCCAGGTGAAGAGGAACGTCGTGAGGAACTGCCCGAGCCCCGCGACCATCGCCACGTTCACCGCGCCGACGACGGGCCGCGCCATGAAGTCCGGCGCTGTGGTCGCCGTCACGACATACGCCACGTACCAGGTGAAGAACACCGCGACGGCCGGGATCACGAACCTCCGATACCGGCCGCGCACCTCCTGGAAGGCGGCACTGCGCTGCACCTCCAGATAGACGTCGGCGGCGCGCGCGCTCAGGTCCTCCTGCTCCCCGCGCGCGGGCGGCACAACGGGAGCGGGCGCACCCGTACCGTCCAACTCGCCCCACCCGGAGGCGAGCGCGTCGTACCAGGGGTCGTCGATCCGGACCTGTCCGGGGTCGGGACCGTCGTGCTTCTCCACCGAACTCTCCTTGTCCGCCGCCCGTTTCGGCCGCGTGCCCAAGGATGGACAGAACGGGAAGATCCCTGACTCTTCTCTCCGCGCACTTCACCCCATCAGGTGACTCACCCCCCTGGTGGCCGCACAAGTCCTTTCCCGAAGGCGTAACGGACGGCCTGAGCACGGCCCTTGAGTCCCGTCTTGGCGAAGAGGTTGTTGATGTGGGTCTTCACCGTGGCGGTGGACACCTGCAGCCTGCGGGCGATCTCCTGGTTGCTCAGCCCCTCGGCGATCAGCACCAGTACCTCCGTCTCCCGCAGGGTCAGCCCGTCCGGCGTCTCCTGCGCGGGCACGGCGACCTCCGGTTCCGACAGTCGCTCCAGCAAACGCCGCTGGATGCCCGGTGAGAGTCCCGCGTCCCCGGACAGCACGCTCCGCACGGCTCTGACGATCTCGTCGCCGCCCGCGTCCTTGGTGAGATAGCCGCGAGCGCCCGCCCGCAGAGCGGGAAACAGCGACTCGTCGTCCGCGAACGTGGTGAGTACGACAACCTGGGTCCTCGGGTGCTCGGACCTGATGCGCCTGGTCGCCTCGACCCCGTCGCAACGGGGCATACGCAAATCCATCAGCACCACGTCCGGGTCCAGCCCGGCCACCAGCCGTACAGCCTCGTCCCCGTCGGCGGCTGCGCCGACGACCTCGATCCCGGGCAGCAGACCGAGCAGCATCACGATGCCCTCGCGCACCACGGTCTGATCGTCCGCCACCACGACACGGGCCGGTGCCGCACCGCGCTCCTCCGTCATACAGGCACCTTCAGCGTCACCACGAACCCCTCCTCGTACGGCCCGGCCTCCAGCGAGCCGCCCAGCAGCTCGGCCCGCTCCCGCATTCCGAGCAGACCGTATCCGGCGCCGGTGTGGGTGAACTCCCCCGGCGGAGCGCCCGAGTCCCGTACGTGCAGCGTCACTTCGTGCGGTCCGTACTCCATCCGTATGCGGACCTTGGCGCCCGGCGCGTGCTTCCGGACGTTCGTCAGTGCCTCCTGGGCGACTCTGCGGACCGCTTGGGATGCCTCGGCCGGCAGCAGTCGCCTTTCACCCGTGACGGTGACGTCGGCGCCGTCGGACTCGGCGACGAGTTCACTCAGGAACTCCTCCAGCGGGGACAGCTCACCGCGCAGCGCGGAAAGCGCCTGCCTGGTCTCGGCGAGCCCTTCACGGGCCATTCTCCGCGCGGCCACGACACGGTCGAGGACCTGGTCCTTCTCGCCCCCTCCCTCGATCAGCAGCCGGGCCGCCTCCAGGTGCACGAGCTGGGCCGAGAGGCTGTGCGCCAGTACGTCGTGGATCTCCCGCGCGATCCGGGCCCGCTCCGCAAGTGCCGCGGACTCCGCCTCGGCCGCCCGCGCCGCACGCTCCTGGGTGAGCAGCCGCTGGGTGCTGCCCCGGGCCTCGGCGTCCAGTCGGAGCACATAGCCGGCCAGGGCGATCCCTCCGGTCGTGGCCACCGTGGACAGCGGGCCGTCGTGATTGACGGCCGCGTACGCTCCCAGCGCCGCGCAGGTGGCGGGGAGTGCGGCCAGCAAGGGCAGACGCTCCATGGCGATGACGCCGCACACGCACCACAGGACGAGAGCGGGCACCCGGAGCCCTACACCGTGAGCGACCACGGCGACGGCGAACAGCAGGGCCAACAGTCCGAGGGAGGGCAGGAGCCGGTGGTCGAGCGTGGTCCGCGTGAATCCCCAGACCCCGAATCCGCAGGCGAGGACCCCCAGGACGGCTGCCGCGACGCCCCAGCCGTGCAGGTCGCTGTCCTTGAAGGTCGCCACCAGAAGAATCCCGACGGCCAGGACGCGCGAGGCCAGCGTGAGCGCGTGCCGGGCCCTGTGCACCCCTGCCCCGGAGAGCGCCTCGCGGGAGGGCCAGCGCTGCCAGACGGTCTCCGTCACACGTGCTCCTTCGGCATGGGACGAGGCACGTTCGCACCGTGGACCGCGCTCTGCCCGGTCACCGGACGCAGTCCCTGCGCCCGCCAGGCAAGGATGCCGGAGCGGACGAGCAGCGTCAGAGCGAGCCCGAGAAGCAGCGCCGAGGTGTCCTGGTGGAGGCCGAACGCGGCGCCGAGGCCGACCAGGCCCGCCCGCAGGGCTATGCCCGTGATCCAGACCCCGACGCCGGCTTTGCTGCCCCTGCTCCACACCTCTCCGTCCGGCGTGGCCCAGACGCGGGTGGTCCATGCCCAGCCGAGGCCGGTGACCAGGGCGACGAGGAGTTCCACGCCGAGCAAGAGAGCCGATGCCGTCCGATGGCCGGGATCCAGCAGGCCGGGCTCGCGCACGGCGAGAAAGACGAGCACCGCGGGCGCGACCCACCAACGTTTGTCGGCGTCCAGCCGCCGGGGGCGGAACTGGCGGGCGATCACCAGGACGGCTACGGCGACGACCGCCAGAACATCGACAAGCCCGGACATCACGGCCTCCGTGAGCGAGGAGAGGAAGGTGCCGGCAGCGAGTGCTGTCGACGCCTTCGACGCTACGGAAACGCGCCGGTCCGGGGATCGGAGCCGGGGTGGATCGTGGGTGGATCCTGGCGACCGCCGGTCTCCACCCACGGGTGGAGGGAACCTCCTGCGCGCTTCCCCGCGCTCTCACGGACCGCCACGGTCCGACGGGGCCGACCGGAACTCCGGCCGGCCCCGTCGAACCGCAGACGCGTCGAACCGCAGACGCGTCGCCGCCAGACGCGTCGCCCGCGTACGCGTCGGTGGGACCGCCTACGCGTCGATGCGCGAGCGGTCCAGCGTCGCCGCGGAGCTGGAGATGAACTCCTTGCGCGGGGCGACGTCGTTGCCCATCAGCAGGTCGAACACCTGCTCGGAGGCTTCGAGGTCGGAGATGTTGATACGGCGCAGTGTGCGGTGGCGCGGGTCCATGGTCGTCTCCGCCAGCTGGTCTGCGTCCATCTCGCCGAGACCCTTGTAGCGCTGGATCGAGTCCTTGTACCGCACGTTCTTCCGCTGGAGTTCGAGCACGGTCTCCCGGAGCTCACGGTCCGAGTACGTGTAGATGTACTTGTCCTGGCCCTTCTTGGGCTGGCTCAGCTCGATCCGGTGCAGCGGCGGCACCGCCGCGAACACCCGGCCGGCCTCGACCATGGGCCGCATGTAGCGCTGGAAGAGCGTCAGGAGCAGACAGCGGATGTGCGCCCCGTCGACATCGGCGTCGACGAGCAGGATGATCTTCCCGTAGCGGGCGGCGTCGAGATCGAAGGTGCGCCCCGAACCCGCTCCTATGACCTGGATGATCGCGCCGCACTCGGCGTTCTTCAGCATGTCCGACACGGACGACTTCTGAACGTTGAGGATCTTTCCGCGGATCGGCAGGAGTGCCTGGAACTCGGAGTTCCGGGCGAGCTTGGCCGTGCCGAGCGCCGAGTCGCCCTCGACGATGAACAGCTCGCTGCGCTCCACGTCGTCGCTGCGGCAGTCGGCGAGCTTGGCGGGCAGCGACGAGGACTCCAGGGCCGTCTTCCGCCGCTGTGCGTCCTTGTGCTGGCGGGCCGCGATCCTCGTACGGGCGGCGGCCACCGCCTTCTCAAGGACGACCCGGGCCTGTGCGGCCGCGTCCCGCTTGGTGGAGGTCAGGAACGCCTTGAGCTCCTTGGAGACCACGTTCGTCACGATGCGACGAGCGGCGGAGGTACCGAGCACCTCCTTCGTCTGCCCCTCGAACTGGGGCTCCGCGAGACGCACGGTCACGACGGCGGTGAGTCCCTCCAGGGCGTCGTCCTTGACGACGTCGTCCTCGGCGACGCGCAGCAGTTTCTTGGTGCGCAGCACTTCGTTGATGGTCCTGGCGACCGCCTGTTCGTAGCCCGCGACGTGGGTGCCGCCCTTGGGCGTGGCGATGATGTTCACGAACGACTTGAGCGTCGTGTCGTAGCCCGTGCCCCAGCGCATGGCGACGTCCACGCCCAGCTCACGGGTGACTTCGGTCGGAGTCATCTGTCCGTGGTCGTCGAGGACCGGGACCGTCTCCTTGAAGCTGCCCTGACCGGAGAAGCGGAGCACGTCGCAGACGGGCTTGTCGGTGGCCAGGTACTCGCAGAACTCGCTGATGCCGCCGTCGAAGCGGAAGGACTCCTCGCCCTTGCTGCCGCCCTCGCCGAGCCCGTACTCGTCGCGGACGACGATGGTCAGGCCGGGGACCAGGAAGGCGGTCTGCCGGGCGCGCTGGTGCAGGGTCTCCAGGGAGAGCTTGGCGTCCTTGAGGAAGATCTGGCGGTCGGCCCAGTAGCGCACGCGCGTGCCGGTGCGGGCCTTGGGGACCCTCTTGAGCTTGCGCAGCCCGGAGGACGGGTCGAACGTGGCATCGGCGCCGTCGCCCTTGAAGGCGCCGGGCGTGCCACGCCGGAAGCTCACCGCGTGGGTGTTGCCCCCGCGGTCCACCTCCACGTCCAGGCGGGCCGAGAGCGCGTTCACCACGGAGGCGCCCACGCCGTGCAGGCCGCCGGAGGCCGCGTACGAGCCGCCGCCGAACTTACCTCCGGCATGCAGCTTGGTCATCACGACCTCGATGCCCGAAAGACCGGTTTTGGGCTCGACATCGACAGGAATACCCCGGCCGTTGTCCCGCACCTCGACGGAGCCGTCGTCATGCAGGGTCACGTCGATGTGGTCGCAGTAGCCTCCGAGGGCTTCGTCCACGGAGTTGTCGATGATCTCCCAGAGGCAGTGCATCAGACCGCGGCTGTCGGTCGATCCGATGTACATGCCTGGGCGCTTCCGCACGGCCTCTAGACCTTCGAGGACGAGCAGGTGCCGCGCGGTGTAGTTGGAACCGTCCCGGTCTGCTCCGGTCAGCAGGGCTGTGGACGGCACGGACGTCTCGGCGGTCACGCGGTTCGCTCCTCGCTGAATTTCAGTTGGGGCCCTTTTGGGTAAGGGCCCGGCTTCGGTCACCGGTCTGAGGGTACCGAGGCCTGGTAGAGCCGTTGTAACGCCACCCTCGTCCCAAACGCAGACTAGTCCAGAGTCGCATGCTTGTTCGATCCCTCGTTGGAGTGAAGTACATATCACGTTCCCTTCCAGGCATGAACCATTTAGGCTCCGGGCACGTCCTCAAGAACAACCGGCAAGCCAGCCGGTGAGGACTGAACCTGACAGAGCGCGAACCCGTAAGACACGAAGACACGCAATACGGCTCATTCGCCGCCAACCGGCAGCAGACAGCCGACTCGGAAAGATTTTTTTCGAGGAAGAGCCACGAGCGGGAACGTTTTCGGCCTGGTTGGATGTTGACCCTGGTACGACAGCTCGTCGAGCTAGAGAAGAGGCGACGTGACTACTGTTCTGACCCCCGCGAGCCCACTGACGGCCGCTGACCGCTGCGACCGTTGCGGCGCCCAGGCATATCTGCGCGTCGTCCTCCTCAACGGTGGTGAACTGCTCTTCTGCGCCCACCACGGGCGCAAGTTCGAGCCGGAACTCAAGAAGATCGCCGCTGAGATACAGGACGAGACGGAGCGGTTGACTGCCGCACCGGCAAGCGCCAACGACGAAGAGCACTGACACTTCGCGCAGACGACGAGCCATCTCCGGCACAGGCCGGTGACCGGGCGGCCGCCCCTGATTCCAGGGGCGGCCGCTCGCGCTCGTGGCTGCGGAAGTGCGCTCTCTCCCACGAAGAACGCCACGGAATCCGTCAGGCAGCTCCCAGCGGCCCGCTCCCTCAGGCAGCCCTCAGCGGCCCGCTCCGAGCGCTGTGGCGACCCCTGAGGCCCGCGTATAGACTCCAGGGCTCCCGACCCGCCCACAGCCGCTTCCCCACGACACAAGGCCGATCAGCCGCCCCTGAGCGACCAGAGGGCCACCGCTGTCCCCCTGACAGGCGTCTCGGCCACCGCCCGTCTCTCCCGCACAGAGCATGGAGCCGGCGAGGTACGTGCCGTCGGCGCTGCCCGGATAGGCCTCCTCGCAGACGGCGTCGGACAGCACCCGGACGTGCGAGGCCCGCAGGGAACTCGCATAGTCTCCGTTCCCCGTCGTATCGCCCCAGCCGTACACCACAGCACCCGTACCGGGCTTGTACGCGGCGTCTCCGGCGCCCGCCGGCCGAATGACCGAACCGGCGTCGAGCGGCTCCGAGAGGGTGAGTACGGCGAAGTCCCCGGCGTTCGTGTAGGCGTCGTGCCGCGGATTGATCCAGATGTCGCGCACGGCGATCTCCTTGCCCCCGTCCGCTCTCAGGTCTCCGCGACCCGCGACGATCCGCAGATCCCGGACCTTGCGAGGGGGAGCGCCCAGTACTTCCTCGCCCAGGCAGTGGGCGGCCGTCAGCACGGTCTCCCGCCCGATCGCCACTCCCCCGCAGAACTGTCCCGCGCGTGTTCCCCCGAACCGGTCACGGCTGGACAGCGCCACCATCCAAGGGGCCTCGGCGATGTCCACCGGGTAGCCGCCGATGACGACGCCGGCCGTCGCGGGGGCCGGGGATGCCAGCGGTATCACGGCCGCCGTGGCCGCGAGGGCCAGTGCACGGGCGAAGGTACGACGCATACGCGCTCCTCACTCTGGGGTTGTCACGAGACACCCAGAGTGATCCAGTCGGCGGCGCTCCGCACTCCGCACGGACCGAGGGCCCGGCTCCCATCACGGGAAGCCGGGCCCTCGATGACGTACTGCGGCCGAGGCCTAGTCCAGGTAGTCGCGCAGTACCTGCGAGCGCGACGGGTGACGCAGCTTCGACATCGTCTTGGACTCGATCTGGCGGATGCGCTCGCGCGTCACGCCGTACACCTTGCCGATCTCGTCGAGGGTCTTCGGCTGACCGTCGGTGAGACCGAAGCGCATCGAGACGACGCCCGCCTCGCGCTCGGACAGGGTGTCCAGGACGGAGTGCAGCTGCTCCTGGAGGAGCGTGAAGCTGACCGCGTCGGCCGGGACGACCGCCTCGGAGTCCTCGATGAGGTCACCGAACTCGCTGTCGCCATCCTCACCCAGGGGGGTGTGGAGGGAGATCGGCTCACGACCGTACTTCTGGACCTCGATGACCTTCTCGGGGGTCATGTCGAGTTCCTTGGCCAGTTCCTCCGGAGTGGGCTCGCGGCCCAGGTCCTGAAGCATCTGGCGCTGCACGCGCGCGAGCTTGTTGATGACCTCGACCATGTGCACCGGGATACGGATGGTGCGGGCCTGGTCGGCCATGGCGCGGGTGATCGCCTGACGGATCCACCACGTGGCGTACGTCGAGAACTTGTAGCCCTTGGTGTAGTCGAACTTCTCCACCGCGCGGATGAGACCGAGGTTGCCCTCCTGGATGAGGTCCAGGAAGAGCATGCCGCGGCCGGTGTAACGCTTGGCCAGGGAGACCACCAGACGGAGGTTGGCCTCCAGGAGGTGGTTCTTGGCGCGGCGACCGTCCTCGGCGATGATCTCCAGCTCGCGCTTGAGCTTCGGCGCGAGCTTGTCGGCGTTGGCCAGCTTATCCTCGGCGAACAGACCGGCCTCGATGCGCTTGGCGAGCTCGACCTCCTGCTCGGCGTTGAGCAGCGGGACCTTGCCGATCTGCTTGAGGTAGTCCTTGACGGGGTCGGCGGTGGCACCGGCCGCGGCGACCTGCTGCGCGGGCGCGTCGTCCTCGTCCTCGTCGGACAGCACGAAGCCCTGGGCGCCGTCCTCGGTGGGCTCCTCGCCGGCCTTGGCCGTACCCGGAGTCTCCTCGGTCGCCTCGTCGTCGCCCTGCTCGGCGTCGGCGTTCTTGGCGGTGGTCTTCTTCGCCGCCGTCTTCTTGGCGACGGTCTTCTTCGCGACCGCCTTCTTGGCGGTCGTCTTCTTGGCCGCGGCCTTCTTGGCGGTCGCGTCCTCGGTGGGATCGTCGACCTCGGGCATCACCGGCGTGGCGGTGGCGGTGGCCTTCTTGACCGTCGCCGTCTTCGCCGCGACGGTCTTGGTGGCGGTGCGCTTGGCTGGACTCTTCGCTGCGACGCTCTTCCGGGTGCGCTTCGGCTCCGCGGCACTGACCATCAGCGTCACACCCTCTTCCTCGAGGATCTGGTTGAGGCTGCGCAGTACGTTCTTCCACTGAGTGGCCGGAATCTGGTCAGCTTCGAAGGCCCGACGCACGTCATCGCCGGCGATCTGCCCCTCAGCCTTTCCCCGCTCAATGAGCGCCATGACAGAGACGGACTCGGCGATCTCCGGCGGGAGCGTACGGGATGTGCTGGCCGACACGAACAACCTCTCGGAACGTTGGAAAACGGCTTCCGGCCCCGTCCACTGCGGAGAGGAGCCGACGACCGCCGACTTTGGAATGGGCCGACGGCGCGGGCGGGAGCCGGGGAGAGTCACAGCGCCTGAAGCGGCGCCCATATTCCCTACTCGGCTGTCACCTCTTAGGTCATCGCGCTGTCCCGAAGAGTGTTACGCCCAATCTGCGTGGCCCGAGTCACACCCCGTAAGCACCTAAAAGTGGCCAGATACGGTCAGAGGTGGTCAGGGGGCGATTCCAGCATCCCATCGCACCGCCGGGCCCCACCGGATCCTCCAGGAATCCGGTGGGGCCCGGCGGCAGACGGTTCGCCGGCCGAACGGTGCCACGCGGGGCGAACGCTCCCGACCGCGCCACCCGAGGTACGCGATCAGTGCTCGCGCGGCGCGGGCACGACGCGCTCCACCTCGGGGTGGACGGTGAGCAGCTGCCGCATGGCCGTCTCGGCACCCGAGGCGTCGCCCGCCGCGAGAGCGTCGGCGATACGGGCATGGTGCGAGAGGGAGGCCTCGTTCGGCCGGTCGCAGCCCGCGATCGGGCCGCCGGACACCTGGAGCGCGGCCGACACGATCCCGGAGAGGTGCTCCAGCATGCGGTTGCCCGCGACCTGGATGAGCAGCGAGTGGAACTCCGCGTCGGCCCGCGAGAAGGTGAGCGCGTCGCCCTGCCCCATCGCGTGGCCCATGATCTCGACCATGTCGGTGAGCCGCTGCTGGACCTCCGGCCGGCCGTGCCCGGCGGCGAGGCGGGCGGCCAGCGGTTCGATCGTCCAGCGCAGCTCGCTCAGCTCCCGACGCTGGTCGTCGCGCTGCGGGCCGAAGGCGCGCCACTCGATGATGTCCGGGTCCAGGAGGTTCCAGTCGCTGACCGGACGTACACGCGTGCCGACATTGGGGCGGGCACTGACCAGGCCCTTCGCCTCAAGGACACGCAGGGACTCGCGGACGACGGTGCGGGAGACCTCGAATCGCTGGCCGATCTCCTCGGGGACGAGCGGGCGGTCGGCGCCCAGGTCACCGGAGACGATCATCTGACCGAGCTGCTGAACCAGTTGGCCATGCAGGCCGCGGCCGCGACTTCCGGCGGCACGTCGGCCCATGCGGCCCAGGTCCGGGTCCGTGGCATCCCACACAGAGTTGCTGACGCGGTCCGCGCCGGGGCCCTCCGCATAGGGGTAGCGGTCGAGTTCGCCCGGACCGGTGAGGCCGGAGTCTGCGGAACGGGCGGCGGTCATCATGGCGTGCGCAAGGGTAGTCACGGATCATTTGTCGGCGTCGTCTCCAACTCCCTTGAGGTCTTTGGTGAAAAGCACACGAAAGGGTGATCGCTCACCCCGTCGCAATTGACGCCTTATCGGAAAGAATTGGGCGTTCTGTGCGGAGTTGCGCACACGAGGGGAACACACGTGCACGGACGGTCGTCATCGGACCCGGCTCCGCAGGGTCGTGAGCAGATATGCGCAGAGCAGAGCAGTGAGTGACAACATCAGTGCGCCTGCGACGGGTTGGGCGATCACCTCTGCCGCGGCGACCAGATAGTGCTCGCCCCCGAACGGCCACCGCACCAGTACGAGCTCACGCAGCCGGGTCGAGAGACCGGCAGCCGTCCGTACCGACGGCCCCTCCAGAACCTTCTGCACGATCGGTACGACCAGGATCGGCACGGCGAGAACCGCCGCGAGACCGGCGGTGGTGGACCGGAAGATCCCTGCCGCCAGAACCCCCGCCCAGGCGCAGCCGATCACCAGACCGATCCAACTGGCACCCAAAGGGATCCAGTCCGGCGGAACTCCGGTCAGCTCCCGTCCGTAGACGAGGTAGAGCAGTTCGGCGTTCAAGCCCACTACGCCGAGAGCGAGCGTCAGCGCGGTGGCCGCCGCGACGACGAGTTTGGCGGCGAGCAGCCCCAGACGGCGGGGGACGGTACCGCGGTCGGTGGCCAGGGCGGGGTGACGGAACTCGTCGCCGAAAGCGAAGGCGCCGAGCAGCCCCGCACCGAGCGCCGCGGGCGGCAGCGGAAAGTCCCGCGGCCACGCGGCGAGCAGCCGCGACTGCGGCGTGTGCCCCGCCCTGGCCAGGAGTACGGCGATGAGGGCGGAGACGGCGAACACGGCGGCCGCGGTGAGCCAGCCCGTGCCGACCCCTGCCGCGCGGCGCAACTCGTAGCGCAGCGGACGCAGAGGGCCGGCGCCTTGGCGGACGGTGATGGGCGGCGGAAGGGGCGACAATCCACGCGCGCCCTGCACCTCCGCACCCCCGGCCGACACCTCGACGTCAGCCTCACCCTCGCGAGGACCCGCCTCCGCTTCCGGCGCGGGCTCCGGCCCCATGTCACCGACCTCGTCCGCGAGTTGGTGTACGAGGATGCCGTGGCGGTAGGCGGACTCGCCGATGTCGGCGCAGGTGCTGCCGTACACGGAGAGGCGGTTGCCGTCCTCCTGCACGACTTCCACGGAGCACCGGGCGGTGCGGGCCTCCTTGACCAGCAGAGCACCGAGCCGGGCGGCGTGCGGGCTCCGGACGGCGACTCGGGGCCGGAGCCGGGTGCGCGCGAAGTCCGCGGCCTCCTGGTCGGCGACGAGCCTGCCCTTCTCCAGCGTGACGACCCGGTCGGCGGTCCGCGCCGCCTCCCTGGGGTCGTCCGTGGCGTACAGCACGGTGCCGCCCGCACCGGCGTGGGCGCGCAGCACCCCGTGCAGCCAGCGGCCTTCGCCAGCGGAGAGTCCGTCGGTGGCGCCGTCGAGCACGAGGGTGTGCGGATCGGAGAGCAGAGCGCAGGCAAGGCCCAGGCGGCGGTCCATGCCTCGCGAGAGAGTTCCCAGACGTTCGTCGCGCAGGCTGACGAGGCCCACCACCTCCAGGACGTCGTCGGCGCGGTGTGCCGGTACGCCCGCCGCGGCGCACAGCATGCGGAGTTGACCTCGGACCGTACGTGCCGGGCGGCCGGGAACCTCGCCGAGGAGAACACCCACTTCACGCGAGGGATGGGCGATGCGGTGCAGCGGGCGACCTCTGAAGTAGGTGATTCCGCGGCCCTGTTGCAGTTCGAGCATGAGCCTGAGGGCGGTCGTCTTGCCTGCGCCCGGGGCTCCGAGGAGCGCCGTGACACGGCCGGGGGACGCCTCGAAGGAGACGTCGTCGACAGCGGGGGGAAGCTCCTTGCGGGCGTTGCTGGTCAGTCCGATGGCCTGGATCACCCAAAGCAAGATAGCGTGATATGTACCGTTTTCCGGTCACCTTGGGCGCGCCAGGGAGCAGCCTCCGCACCAGTCCGGCCACTTGGCCCGACTGTCGGCCTCGCGGCCGACCACGCACGGCTCGGCGTCAGACTTCGGGGCGGAGCATCGGCGGGTTGAGCAGGGTGGCGCCACCCGCCCGGAAGAGCTGGGCGGGGCGCCCGCCCTGCCGGGTCGTCGTCCCGCCCGTGGGGACGAGGAATCCCGGTGTACCGGTCACCTTGCGATGGAAGTTGCGCGGATCGAGCGCCACCCCCCAGACCGCCTCGTACACCCGGCGCAGCTCACCGACCGTGAACTCGGGCGGGCAGAAGGCCGTGGCCAGCGACGAGTACTCGATCTTGGAACGGGCACGCTCCACACCGTCCGACAGGATCTGGGCGTGATCGAAGGCGAGGGGCGCGGCCTGTTCCCCGTCACGTCCGTAGCCTCCCTGCTGAAGCAGGTCCTCGACAGGAGCCCAGCGCGCGCTGTTCGCGTCTCCGCCGGCTCTGGGTGCGGGCAGGTCGGGCGCGAGGGCGAGATGGGCGACACTGACGACCCTCATGCGCGGGTCGCGCTTGGGGTCGCCGTAGGTCGCGAGCTGTTCCAGATGAGCCCCGTTCACCTGTGCGGGGGCGTCCGGGGCGTGCGCGCACAGCCCGGTCTCCTCCTTCAGTTCCCGCGCCGCGGCCTGCGACAGGTCCTCGTCGGGCCGCACGAAACCGCCGGGCAGCGCCCACCGCCCCTGGAAGGGCGGCTCACCCCTGCGGATCGCCAGCGCGCACAGGGCGTGACGACGCACGGTCAGCACGACCAGGTCGACGGTGACGGCGAACGGCGCGAAAGCTGACGGGTCGTAGGGCATGCCGCGATCATAGTCGTCTGCCTGACGATAAACACTCCCTTCACCGGTCGCTCACATGGCTGATCCGACGCTCTCGGACAGGCCCCTTCGGCCCACGTGATCCCAGGTCCGCGGCGTACCGGACCTCACGCCCCCAGCTGAAGCCCCTCGGCCGCCTCCTCGACCATGGCCAGACCGAGTCTGCTGACACGTACGGAGAAGGGGGCGCCCGCGACACGCAGGCCGGTCAGCCCGATCTCGCCCAGAGGCGCACCGCGCACCGGACGCAGCGTCACCGTGCGCGCCGGGGCGTCGGGACGGATTCCGGCGAGCGTGGTGAGCAGGAGGACACCGGCGGCCGCGGCCGTGGCCGCCGGTCTGCAGGCAGTGGGATGCGGAACCGGGGAACCGCCCTCCGTTCGCTGCTCCCCCGCGTACATCTCCGGCAGCCGGTGGCCGAAGGTCTCGGCTGCCGCCAGCACGCCCAGCAACAGCGCACTCGCCTCCTTCTCGTAGCCCGCGGCGGCCAGCCCCGCCACGGCGAGAGCCGTCTCGTGGACGCGCACGGACCCGCTCCGATGCCCGAAGGGGTTGTAACCCGGCTCCTTCGCGCCGAGGCTGCGCAGCCCCCAGCCCGAGTCCATTGCGGGTCCGCCGAGCAGACGTGCGAGCTGTTCCGTCTGCACCTTGTCGAGCAGACCCGGCGCGGGTGCCCCTGCGCCGAGCAAGCCGGTGTCGAGCAGGTGGACACCGCCGGAGCCGAGGTGCGGAAGGATCCGTCCGCCCGGCAGACGAGCCGCGGCCGGTCTGCCGCCTCCTCGCTCCTCGATCCAGAAGTCCTCCCGGAACGCGGTCCGCATCTCCCCCGCCCACTGCCGCAGCCCGACGCCGCCTGCCCTGCCGTACGCGTCGAGGAGGTCGGCGCCCAGCAGAGCGGCCCGGTGGGCGTGTGCCTGTGTCTCACAGCGCCATGGCCCGCCCGGGTGCGGGTCCGCCAGATACGTACCGTCGCCGCCAGCGGTCCGCAGCCACTGGAGGCAACGTTCGGCCGCGGGCAGCAACTCCTCCGTCTCCGTCTCGGAAAGCCCCCAGCGGCGGGCCTCCGCGAGCACCACGGGAAACAGCAGCGTCGCTTCCTGCCCTGTGCAGCTGGGTGGCAGCTGGGCGCCGACTTGTCGGCGCGGGCCGGGAATCAGACCGGATCGTGGTCCGGCTCCCACGAGTTGGGTGCGGGCGAGGGTGCGCAGGGTCCCCGCGGCGAGGCGCGTGCCCAGCGGCAGAGTCATGCGTGCTGCCGCGAGGGCCTCGGCCGGTGCCATGCCGCAGCGCCAAGGCGCCCCTGCCGCCAGATGTGTGTCGGACGGCTGCGCGGGATCCCGCAGGAGAAGAGCTTGCAGGTCCTCGATACTCGTGCGCAGAAGTGCCTCGGCCCTCGGATCGTCACTTGCGGCCCGTGCCGGGGCGAGGGGGCTTGTGGCACCGCGCGCGACGGCCCGGATGGGCCCCGTCCCTGCCGGACGTACCCTCAGCTCCACGCTTCGGGCACCGCCGGGAGGCAGTTCGAACTCCCAGCGCAGCAAACCTGCGGAGGCCAGCGCGTCCGAAGGCGGCGGGTCGGCCGTGACGACGGAGTCCCCGGTGGCACACGACCACCGCATACCCGAGTCATGGACACTGGCCGGCAGATCGGGGCCGGCTCTCCCCGCCGCGACCGCGCCCAGTTCGGCCAGGTCCGTGCCGAGCGCCACCTCGACGGGGAGGCGCAGTGGTCGGTCGGCCGCGCTGCGCAAGGTGATCCGCTCCGTGCCGTCCGCGTATCTCACGCGGTCGACCAGGACGTCGGGGTCGGGCCCACCGTCGGCGGAGAGGCTCAGGACCGCCACGAATCGCGCCTGGTCGGGCGCGATCATCCGGGCCTGGACCGCGAGCGGTTCCCGGCCCGCCACCCGCAGCCGGCACCGGGAGAGCACCCGCCGACCCGACCGGTAGAAGCCCTCCAGCCCGTGGCCCGTCAGCTGCCCCTGCTCCGTGGAGATCGCGAGTCCCGGCAGGGCGACACAGATGAGTGCGGCGTGGGCGGGCGGCAGAGTCATGGTGCCGCGCTGTACGACCGGCGCCGTGTGCGGGGCCAGGGCAGCGCCGCGGCCGATGGAGGGCTGTGCGGACCTCTCGAAGGGCGACGGGGCGCTGTTCGGGACGGAGGGCATGGAGGACGGGGTGGGCAGAGGCATGGGGCGGCTTCTTCTGTGCTCCGTGCGCTGAGTGGGTGCTCGGCGGTGTATGAGGGCTCGGCGGTGTGCGGGGGCTCCGACGGGGCGCGGCCGATGCGATGGCACGGCACGCCCGAGGGCTACGCCACTCAGGTGAACGGGGCTGACCTGTCCCGAGTCACGCCCTGGTCCGCGGAAGCCCGTCGTTAGCACCCGACAGGCCGATCCGCCGGCACCGACGTCCGCCCTCTCCCCTCCCTCACGTCTCCCCCTTCGACTCGCTCTTCGACATTCCGGGCTGCCCGGCACCTTCAGCGCTCCCCGCATTCCGCGTACTCACCGCATTCCCCGCACTGCGGCGAGAGCGAGCCGGACCACCATTGCTGCCGCCGCCGCTTGGGCCAGTGCTGTCACCGCCTCGGCCTGAGCCACCCTCTGCGGGCACCCCGGAGCCGGAAGAAGTGGAACGAGGACGGCGCGTGCCACCGGTACCGGCCGGTCGGGAACCGGGCCGGTCAACTGCACCCTCCGTGACCCGCGACCTGCGTCGGCGGCGAGCGGGAACCCTGGCAGACCCCCCAGGTCCTCCGAGCTCCTCATGCCCCGCCGGAACATGTGGGGGCGGCCCATCGACGTCCGACGGCCCCACACCCTCCACCGGCGAGGCGAGCACCTCACCGTCTACACGATCGGCGCGCTCTCCCCGTAGACAGCGGCGGATCGACTCCGGGTCCAGTCCCTCGTTGCACGCTTGGTGGAGCAGCCGGGCGAAGAGGTACCCGGAATCCGCTCCGAGCGCCATGGCGAGCGCTTCGCGGGCCTCCAGTTCGTCGCCGGAGGACCAGGCGACCCACCCGGCGAGCGTGAGCGGCGCCGCTGCGTGCTCCCCGTACGAGCCGACGCAGCGGCGTGCCAGCGCCCTCCAGAGGCGCAGGGCCGGTCCGGCCTCGTCCCCCTCCATCCACTCCGCCGCCCGGTCCCGTGTCGTGCGGTCCTGCAGACCGAGGATCAACGTGGCCGCCTCCTCGTGCCGCAGGAGCTCGTCGTCCCGGAGATCCGCCGGCAGTGTCCCGGGGGCAAGGGCGGCGGAGGTGGCGTCGGCGAACCGGCGCATGACCTGGTGGGCAAGCTCCAAGGTCCTGGCCGCGACACCGGCACGGCTCCCGTCGTCCAGAATTCGGGGGATCAGCGCCATGCTCACCGCGTCGAGGGCGGATTCCTGCTCCTGCGCCGCCTTGCTCTCCCACGGAGTGAGCCTCGCCCGCAACTGCCGCAGGGTGCCCCGCACCTGAAGCCCGGCGTAGGTGGCGGCCGCGGCCAGCACGGACGTGCCCGGCAGCCCCATGGACGTACCGCCCGAGGGACAGCAGTGTTCGCTGGGGCAGCAGTACGACCAGAAGCGGCCGTCCGAGATGCACAGTGCCTCGACCACCGGCACGTCGAGCACTCCGCAGGCCTTGCGCAGCAGTTGCGCGAGCGGACGCAGGCGTTCCATCACTGCCCGGCCCGACTCTCCTTCCCCGGGTTCCTGACAGAGGAAGGCGACCATGCTCTCGGGCAGGGCACCCCTGCGCTCGCTGCCCTTCACCAGGCCGTGCGTCAGCTGCTGCGCGACGGACGGCCAGTCGTCCGCGTGGTTCGGGATGCCGAGTCGGGCCCGTCCGCCGAAGCGGCCACGCCCGTCCCTGTCGTGCAGGGCGACGAGCACGATGCTGTCCTCGGGCCGGTACCCGAGCAGGTACGGCAGGGCATCGGCCAGTTCGGCCGGAGTGCGGAGGGTGACCTGGTGGTCCGGAGACAGGCTGCCGGTCGCGCCATGTGCGCCGCCGACCGCGGCGTGTGCCGAGCCGGCCGAGGCCTTACCGTCGTGGCCCTCCCGCACCGTTCCGCCATGGCCCTCCCGCCGTCCGAAGCGACCCATGCCCGGTCCGCGTGGTCCACCCCACTCGTCCTGCCGATCCCGCCCGTCTTGCCTGCCCTGGCCGCCCCGCCTACCCGGGCTGCTCGGGTTGCCCTGTTTATCCGTTCCACCCTGCTTATCCCTGCCGCCCTGCTTGCCCGTGTCGATCTGCTTGTCCGAGCTGATCCGCTCGGCGGTCTCGTCGCATCGCCCGGTGTCGCCGTCGCCGAGGTTCTCGGCCGGTTCGCTGTGGTTCGTCATGCCGTGACCATCCCGCGAAACCCGGAATTCCGCTTTGCCCTGTGGATAACCACGGCCATGACCACGTCAGAAGTTGTCCACAGCGGACCGGCTCATTCGCGCGATGTCCGACCCATCGGGTTGCATGGGGCCATGAGCAACGAAGAGCTGCGCACAGCGGCCGACACCGTCCTCGCCCGCCTCGTCGGCGCGCCGGGAGGCGACGCCCGGCTGCGCGAGGACCAGTGGCGCGCCATCGAGGCCCTCGTGGCCGACAAGCGCAGGGCCCTGGTCGTGCAGCGCACCGGCTGGGGCAAGTCCGCCGTGTACTTCGTCGCGACCGCGCTGCTGCGGGGGCAAGGCGCCGGTCCCACCGTGATCGTCTCCCCCCTCCTCGCCCTCATGCGCAACCAGGTTGAGGCAGCCGCACGCGCCGGCATCCGGGCGCGGACCATCAACTCGTCCAACTCGGAGGAGTGGGACACGATCCAGGACGAGGTGGCCGAAGGCGAGGTCGATGTCCTTCTGGTGAGCCCGGAGCGGCTCAACAACCCCGACTTCCGGGACCAGGTGCTGCCCAGGCTGGCGGCGGCGACCGGCCTCCTCGTGGTGGACGAGGCGCACTGCATCTCCGACTGGGGCCACGACTTCCGGCCGGACTACCGCCGCCTGCGCACCATGCTCGCCGACCTTCCCTCAGGTGTCCCGGTCCTCGCGACCACCGCCACGGCCAACGCGCGCGTGACCGCCGACGTCGCCGAGCAGCTGGGCACCGGCGGAAGCACGGACGCCCTCGTCCTGCGTGGCCCCCTGGACCGCGAGAGCCTGAGCCTGAACGTGCTGCAGCTGCCGGACGCCGCCCACCGGATGGCCTGGCTCGCCGAGCACCTGGGCGAGCTGCCGGGCTCCGGAATCATCTACACGCTCACCGTGGCAGCGGCCGAGGAGGTCACCGCCTTCCTCCGGCAGGCCGGGCACACCGTGACCTCGTACACGGGGAAGACGGAGAACGCGGACCGCCAGCAGGCCGAGGAGGACCTGCTCGCCAACCGCGTCAAGGCCCTTGTCGCCACCTCGGCGCTGGGCATGGGCTTCGACAAGCCCGACCTCGGTTTCGTGGTGCACCTGGGTTCGCCGTCCTCACCCATCGCCTACTACCAGCAGGTGGGCCGCGCGGGCCGTGGTGTCGAGCATGCCGAGGTGCTGCTCCTGCCCGGCAAGGAGGACCAGGCGATCTGGCAGTACTTCGCATCGATCGCCTTCCCCCCGGAGGAGCAGGTCAGGCGCACCCTGGACGTTCTCGGCCAGGCGGGACGCCCGCTGTCGCTCCCCGCGCTCGAACCCCTGGTGGAGCTGCGCCGGTCACGGCTCGAAACGATGCTCAAGGTGCTGGACGTGGACGGCGCGGTGAAGCGCGTCAAGGGCGGCTGGATCTCCACGGGCACCCCATGGACGTACGACACCGAGCGCTACGCATGGGTCGCCAAGCAGCGCGCGGCCGAGCAGCAGGCCATGCGCGACTACGTGACGACGACCGGCTGCCGGATGGAGTTCCTGCGCCGGCAGTTGGACGACGAGGGAGCCGCCCCGTGCGGTCGCTGCGACACCTGCACGAAGCCGCGGTTCTCCGACTCCGTGTCCTCGTCCGCACTGGACTCGGCGCGTGGCGAACTCGGCCGGGCGGGTATCGAAGTGGATCCCCGGAAGATGTGGCCCACCGGCCTGCCCGCCGTGGGCGTCGATCTGAAGGGACGCATCCCGGCCGGGGAACAGGCCGCGTCCGGACGGGCGCTGGGAAGGCTTTCGGACATCGGCTGGGGCAACCGGCTGCGGCCGATGCTCGGCCCCCAGGCGCCGGACGGGCCTGTTCCGGACGACGTGGCCCAGGCAGTCGTCGGCGTGCTGGCCGACTGGGCGAAGGGACCCGGCGGCTGGGCCTCGGGCGGTTCCGGCGCCGTGCCGCGCCCTGTCGGTGTCGTCACCATGGCGTCACAGCGCCGGCCGCACCTCGTCCAGTCGCTGGGTGCGCGGATCGCCGAGGTCGGCCGTCTGCCCCTGCTGGGCTCCATCGAGTACGCCCCGGGGGCCGACGCCGCACAGGTCTCCAGGAGCAACAGCGCGCAGCGGCTGAAGGCCCTCGACGGCGCCCTCGTGGTGCCGCCCGGTCTGGCCGCGGCGCTCTCCGGAGCCGACGGACCCGTCCTGCTCGTGGACGACTCGACCGACACCGGCTGGACGCTCGCGGTGGCCGCGCGCATGCTGCGGCGGGCCGGCGCCCAGGGGGTGTTGCCGCTGGTACTCGCTGTGCAAGGTTGATTCCTGCGGTGCGGTGGTAAATACCGAGCAGGGATATAAGCAACGGATCGCCAGATAACGGTCGGTGGCCCCAATTGCTCGTTGCCGCAACCAAGTTCGACAGGAAGAATTGGCCTCGCGCCCCGCGTGGCCTCCAGAGGCCGCCCGTTCGGGCTGTGCTGCGGCGCGCTCCCCCAGTCCGACCTCGCCCGCTGTGTGGGCGCGTAGCCGAAGGGAGGACCGTGACCTTCGGATTCGCTCCGTCCTCGGCGGCATCCATGTCGACGGCCGCCACTTCCGCCAATCCACTGACCCGGATGCTCGAACCCGCCGAATGGGCCGCAGCGGGGATTCCGCTTCTGCGCAATCCCCGGGAGGTCGTCAGCGGGCTGCACTCCCGGCATCGGCCCGGCCCCACGACCGCGATCGTGGCAGTGCTCGATCCCGACGAACGGCTGAACGCGAGCGCTTCCTTCGTCAGAAGGCCGACTCCGGCGGACGGGTGGATGTTCCGCAACGCGCTGCTCGCGCAGCTGCGCCGGGTCATCCCGCACGACCTGCGACGCCGAACACCGGTGCGTACCGCCGTGCTGCTCTACTGCCGTGACGGCGACGCACGATGGACGGAGGAGGACGGGGCGTGGATGTGGGGGCTGCGGGACGCCTGCACGCTGCACGGCCTGCGCTGCGGGGCCTACATCACGTTGACACGTGACGGCTGGCAGGTGCTCGGCGAGGGACGCGGAGGCCGTCGGCCGAACGCGGACTCGCCGCCGGAGTCCCTGGAGTCACTCGCCGAGGCCAAGTCCATACAGCCGCGCACCGGCGGGTCCGCCTCGGAGGTACTGCGCCGCGCGGCCGCCCGCTGAGCCGACGACCGGCTCAGGCCGTCGGCACAGGCACCGGCTCAACCCGGTCCCGCTCAGCCCGGCCCGGCCCGGTCCGGCCACAAGCCGCTTCAGGTGATGCTGGGCGCACGGCCGGACCTGACGCCGAAGCCGACAACACCGGCGAACTTCGGCGTCACGCAAAAACGCACGACCCCGTCACGGAATTACGGACCTGACCCCGTTACGGACTTAAGGACACGATCCCACCGCGAACACGGCGGGCGCCCCACGCGTCGGCGCAGCGCACGCTGACGCCCACACCGCACCACGACGACGACAGCACGCCGGCACATCCCCCGTACCGGCACACGTCGGACCGTCCTCTGTGCATGCTCCGAGCAGATGCCACCGCGGTGACATCCGAGCCGTGACGACCCCCGGAAGAGCGGGGGTTGTCAGACTCCCGCGCCCAGCACCGAGTTGATCTGCTGCGGGTCTCCGCAGACGATCAGCAGGGTGTCGGCTCGGCCAAGGGCCAGCGGCAGCGCGGTGGCAGCGATGGCGTCGGGCCCGCCGTTGACGGCGACAACGACCACGGGCCGGGACGCGGCACGACCGACGGCGGAGGCGTCGGCGTAAAACACGTCGTCTCCCGCGTCGTGCTGGGCCCAGTACGCGGCCTCGCCGAAGGAGAGCTCGTGCGCGGCCCACGGGTGGGGTTCGCCGGTGGTGATCACCAGCACCTCACCGGGGGCCCTGCCCGAGTCAAGGAGCAGGTCGACCGCTTCCTCGGCGGCGTCCAGCGCGCCCTCGGCCGAGGCCGGGATCAGCTGGATCGTCGGAGTAGAGGCTGCGGCTGGGGCCGCCGGAGCGGCAGGCCCCGGCTTGGCCACGGCCGTGTCGCGCGGCGTGCGTTGCACAGGCGGCATCGGCCGGACAGGACCCGGACGGCCTGGACGCGGGGGTGCCGCGGGGCGGGGGCCGGGTACGGGGCGGGGGGTCGGCACGGTCCGGCCGGTGGCCGGACTGACGCGGGGACCCTGGGCACTCTCGTGAATCTGAGGCTCCTCGGGAATGAGAGGCATGAGCTGATTTTTATCAAACGCCGGTGCGACTCGCGTAAGCGGGTGACACATGAGTGCGAACAGAACCGTCAGAAGTCGAAGCCGAGTTGCCCTTCGATCTCCGGAACGCTTCCGTCCGCCCAACTGCGGACCTTCTTGAGGTGCCGCCACTGGGGCAACGCATCAAGATACGCCCACGACAGCCGGTGGTACGGGGTGGGGCCCCGCATCTCCAGTGCGGCCCTGTGAACCGGTGACGGATACCCGGCGTTGGCCGCAAAACCGAAGTCTGCATGGTCGACACCCAGTTCGGCCATCATTTTGTCGCGCTGGACCTTCGCGATCACCGAGGCCGCCGCCACGGAGACGCAGGACTGGTCGCCCTTGATCACCGTGCGGACCTGCCACGGCACGCCCAGATAGTCGTGTTTCCCGTCGAGAATGACCGCGTCGGGACGCACCGGCAGCGCTTCGAGGGCGCGGCAGGCGGCCAGCCGCTGTGCGGCCGTCATCCCCAGCTGGTCGATCTCCTCCGGAGAAGCATGCCCCAGGGCGTACGACGTCACCCACTGCGCCAGTATCTCGGCGAGTGCTGTGCGCCTCTTGACGGTGAGGAGCTTGGAGTCGGTGAGGCCTTCGGGCGGGCGACGCAGGCCCGTGACCGCCGCGCAGACGGTGACCGGGCCGGCCCAGGCGCCGCGCCCCACCTCGTCGACACCGGCGATGACCTTGGCTCCGGTCGTGGCGCGCAGGGAGCGCTCGACGGTGTGGGTAGGTGGTTCGTACGGCATGACACGCTCAGCCTACGCCGCCCGGAACCGCACACGACACCCGGTTCCCCCGAGCGCCCCGCACATCACCGACCCGGTCGGCCCGAAGCCCGTCCGGGGCGCCCCCGAACCCGTACCGCGTCACCCCGAGGCCAGCCCGGAGCGACCGCGGAACCCGGTCGGACACCTTCCGGTAGCCCCGGTCGGACAACCTTCAGGCAACCCCGGCCGGACACCTTCCGGCGCAACCCCGGTCAGACACCTTCCGGTCGCAGCAGCGGGACCATGAGCTGGTCGATCATCTCCTCGATGTCCCGCTCGTTCCATTCGCTCGCGCACACCTTGGAGCGGTACATCATCATCGCCGGAATGGCGTCGAGGACATAGGAGTTCGCCGCGTCCGGCCGGACCTCTCCCCGCCGGATCCCACGGTCGATGACCTCGCCGAGCAGGCGGATCGTCGGCTCCACGACCCCCGACAGGATCACTTCGTGGAAACGCTGGGCCTGGGACGAGTCGCATTCGTGAATCACCGAGCGCAGCGCGAACCCCGGGCGCGAGAACATCGCCTCGCGCGCCCGCCGGCACAGCTCCAGCAGGTCGTCCCGCACACTTCCCAGATCGGGTACGTCCACGAGCGACGGCAGCCCGGCCTGCAGCGCGTCCGCGACGAGGTCCTCCTTCGACGGCCAGCGGCGGTAGACCGCGGCCTTCCCCGTCTGGGCGCCGGCCGCGACGCCCTCCATCGTGAGGCCGTTCCAGCCGACCGTGCTGAGCTGCTCCAGCGCGGCGTCGAGGATCGCGCGTTCGAGTACGGCGCCGCGTCTGCGCGGGGAGGCCGCCTGAGCGGGGGCGGCCGTCCAACTCGAAGTAACCATGAGCCTGTCTCCATGTGAGCGGGCGAGGGGCGCGGACGTGCGCACGCATGCACGTACGCGCCATACGGACCGGGGTCCGTGAGCGGTCAAGTGACATCAATCGGCGGCGAGTTCAGTGAACGCTTGCGTTCACTGTCGGGGACTCACTACCTTTTGACGCGACAGTGAACGCGAGCGTTCACTAACGCACTCGTGGGGGACTCAATAGTGACAACCTCTCCGTTGATCAAAGATCAGAAGCCGGGAGCGGCCCGCCGGGAGGGGCATCCCGGCATCGCGCTCACCGTCATCGCGGCCTGCCAACTCATGGTGGTACTCGACGCGACGATTGTGAACATCGCGCTCCCGCACATTCAAGGCGCCCTCAAGTTCTCCACCACTGATCTCACCTGGGTGGTCAGCGCCTACACGCTCACGTTCGGCGGTCTGCTGCTGCTCGGTGGCCGGGCCGGCGACATCCTCGGCCGGCGCCGGGTCTTCATGTCCGGCATCCTGCTCTTCACGGCCGCCTCGCTGCTCGGCGGACTCGCCCAGGAGCCCTGGCAACTGCTGGCGGCACGCGCCCTCCAAGGGGTGGGCGGCGCGATCGCCTCCCCCACCTCGCTGGCGTTGATCACGACGACGTTCCCCGAAGGGCCCGAGCGCAACAGGGCGTTCGGGGTCTTCGCCGCCGTCTCGGCCGGTGGCGGCGCGATCGGGCTGCTCGCCGGCGGCATGCTCACCGAGTGGCTCGACTGGCGCTGGGTGCTCTTCGTCAACGTACCCATCGGTGTACTGATCGCCGTGGTCACACCGCTCTACATCAGCGAGTCCGAGCGGCATCCGGGGCGCTTCGACATCGCGGGCGCGCTGACCTCGACTCTCGGTATGGCCTCGCTCGTCTACGGCTTCATCCGGGCCGCGGAGGAGGGCTGGCGGGACAGTCTCACCATCGCGTCCTTCGGCACCGCGGTGGTCCTCCTGGTGGCCTTCGCGCTGGTCGAGTCCCGGGCCAAGGAACCGATCACACCGCTGCGGATGTTCGCCGACCGCAACCGCTCGGGTACGTACGTGATCATGCTGAGCCTGGCCGCGGCGATGTTCGGCATGTTCTTCTTCATCGTTCTCTTCGTGCAGAACGTGCTGCAGTACACGCCCATCGAGGCCGGCCTGGCCTTCCTGCCCATCACGGTCGCGATCGGCACCGGCGCGGGTCTGTCGCAGCGGTTCCTGCCGGTGCTCGGCCCGAAGCCGTTCATGATGGTCGGCTCGACCCTCGTGGTGATCGGGCTCGGCTG
Organism: Streptomyces liliiviolaceus; assembly: GCF_018070025.1. Taxonomy (NCBI): domain Bacteria; kingdom Bacillati; phylum Actinomycetota; class Actinomycetes; order Kitasatosporales; family Streptomycetaceae; genus Streptomyces; species Streptomyces liliiviolaceus. The sequence goes on from NZ_JAGPYQ010000001.1 coordinate 7,749,032, forward strand.
GCTGACGTTCATCGACCCCGAGAGTTCCTACGTCAGCGGTGTGCTCGGTCCGATGCTGCTGTTCGGCTTCGGCATGGGGCTGAACTTCGTGACGCTGACCCTGACCGCGGTCTCCGGAGTGGCCCCCCACGAGGCGGGCGCCGCGTCCGGACTGCTCAACGCCACGCAGCAGGTGGGTGGTTCGCTCGGCCTCTCCATCCTCACCACGGTCTTCGGTACGGCGAGCCGTGAGGAGGCGGAGAAACAGGTCACGGACTTCATGGCCAACGCCTCGCCCGAGCAGAAGGCGGAGTTCGCCACCACGCATCAGCTGCCCGCTCCCTGGAGTCACGAGGTGCTCGCCCAGGGCATCTCCACGGCCTTCCTCCCGGCCGTCGCCATGGCCGTGCTGGCTCTTGCCGTCGCCACACTGGTGATCCGGGTCCGGAAGAGCGACCTGGAGGCGCTGTCGGGCACGGCGGGGGTCCCGGCGGGCTGACCGACCACCGCCACGGACGCGAAGAGTCGGCCGGTCCGCCGTACTGAGACCGGCGGACCGGCCGGCTTGGTTCCCACGCGATCGCTGCGGCGGCACACCGGCACGGACGACCCAGACGACCCAACTGAAGCGGCGCGTACGCGGTAGGCGCGCGCGGCGACTTCAGCGGTACGCGCTCGGTACGCACCCTCTACGCCCCGCCTCGGCGGTACGCGGGTACGCGCCCTCCGTCTCCCGCCTCAGCGGTACGCCAGATCCTCGTCCAGGCGGCTGCACACGCGCCAGTCCGCTGCGGGGGACGGCTTTTGCTCGTCGAGGATGTTCCGGGCGCGTGCCTCGCCCCAACTCGTGGCGTACCAGGGGGCGACGTTCTCCCCCAGGTCCTCGTCGATGGATTTCAGGGCACAGGACCGCAGCGGCTCATCAAGTTTGTCCAGCGCCGGTACGGCGTCGGCGGACAACTCGCGCGCGTAGTCGAGGTCGAACATGCCCGTGCGCTCGTACCGCTGGACAGCGCGCTCGGCGATCAGGCCGTCGGGCGACACGATCCCGAAGACGAGCACGGTCCCGGCGGCACTGGCCAGCACCGCGCGCGGCAGCCAGCGGGCTCCGAGGGCGCCGGCCGCCATGATGAGCACGATGACCAGGCCGAGCCAGAGTTCGACGGTCACCACGGAGATCCGCAGCCGGGTCAGCCCGTACGCGTCCACGTACATGTCCATACGCCGCACCGCCGAGGCCACGACGACGAGGGCGAGGGCGCAGAGGGTGCCGAGGACGGCGCGCACCAGCGTCCGGTCGCGCGCGTCGTCCCGGGGCGCCCAGCGCAGGGCGAGGACGATGACCAGCAGGGTGAGGAGCGTGACCAGGAGCAACTGCCAGAAGCCCTGACGCGCGTACTCGGAGTAGGTCTGGCCGGTCTTGTCCAGGACGGCGTCGTATCCACCGAGGAGGACGACTAGCTGGACGGCGTTGAAGACAGCGAAGAGCGCGACGAGCACGACCAGGGGTAGGGCCCACTCGACGCGGCCGCGGGCGCGGCCCGGGGGCACCACGACGCGGTCCCACTGAACGGGTGCCGCGGCCGTGTGCGCTGCCGCCAGGGCGCCGACGACGCCGATCACGAACAGGACGGCGTGCCAGGGGCCGCCGGAGACCGACGCGTCCGGCACGAGGTCCGCCAGGAGGTCGGCGAAGGCCGCGTCCGCGCCGGCGAAGAGGGCGCCGAAGACCACCAGCAGGACGGCGGCCACCGCGATCGCGCGCAGCACCGGGCCCACGTTGCCGCGTGCCCCGCCGGTCCGCTCGCGCAGTCCGCGCCAGCCCCAGCCCGGGCCGGTGACCAGCGAGGTGTAGAGGCCGATCGGGCCGAACAGCATCCCTGTCCAGGTACGGCCGCCGTGCAGGGCGAGCGAGCCCACCGCCAGAGCGGCGACGACGGCGAGGAAGGACGGCCAGCCGGCGTCACGCAGCGCCGGAACGATCAGCAGGGCGAGTCCGCCACCACCCCACACCAGCGTCCAGGGGCGTAGCCGTCGGCCCGCTCTCCCGGCCGCGAAGTACACACCGAGCGTGATCGGTATCGCCACCAGCAGGAGATTGAGCGCCAGGCCCTCTCCGAGCAGAAGCATGCTGAGCAGGCCGGTGGCCATAGCGGCCCAGAGCGTCGCGGTACGGACGGACGCGGGGGTGTCCGCCTGGATGTCCGCGAACCAGGACTCGACGGCGGGACCGTTCCAGCCTTCGCCCTCGTCCTCGTCCTCGTCGTCGAGGTCCGCCACGGCCGAGCCTTTCTGGCCCGAACCCGTACCTGTATCCGTACTCGAAGCCGTACCCGAAGCTGAAGCCTTGGCCCTGGCCGCCCCCGCAACCGTGCCCGCGCCCGCGCCCGTGCCCGTGCCCGTGCCCACGCTCCCCCCGCCGGAGCGGGCCGCCGGAACGGTCTCCTCCGGCTTCTCCGGCTCCTCGGTTTCCGACCCTCTCGGCTCGGCCTCGGACGGTTTCTCGGACACAGGACCCCCTCCCCGACCGGTCCGGGCAGCACGCAGCGCACAGCTGCGGGAGAAGCTCAGGAACCGGTTTCTCGTCGGCGTCGACTCTTGATGATCAACGATCGGCGTGGCGGAAAGGGTAACCGCGGGACTCTCGGGACAGCGGGGCGCGGCTTCTCTGTGGCAGGGCTGTGACAGGGATCAATACGTGGGGCGGACGAAAAGAGGGCACGCGCGCGTGGCCCACGAGCTGAGCCCGGCACCCCGCCGTCAACCGCCGACAGCAGTCCTCAAGGCCGCAGAAGCCGTCCTCACGGCTACGGAAGCCGTCCTCAAGCCCCGCCGAAACCGCCCTCACGCCCTGCCGAGCGGCCTCCGACTCCTAGTGCGCGTCTGCCGGTGTCAGCCAGCCCGGCAGCGCCTCGGTGCGCTCCAGCCACCCCTCAGGAGGAGCCCCGGCCGACCCGGCGGCCACTACGCCCCCGACGATGGCGCAGGTCGTGTCCATGTCGCCGCCCACCTGGGCGGTGGCCCAGATGCCCTCTTCGTAGTCGCCGAGGGCCCGCGCCGCCGACCAGAGCGCGAACGGCACCGTGTCGTGCGCGGTCGTACGTCGGCCGCAGCCGAGGACGGCCGCCACCGTGGTCGTGTCCCCGTAGTCGAGCATGTCCCGGGCGCGCCGCAGACCCGCTCCCACGGCGCTGCGCGGTACGAGAGCGATGACGCCGTCGAGCAGCGCGTCGGGCCCGGGCGGCCCTCCCGGCGCCGCGGCCAGCGCGGCGGCGGCCGCCACGGCCATGGCGCCGACGACCGCCTCCCGGTGCTGATGGGTGGGGTACGCCGAGATCTCCGCCTGGTGCGTGGCCTGCTCGGGGTCGTCCGCGTACCAGGCGCCCAGCGGGGCGATCCGCATCGCCGCGCCGTTGCCCCATGAGCCCTGCCCCTTGAAGAGGGCCGAGGACAGTGCGCGCCAGTCGCCGCCCTCCCGGATCTGTCGCAGCAGCCGGTCCACCGCGGGACCGTAGTCCCGGTCGGCGTCATGACGCTCGGCGAAGGAGCGGGCCAGTTCGTCCTGGTCGATGCGGTGACGGGCGGCCAAAGTGGCCACTACGGAGGCGGCCATTTCCGTGTCGTCGGTCCATTTCCAAGGGCCTGGCGGCAGTGCGCGCTCCTGGAGCAGCGGATAGTTCGCGGGCACGAAGAACTGTGAGCCCAGCGCGTCCCCGACCGCCAGACCGCGCAGGCTGGCCAGGGCGCGGTCGAGGCGCCCGGCGGGAGAGGAGTCAGCGGTCATCGCCCTGCCACTCTAGTTCGTCACTCATGAATTCTGACAAAAGACAACAAATTAGGACGACAGTTGGCGGCAGCCAAGCACCACCCTGGCGCCGCCAAGAGCCCCCTAACCGGTGGCCCCGTACGACTCCGGATCCCGCCAGCGTTCGAAAGGACGGTCGATCGCGTAGCGGCCGTCCTCCCCGAGAACCAGCATCCGCATCTCCGCGTTCCCGGGGTTCGACAGCGACTCGAACTCGGCGACCGTCCAGTGGAACCAGCGCATGCAGAACAGCCGCATGGCCAGACCGTGGGTCACCAGGAGCACGTTGGGCGGGTGATCGGGCGCCTCGAAGCTCCGGAAGAGGCTCTCCAGGAAGTTGCCGACCCGGTCGTACACGTCGGCGCCGGACTCGCCCTGTGCGAAGCGGTAGAAGAAGTGCCCGTAGGCATCGCGATAGGCCTTCTGGAGACGTACGTCGTCCCGGTCCTGCCAGTTCCCCCAGTCCTGCTCGCGCAGCCGGGGCTCCTCGCGGACGCGGACCTGCCCGGGGTCGAGATGGAAGGACCTGAAGGTCTCGTGGGTACGGCGGTACGGGGAGACGTAAACGCTTACCTGCTCGCGGCCGAAGATCTCTCTGAGCCGCTTGCCCGTCTCCTCCGCCTGTCGCCACCCCTTCTCGGTGAGTGCCAGAGCGTGGTCGGGTTCACGCTCGTAGACGGAGTCATCGGCATTGCCCACCGACTCGCCGTGCCGGACAAGAACGATGCGCCGTGGACGTGCCATACCGGAACCCTAGATCGGGTCACGCCCGATCGAGCACTCGTACGGGCTTCATACGTCACAGGTCACACGAATCGCGGCCCTCATGAGACGCCCTCGGGACGCCGTCAGGTCCCCCTCGGGACGCCGCCAGATCAGCGTCAGGTCGCCGTTCAGACGGTCCAGGACGGTTCCAGCTGGACTATGTCCCCCGTGAGCGCCACGACGTCCGCCTCTATCTGGGCCCGCAGGGCGAGCCGCTCCACCCGCTCCGCGCGGTATTTGCCGTGCTCGGCGGCCGACTGCCACATGGACAGGACCAGGAACTCGTGGCCGGGCGCCTCGCCGAACAGGCCCCGCACCATGCCGGGCGAGCCGGCCATCGCCGGGTTCCAGACCTTTTCCTGCATCAGCGCGAAGTGCTCGGCGCGCTCCTCGTGCACACGGCAGTGCGCCACCCGCACGAGGTCGGCCTCCGTGAAGCGCGGCTCGAAGCCGGTCTTCACGTCGAAGCGATGGTCGAAGAGCGTGGCGTACTGGTCCTTGAAGGTGCCCGACTGGGACGCGGCCAGCCGGTCATGGGAGCGCGCCATGAAGGAGTCGTAGAAGGCACGGCTCTCCCAGAAGGCGAAGATGTGGGCGACTCCGGGCCTTCCCCGGCTCCAGCCCCCGCCCTGCCCCCGGAATCCCGGCTCCCCCAGAAGTCCCGCCCATTTTCGCTGTCCCCGTTCGAAACCGCGGCGGTCCACCACGGTGCAGCGAATCCACTTGACCAGCACGGCGCCATCGTAAGGCCCAGGAACGTGGCGTCGGTCACGGTCGGGCGCACTGCATCCGCGCGAGCGCCCCCGTGTGCGTGGCACGATGGACAACACGCCTCACCTGCCCGGCAGTTGAGGCGGCCGACGCAGGGGCACCAGGAAGGATGTGCGGTGAACGGCCTCAACAAGGGCATCAGCAAGGTCGAGGTCTCGGTGAAGTGGGACCCCAGTCCCACCGGCGAACCGGCCATCGATCTCGACATCGTCGCCGCCACCTATCTCGCGACCGACGCGCAGGAAGACCCCGACTACGTAGTCCACTTCGGCAGCCGCTCCCCGGACGGCACCATCTACCTCAACCGGGACAGCAAGGACGGCAAGGGCTTCGGCTGGGACGAGGTCATGACCCTGGAGCTGAGCCGTCTCAACAAGCGCTACGCGCGCGTGATGGTCGGCGTCGCCATACAGCAGGGCACCGGACGGCGCACGTTCGTCGGCGTCACCAACCCGGCCCTGCGGATCCGCGAGGGCTACACCGTCCTGTCCGAGAACGACTTCGGCGGCGTCCTCGGGGCCACGGCCACGACGGTCGCGGAGTTCGTACGTGACGACTCCGGAGAGTGGACTTTCCGTCCCGCGGTCCAGGGCTTCGATGCGGACCCGGCGACCTTCGCGAGGATCATGGGCAACGGCGTCGGGTCCTGAGGCCACACGGCTCCCGCGCACGCGCTGAACGTATGCGCAAGCGCTGAACATGCGCGGACGCGCTGGAAGTCCGCGCACGCGCCGGGGGTACGCGCACGCGCCGGAGGGGCGGTACAGCTGGTGGCTGTACCGCCCCTCCGGCGTGTGGGTCCGTCAGAGATCAGCTGCAACCGCTGGTCGAACCGCAGCCCTCGCAGATGTAGCAGGAACCGGCCCGCTGCATCTTCGTACCGCAGGAGAAGCACAGGGGGGCGTCCGCCTGGATGCCCAGCTGCATCTCCACCAGTTCGGCACTGGTGTGGGCCTGCTGCGGAGCGGGCTTGACCGCTTCGACCTCGGCCTTGGGGGTGACGACGGCCTTCAGCTCCTGCGCGCGGGGCGCGGACTGGGCCAGCCCCTCGACGTCGACCTCGTCCTCGCCGGCCTCGTACGAGCCCGTCTCCAGGTGTCGCTGCCGCTCGTCGGCGGAGTGGATGCCGAGGGCGGAACGCGTCTCGAAGGGCAGGAAGTCGAGCGCCAGGCGGCGGAAGATGTAGTCGACGATCGACTGCGCCATCCGCACGTCCGGGTCGTCCGTCATACCGGCCGGCTCGAAGCGCATGTTGGTGAACTTGGAGACGTACGTCTCCAGGGGCACGCCGTACTGCAGGCCTACGGAGACGGCGATCGAGAAGGCGTCCATCATGCCCGCGAGGGTGGAGCCCTGCTTCGACATCTTCAGGAAGACCTCGCCGAGACCGTCGTCCGGGTAGGAGTTGGCGGTCATGTAACCCTCGGCGCCGCCGACCGTGAAGGACGTGGTGATGCCGGGACGGCCCTTCGGGAGGCGCTTGCGGACCGGGCGGTACTCGACGACCTTCTCGACCGCGGTACGGATGGTGTCCTCGGCCTTGGCCGTGACCTCGGCCTTCTCCTTCTCCTTGGTCTTCGCGGAGAGGGGCTGGCCGACCTTGCAGTTGTCGCGGTAGATCGCGAGCGCCTTGACGCCCATCTTCCACGCCTCGAAGTAGACCTCTTCGACGTCCTCGACGGTCGCCGTCTCCGGCAGGTTGACTGTCTTGGAGAGCGCGCCGGAGATCCACGGCTGGATCGCGGCCATCATGCGGACGTGGCCCATCGCGGAGATGGAACGCTCGCCCATGGCGCAGTCGAAGACCTCGTAGTGCTCGGTCTTGAGGCCCGGGGCGTCGATCACATTGCCGTGGTCGGCGATGTGGGCGACGATCGCCTCGATCTGCTCCTCCTGGTAGCCCAGGCGGCGCAGGGCCTGCGGGACGGTGCCGTTGACGATCTGCATCGAGCCGCCGCCGACCAGCTTCTTGAACTTGACCAGGGCGAGGTCGGGCTCAAGGCCGGTGGTGTCGCAGGACATCGCGAGACCGATGGTGCCGGTCGGGGCGATGACCGAGGCCTGCGCGTTGCGGAAGCCGTTCTTCTCGCCGAGACGCAGCACGTCCTGCCAGGACTCCGTGGCGGCGGCCCAGATCGGCGTGTCCAGGTCGTCCACGCGGGGGGCCACGGCGTTGGCGTCGGAGTGCTGCTTCATGACGCGCTGGTGCGGCTGCGCGTTGCGGGCGTAGCCGTCGTACGGGCCGACGACCGCGGCGAGCTCGGCGGACCGCTTGTACGAGGTGCCGGTCATCAGCGAGGTGATGGCGCCGGCGAGGGAGCGGCCGCCGTCGGAGTCGTACGCGTGACCGGTGGCCATCAGCAGGGCGCCGAGGTTGGCGTAGCCGATGCCCAGCTGGCGGAAGGCGCGGGTGTTCTCGCCGATCTTCTGGGTCGGGAAGTCCGCGAAGCAGATCGAGATGTCCATCGCGGTGATGACGAGCTCGACGACCTTGGAGAAGCGCTCGACGTCGAAGGACTGGCGGCCCAAGCCGTCGTCCTTCAGGAACTTCATGAGGTTCAGCGAGGCGAGGTTGCAGGACGTGTTGTCCAGGTGCATGTACTCGCTGCACGGGTTCGAGCCGTTGATACGGCCGGACTCCGGGCACGTGTGCCAGCGGTTGATCGTGTCGTCGTACTGGATGCCCGGGTCGGCGCAGGCCCAGGCCGCCTCCGCCATCTTGCGGAAGAGGTCCTTGGCGTCGACCTCCTCGATGACCTCGCCGGTCATGCGGGAGGTGAGGCCGAACTTCTCGCCGTTCTCGACGGCCTTCATGAACGTGTCGTTCACGCGGACCGAGTTGTTGGCGTTCTGGTACTGGACGGACGTGATGTCGTCGCCGCCCAGGTCCATGTCGAAGCCCGCGTCGCGCAGGGCGCGGATCTTCTCCTCTTCCTTGACCTTGGTCTGGATGAAGTCCTCGATGTCGGGGTGGTCGACGTCGAGGATGACCATCTTGGCGGCGCGGCGCGTGGCGCCACCCGACTTGATCGTTCCTGCGGAGGCGTCGGCACCGCGCATGAAGGAGACGGGACCCGAGGCGTTGCCGCCGGAGGAGAGCAGCTCCTTGGAGGAGCGGATCCGGGAGAGGTTCAGGCCGGCGCCGGAGCCGCCCTTGAAGATCATGCCCTCTTCCTTGTACCAGTCGAGGATCGACTCCATGGAGTCGTCGACGGCCAGGATGAAGCAAGCGGAGACCTGCTGCGGCTGGGGCGTGCCGACGTTGAACCACACCGGCGAGTTGAAGCTGAAGATCTGGTGCAGGAGGGCGTACGCCAGCTCGTGCTCGAAGATCTCGGCGTCGGCGGGCGACGCGAAGTACTTGTAGTCCTCGCCGGCCTTCCGATACGTCTTCACGATGCGGTCGATGAGCTGCTTGAGGCTCACCTCGCGCTGCGGAGTGCCCACGGCACCCCGGAAGTACTTGCTGGTGACGATGTTGACCGCGTTCAACGACCAGAAGTCGGGGAACTCGACGCCACGCTGCTCGAAGTTGACCGAGCCGTCGCGCCAATTGGTCATGACGACGTCACGGCGCTCCCAGGACACCTCGTCGTACGGGTGCACGCCCGGGGTGGTGTGGATGCGCTCGATACGCAGTCCCTTGGTGGCCTTGGTGCCCTTCGCGCGGGAACCTCGTGCCGGACCGCTCGCCGTCTCTGTCATGCCGCCTCCCTGTATCAGGCTAAAACGCCCTGAAGTGCCTCGTTCTTCCCGGGGCACGGTGTGTGTTCTGGCATTGCGAGCACCGCCTACGCGTCCGCTCGCAACAGGTATGTGGTCGCCGCCGATCGGCAGGGCCTGCGTCGGCCCTTCTCGTCAGTCGGCGGCGTGTGCGGGCACGGGGACTTCGACAGCCTCTCCGGACCCGCGGTCGTTTCCTTGGCACCCCTCGCACACGTCGTCGTCGGCCGTGGCGGGGCCCTGCGTCTCTTCCCTGAGTTCCGTGATGGCGGACTCGAAGTCCTCCAGCGAGTCGAACGCCCGGTACACGGACGCGAACCGCAGATAGGCGACGACGTCCAGCTCCTGCAAGGGGCCGAGTATGGCCAGTCCCACGTCGTGGGTGGTCAGTTCGGCACTCCCGGTGGCCCGCACCGCCTCCTCGACCCGCTGGCCGAGCTGGGCGAGTGCGTCCTCCGTGACGGGCCGCCCCTGGCACGCCTTGCGCACGCCGTTGATGACCTTCGTACGGCTGAACGGCTCGGTGACTCCGGACCGCTTCACCACCATGAGGGAGCACGTCTCCACGGTCGTGAACCGACGGGAGCAGTCGGGACACTGGCGGCGCCTGCGGATCGACGTGCCGTCGTCCGTCGTACGACTGTCGACCACACGGCTGTCGGGGTGCCTGCAGAAGGGGCAGTGCATCGAATCCAACCCTCCTCGCACAGCACGACTCGATAGCCTCGGCGGGCCCTTGAGCCCCTCGAAGCAGCCCCAAGCATAGGCGATGACCTAGGACCTGGAAGACCGGGGGACCACAACTTCTGGGCCGCTGTGGAACTCGGACCACTATATGTAGGGCCTGACCCGAATTTCACGCTCTACGCGCGTGTCGCACCCGTATTGGCATGTGCCGCGCGTCCATTCCGGCGGGGAGCGTACGGGGATACGGTGTGCGGCAGCGGTACGGGGGCCGGTTCCCGATCCAAAGGGCACCTGATGGCAGACTGACCTTCGCCCCGCTCCGACCCACAAGGCCACGGCATCGGCGGCGAAGAGTACGAAAAAAGCGGCACCGAGCACCTTCGTCCGCCCCGTGCAGCGGTAGCCATACACCCAGACGCGTGATCACGTAAGGCCATTCGCGTTTTTTCACTCGAACGTGTGTTTGGCGCAACCTTTCGAAAGCAACTACCGTTGTCCAGCAGGGAGACGAACGAGAGGGGCCGACGTGACCACCACCGCAGACAGTGCCACCATCACTGCCCAGGACCGCTCCCAGGGCCGATTTGAGCCGGTGCAAGCCATGAATGAAACCGCGAACCAGGAGGGGCCCAAGCCCGCCCGCTCCCTGCCGGGCCGACCTCCAGGCATCCGGGCGGACAGCTCCGGACTCACCGACCGGCAACGCCGTGTCATCGAGGTCATCAGGGACTCCGTCCAGCGGCGGGGATACCCACCGTCCATGCGGGAGATCGGACAGGCCGTCGGCCTCTCCAGCACCTCCTCCGTGGCCCATCAGCTGATGGCACTGGAGCGCAAGGGCTTCCTGCGCCGCGATCCGCACCGCCCCCGGGCCTACGAGGTCCGCGGATCCGACCAGTCCACGGCGCAGCCCACCGACACCGCGGGCAAGCCGGCGGCGTCGTACGTCCCGCTCGTCGGCCGGATCGCCGCCGGTGGTCCGATCCTCGCCGAGGAGTCGGTCGAGGACGTCTTCCCGCTGCCCCGGCAGCTGGTCGGCGACGGTGAGCTGTTCGTGCTGAAGGTCGTCGGCGACTCGATGATCGAAGCCGCGATCTGCGACGGCGACTGGGTGACCGTCCGGCGCCAGCCGGTCGCGGAGAACGGCGACATCGTGGCGGCCATGCTGGACGGCGAGGCGACGGTCAAGCGCTTCAAGCGCGAGGACGGCCATGTGTGGCTGCTGCCGCACAACGCCGCCTACCAGCCCATCCCCGGTGACGAGGCGACCATCCTCGGCAAGGTCGTGGCGGTGCTCCGGCGGATCTGAGGATCCACCCCTGACCGGGCCCCGGGACCTCTGCGCCGGTTCCGGGGCCCTGTGCTGTCCCCGCGCCCCTCAAGGCCCTCAAGGGTTTCCCGCGGGGCGCTGCGCTGCACCGCTGTGCACGTCACAGAGGCTGCTTCCTCCGGCTCGCACCGAGGAGGCAGCCCCTGTGGCTGTTCTCAGGCCTCCTCGGCCTCCACCGCTTCCTGGGCCGCTTCGGCCTTGCGTGCCTTCTCGTCGATGGCGGCCAACGACCGCCGCACCTGGTTCCGGTCCGTCGTGTACCAGAAGTCGGGCAGCGACGCCTTGAGATAGTTCCCGTAGCGAGCGGTGGCGAGCCGCTGGTCCAGCACGGCGACCACACCCCGGTCCCCCGTCGCCCGTACGAGGCGGCCGGCGCCCTGGGCCATCAGCAGGGCCGCGTGCGTGGCCGCGACGGCCATGAAGCCGTTGCCCCCGGCGTCCTCGACCGCCTTCTGGCGGGCACTCATCAGCGGGTCGTCGGGGCGCGGGAAGGGGATCTTGTCCATGACGACCAGCTGGCAGCTGGCACCCGGCACGTCCACGCCCTGCCAGAGCGACAGCGTGCCGAACAGACAGGTCTTCGGGTCCGCGGCGAAGTTCTTGATCAGCTCGCCGAGCGTCTCCTCGCCCTGGAGCAGGATCGGGAACTCCGGGATGCGGGAGCGCAGTTCCTCCGCGGCGAGCTGGGCGGCCCGCATCGAGGAGAACAGGCCGAGCGTACGGCCGCCGGCCGCCTGGATCAGCTCGGTGAGTTCGTCGAGCATGTCTCCGCGGTCGCTGTCCCGGGCGGGTCTGGCCAGGTGCTTGGCGACGTACAGGATGCCCTGCTTGCCGTAGTCGAACGGCGAGCCGACGTCGAGGCCCTTCCAGATCGGGATGTCCTCCCCCTGGACGCCTTCCGGGGACAGGCCGAGGGAGGCGCCCACTCCGTTGAAGTCGCCGCCGAGCTTCAGGGTGGCCGAGGCCAGGACGACGGAGCGGTCCGCGAAGAGCTTCTCGCGCAGCAGGCCCGCCACGGACATCGGGGCGACCCTCAGGGACGCTCCGAAACGGTCGTGCCGCTCGTACCAGACGACGTCCCACTCGGAGCCGTTCGTGATGCGCTCCGCCACGTCGTGGACGCTCTCCACGGAGGCGAGGGCCTGCTTGCGGACCGCGTCCTCGTCGGTGACGGACTTGTCGCGGGTCGCCCCGATCCCCGAGATCACCGTGCGGGCGGCGTCCCGCAGGGCCATCAGCGCGTACCCGAGATCCTCCGGGATCTCCTCAAGGCGGCCGGGCAGGGCCAGCTCCATCAGCCGCTCGAAGCCCTCGGCGGCCGTCTGCAGCTGATCGGCCGCCTTCTCGTTCACAAGCTTCGCCGCACGGCGCACGGCGCGGTTGACCTGGCCCGGGGTGAGCTCGCCGGTCGCGACTCCGGTCACCCGGGAGACCAGTTCGTGGGCCTCGTCGACGATCAGCACCTCGTGCTGCGGGAGGACGGGGGCGCCTTCGATGGCGTCGATCGCCAGGAGCGCGTGGTTGGTGACGACGACATCGGCGAGCTTCGCGCGCTCACGGGCCGCCTCGGCGAAACACTCCGCTCCGTAGGCGCACTTCGAGGCGCCGAGGCACTCCCTGGAGGAGACGGAGATCTGCGACCAGGCCCGGTCCGAGACACCGGGGGTGAGGTTGTCGCGGTCCCCCGTCTCGGTCTCGTCCGACCACTCCCGCAGCCGCAGCAGGTCCTGACCCAGCTTGCTGGTGGGCGCGGCCGCCTCGAACTGGTCGAAGAGGCCCTCCTCCTCGTCCTGCGGCGCTCCTTCGTGGAGCCGGTGCAGACACAGGTAGTTCGACCGGCCCTTGAGCATCGCGAACCCGGGCCGGCGGCGCAGCAGCGGATGCAGGGCGTCCACCGTGCGCGGAAGGTCCCGCTCCGCGAGCTGCCGCTGGAGCGCCAGGGTGGCGGTCGCCACGACGACCCGCTCCCCGTGCGCCAGCGCGGGAACCAGGTAGCCGAGCGACTTACCGGTGCCGGTGCCCGCCTGGACCAGCAGATGGGAACCGTCGTCGATGGCCTGCGCGACGGATTCGGCCATGGTCACCTGGCCGGGGCGCTCCGTGCCGCCGACGGCTGTGACGGCGGCGTGCAGGAGTTCGGGGAGTGAGGGCTCTGTCATAGCCCGACCACCCTACGGGTCGGCACCGACAACCGGGTGATCGCGGCGGTGGAGGGGGATGTGATCAGGACGCGTGGACGGGCGGCGGTACTGGGGGTGATCACGACTGGTGGAGGGGGTTCGGGACGGTGCCGTGCACGGCTGCGTGCGGGCGCTGCGACCGGTCCCGGTAGCCGTCGAGGTGAAGCCGGTTGCGGTTGAGGCAGAGCCGCTCGATACGGGGAGTGAGCAGGTCGAACGTCTCGTAGCGCTCCTTGAGCTCCGGGAAGAGCCTGTGGTGCCGGAGGATCTCTGCTCGGACGAGTGACCAGAACTCGTCCTCGCGGACGCCCAGTTGCTCCTGGCACAGCGGGGCCAGATAGCGGAAGACACCGACGAAGAGCCCGGAGTGGATGAACTGGGTGAGGAAGGCGGCCGGTTCCGTGAGCAGCACCGCCCTTACGTCGTCGGGCATGGAGGCGTGCTCGGGAAGCCGCTCGGCGCTCACGTTCACGTCGTCCACGAAGTCCTTCACCGCGAGCCGCACCGGTACGTCGTGGTCGTCGAAGACAACGATCGCGTTCTCGCCGTGTGGGCTGAACACAGTGCCGTAGCGGTAGAGGAAGTGCAGCAGGGGTGGCAGCAGCGCGGCGAAGAGACGGCGCAGCCAGCTTCGCGGGTCGAGGCCCGAGCGCTCGACCAGCTCCGCCGCGAAGGCACGGCCCTCGGGGTCGGTGTGCAGGAGAGCGGCGAGCGTACGGGCACGTTCGCCGGGCGCGAGATGCCGGGAGAGCGGCTCGCGCCAGATCGCGCCGAGCAGCTCCCTGTACTGGTACGGGACGTCCGGCAGGGCGTCGTACACCGGGTGTCCGACCGTCACGGACGCGACCTCGCCCAGCAGGATCACCGCGCAGGTGTCGTGCAGGAAGGGATCGGTGTCCCGCAGCCCGTGCATCCAGGCGGTGACGGCGGGGGCGGCGAGCGTCCGTTCCGTCGGGAGGCCGCGCCATACCAGGGTGTTGAGGACGGACAGCGGCAGTTTCACCGTGTGCCGGTCCGGGCGTGAGGTGTTCAGGAACGTACGGATCGACTGCTGGGGCAGACGGAGATCGCCGTCCGGGGGCAGGGGGACGATGGCTCCCGCGGCGACGGAGGGCGCGAAGAGCGGCAGCACGACGTCGTTCCACTGCCAGGGATGCACGGGCAGATAGAGGTACGACTCCGGAGCGAGCCCCCGCGCGCGCAGTGCGCTGTCGTACGACGTGCGGACGGCGGGGTCGAGCTCGCGCGCGTAGAGCTGGTCGGCGCTGTCCAGTCCCTGGACACCCCGGTAGGTGGCGAGCGAGGTGTGGACGGCGATCCAGGGCAGGACTGTCGCTCTTCGGCCCTCGGGCGCCCACTGGGCGACGTCCGTCGCGGAGAAGCCCAGCCGGCCCTTGTTGAGGACGATCCATGGATGACCTGTCTGGTGGCCTTCCAGCTCCGCGTACCCGAGATCGGCGAGACGGGCGGCCGGGAGCGCGGTGTGGTCCAGCCGGGCGTCCGCGGCGAGTGTGGTGGACAGTTCGCGGATGACGTGCCCGAGGGTGGCACCGTCGAGATGGAGCACGGCGCGGGCGCGGGTGAGGAAGTCGAGGGGGTCGGTGTAGGGCCGCTGGTGTGGGGGTGACTGCGGCGCGCCGGGGGTCGTCGGGGCGGCGCGTTCGGCCTCGGTCGCGGGCTCGGCCTCGGCGGCGCGTTCGGCTGAGGGGGCTGCGGTTGTTCCGGCCGCTTCGGTCAGCGTGAGTGACGAAGGGTCCACCCGCCAGCTGTCGTACGCACCACGGCGGGCGCGGAAGGCGAGGATGCCACCGGCGTCAAGGCGCAGGGTGTAGGAGCGCTCGCCGTCGGGGGCGGCGTCGGCCGGCTCAGGGGCTGAAGGGGACGCGGCCGAGCCCTGGGGTCCGGGAGCGGGCGGTGTGGTGGGGGGTCGCTGAGCAGTGGTGGGTGGTCGCTGAGCATCCGTCTCGCGTGGCGAATCGTCTCCTCTGGGTTCCCGGGACCCGGCGGAAGCCCCCGCGCTGGAAGTGTTGAGGGTGCAGGAAGGGCTGGAAGCGTTGAGGGGGCTGGATGTACTGGAGGGGCTGGGCGAAACGCCGGCTGCCGCCGTACCGCCGGTGTGATGCGCAGCCGGTTCCGGCAGCAGGATCTCCTCGTGCGCGAACTCGCCGATCATCTTCGCGAGCAGGCGGCGCCCCGCCTCCTCCCATCTTTCCCGGCTCAGTTCCGGCGGGTCGTAGAGACGTGACGGCTCTCCGGGAGCCGGGGCGGCGGACGGGTTCGGCACAGGGACTCCTCGACTGGGAACCTGATCGGCACGAGCGGTGTACTAAAAGTGACGGCGCTACAACAGATCGCGCAGGGCCCGGTCTCGCACCATGAGGGCTGCCTTCTTGTCGGGCAGCTCGACCTCGGCGGAGAACCGGAAGCCGGCGCTCAGGAAGGCGGACACGGAGGGGGTGTTGCGAAGGTCGGGCTCTGCGACGACTCGTGCGCAGGAGGGACGACGGTCGAGGACGAGGTCGGAGACAGCACGGAGCAGGACCGTGCCGAGTCCCCGCCCGCGATGGGCGACGCCGCCGATGAGGAGGTGGATTCCGGTGTCGTGCGGGCGGGCCGGGTAGTGGCGGGCCAGGGGGTCGAGATCCGCGCGGTAGATCTCCCAGTAGCTCATCGGTGTGCCGTCCAGCACGCCGAGACAGGGGACGCTGCGTCCGTCCCCGTCGAGTTGGGCGCGCAGGTGCTCCTCGGTCGCCGTGTCCGGACCGGCGAGCTCCCAGAAGGCAGCCACGGCAGGGTCGTTCATCCAGCGACTGATCAGCGGAACGTCACGGGTCAGGTGTACGGGGACCAGGTGGAAGGCGCCCACGGCGGTGGCCGTCTGCCCCCAGCCACCGACCCGGTCGAGCAGGTCCTCATCGGCGGGGGCTAGGGGGCGGGCGGGTCTCGTCCTGCGTGGGGCAGGGTGCTCCCTCCTGCCGTGTTGTTCGCCGCTGTCCTGTTCTCCGCCGACCGGCTCTCCGGTGTTCTGTTCCCCGTCGGCGGTCCCGACTGTCCCAGCTGTCGTGGCTGTCCCGGCTGTCCCGGCTGCTTCAGGGTCCGCTGCGAAGAGCGCGAGGAATTCGTCGGGCAGGCGCAGGTCGAGGGTGTCCGCGTTGCCCGGGCCGCCCACGGCGTCCGGACGGTCCGGGCTGCCCGCAGCGGGGACCGATCCGCTCCGGGCGCCGGCTCGGGGGGCGGTAGCGGCGTCGGCGTCGGCGTCGGTGCTCGCATCGGGGGGAGGCACGGCGACGCTCCTCTCAGGAGACGGGGTGGGGCATGTTCCTCAGGAGTGCAGGGGGTTGGCGATGGTGACGTAGACGGACTGGGTGTCGACGGGGCCGACGAGTTCGTCGAGGCCGTGCAGGCGGGTCAGCAGGTTGGCCTTGCAGCGCAGGACGGGAGAGTCGAGCAGGAGGGAGGGCAGGTTGGTTCGCGGCAGGCGGGCCGGACCGGAGGCGACGGTGGTGAGGAAGCGGCGGAAGGCGGCCAGCAACAGGCGTTCGTCAGCCAGGCGTTGGGAGCCGAAGGCGCCGATGAGGCCGAGCACGTTGTTGATGGCGAGGTAGTAGGCGAACCGTTCGTCCGTGACCGCGTCGGAGACGAAGGTGTCGCTGTGCTCGCCGATGCCGGGCAGTCGCTTGTCCAGTTCCGCGCGCCGGGACTCGCGGAAGTAGTAGCCCTGGTTGTCGCGGTAGCGGCCGCCCCTGGGCCAGCCTTCCGCGTCCAGCAGGAGCAGGGTGTTCTGCTGGTGTGCCTCCAGCGCGATGCCGGCTTCGCTGTCCAGCCAGAGGACAGGGCGGACGACGTGTTCGAGGTAGCGCAGGAACCACTCCGCGGCGACGGCTCCACGCGGCCGGCCCGTGCGGCCGGCGAGCCGGGTGACGATCTCGGTGAGCCGGGACCGAGTCGCGGACCGGGGCGGCTCGGGCTGCCGCTGTCCGGTGGACGTGCTTCCGGGCCGGGGCGAGACGAGCCCGGCGATGCAGGAGACATCGTCGGTCGGCGTGAACGGGTTGTGGCGGATCATCACGTCGAGGCCGGTCACCGGGGTGCCGTCGGGTTCGTTCACCGCGAGCCACGCGGGGTCGCGCACGATGTCGAAGCCCGGGTGGGCCGCCTGCCACTGTTCGGCGAGGCCGGCACGCAGCAGGCGGTGGACCTCGACCCCGCGGTGGAATTCCTTGCGGAGGTTCTCCCGGCGGGAGTTGGTGATACGCAGGCCCAGGGACAGCTTCAGCATCGCGGGGGCACCGGAGCGGTAGAGGGTACGGACGGAGGAGGTGGGGTGCCACGGGGAGCCGTGGGGGCCGAGGTCCCGGAGCAGTCCGGCGGTCAGGAGTTTCGCGGTCTCCGGGCGTCGGTGGACCTCTCGAAGCTGCCAGGGGTGCATCGGCAGCGCGGCGTAGCCCTCGGGCAGGTGCAGTCCCGCACCGGCGAGCCGGGAGGTGAGCTGTTCCGCGGGTACGGGGCGGCCTCGCTCGGTCCACGCCGAGTCGGTGGCGAGCACGGAGGGGGCGACGGCCATCCAGTGCAGGGCGAAGGAGCCCCTCAACTCCGGGGAGTAGAGCAGGTTCTCGGCGACCGAGAGCCCTTCGCGGCTCTTCGGGGTGGGGTGGAGCGGGTGGCCGAGCAGCAGTGACTGTTCGGCGGAGAGGAAGAGGTCGGGGCCGTCGGCGGGGTTCTGCCTGCGGTCCGCGATGAACACGACGGTCCGTCGCAGGGAGTCCGCGACCCGGCCGACCAGGTCACCGTCGTCGACCGGGGCGCGGAACCCGGCGGTCGCCGCGGAGGTGGCGTGGGTGCTCGCTTCGGCGGGGGTCGCACCCGGTACGGCCGGGGTCGTTCCCGGCGCGGCGGGAGTCGCACCCGGTGCGACGGCGGTCGTCACGTCGGCGGACGCGTGCGCCGACGCGGACTCTACGGACGCTGTCGGGCCCCCGTGCGTCGCGGCGTCGTTCGTCACGGCCCCGTACGCCGGAGCCCCGTGCGCGGGGGTCTCGTGCATCGCGGCCCCATGGGCAGGAGACCCATGCGCCGGAGCCCTGTACGTCGGAGCCCCCTGCGTCGGGGTCTCGCGGCCCAGCAGGGCCGCGAGTGTGACGGCGTCGGTGGGAGGGGCCTGGTCCGGGGCGCTGGCGAGGTGCGGAGGGCCCAGTCGGTGCCACCCCGTGGGGGACCAGTACTGGACCGGGACGACGAGGGCCGTACCACTGGCGGGGAGGGGGATGCGCAGGGCGCCGTCGGCCGGAGCGGGGAGGTCGTGTTCGCGTACCCAGCAGCGCAGCAGGTTCTCCACGGCCGCGGCCTGGGCGGCGGTGTGCGGGTCGGGGTGTTCCAGCAGGTCGGTGGTGGCGCCGTACAGTCCTTCGGACTTCCTGGCCCCTCCCTTCTGCCGGGGGACCGATTCGGTCCCCGGCCCGAGCGGGATCTGCGGGCGGCAGGCTGCTCGCTCGTGGGGCTGGGGGCGTCCGTCGGATGCGGGCGTGGCGTTCAAAAGGGTTCCTTGGAGGTGGTTCAGGCTCGTACGGCGACGAGCCGGGGCTGTTCCGGCATGGGTGACACCTGTGCGTTTCCTGGTCGGCGCGGGGAGAGGGAGGGGGCCACCGGGTGGCCCTGGCGCTTGTAGCCGAGGCCGTCGGCAGAGAGGCGCTCGCCTCCCGGTCCCGGGCCCAGATCCCCCATCGGTTCGCCGCCCTACCCTGCGTGCTCGGTTCGTACGGCCTGTTCGGTGCGCCCGGTCGGCAGCTCGCGGGCGCCCGGGACGCGTCGGCCGGTGGGGGCCTTCGCCACCTCCGCCACCGCGTCGGCGAGCCGGTCCAGTACCGCGGTCGTCTGCTCGTCGGTGATCGTGAGGGGTGGAAGCAGGCGCACCACGCCGGCGTGCCGGCCGCCCAGTTCCACGATCAGTCCGCGTCGCAGGCACTCCCGCTGCACGGCGGCGGCCAGTTCGGGCGCGGCGGGAGGAGGCCCTCCGGCGGTCGCGGGCGGCTTCTCGGGCTCCACGAACTCGACGCCGATCATCAGTCCTCGGCCGCGCACCTCCCCGACACAGTCGAAGTCCGACTCCAGAGAGCGGAGTTGGCCGATCATGCGGTCGCCCAGGGCGGCGGCGCGCTCGGCGAGCCGGTTCTCGCGGACGTACGCGAGGGTCGCGGCGCCCGCCGCCATGGCGAGTTGGTTGCCGCGGAACGTGCCGGCGTGGGCGCCCGGTTCCCATACGTCGAGGTCGTCGCGGTAGACGACGACGGCCAGCGGCAAGCTGCCGCCGATGGCCTTGGACAGGACCATCACGTCGGGGGTGACGCCGCTGTGCTCGACCGCCCAGAAGGTGCCGGTCCGGCCGACCCCCGTCTGCACCTCGTCGGCGATCAGTGGAATGGAGCGTGCCGCGGTGATCTCCCGTATCCGCCGCATCCAGTCGTCGCGGGCCGGGATCACCCCGCCCTCGCCCTGCACGGGTTCGAGGATCATGGCCGCGGGACTCGTCACCCCGGATTTCGTGTCGTCGAGGAGGGACTGCGTCCAGCGGGCGGCGAGTTCGGCCCCTTGCTCTCCGCCGACCCCGAACGGGCAGCGGTAGTCCTGCGGATAGGGCAGGCGGGTGACTCGTACGTCCGGGGCGCCTCCGGATGCTGCGAGCGCCCCCTCTGTCATCCCGTGATAGGCACCCGTGAAGGCGAGGATTCCGTTGCGTCCGGTCGCGGTGCGTACCAGTTTCAGCGCCGCCTCCACGGCGTCCGTGCCCGCGGGGCCGCAGAACTGCACACGCGCGCGGTCGGCGAGACCGGGCGGCAGCGTGCGGAACAGCTCGGTGGTGAAGGCGTCCTTGACGGGGGTGGCCAGGTCCAGGACGTGCAGCGGGGCTCCCGAGTCGAGGACCTTGCGGACGGCCTCCAGGACGACGGGGTGGTTGTGGCCGAGGGCCAGGGTGCCGGCGCCCGAGAGGCAGTCGAGATAGCGGCTCCCGTCGGCGCCCTCGATGGTCAGCCCGCGCGCCCGTACGGGGACGATCGGCAGGGAGCGCGCGTAGGTGCGGGCCGCCGACTCGCGCGCCGACTGCCTTCGCAGAATGCCTTCCTGCGCCGCGCGCGCCGTCGCGTTCTCGTGCACCGTGCGCACGGTCGCGGTTTCGTACGCCGTGCGCGCCGTCGGGTTCTGTTGCCTGCGCGCCCCCGCCGCCTCGTGCGTCGTACCCGCCCCCGCCGCTTCCTGAGTCGCGGGCGCCGCCCCGGGCGCGGACTCCGTCACAGCCACGTCTGTCGTCCTCCCGCTGTTCACGCCGTGCATGCCACGCTGTGCAGAGGCGAGTTGCCGGTCCGCCCGATGAGGCGGCAGGGGGATGAACGCAGCCGGAACGTCCCCCGTACGTACCAACGACGAGGACCGCGCGGGGCAACGGCGGACCTGAGATCCTTGCCGTGACGGAACCGTTGCGGGTCTGTCGGAAGTCCCCCACAGCAACGGCATAGTCTGTGGTGCCGTTCGGCGATCCTCGCTGATCAGCACCCACGGTCCACGTCGGGTACGCACGGGTCCCCGGATCCGTACGAAGTCCCGTGTGCCGGCACAGAGTTGTTCGTTCACCTCCAGGGGGATTCACACCATGCGACCGATACGCCCGCTCTTCGCCGCCCGTCGAGGGAGGAGCCCGCGCCGCAGAATCTCCCCCGTGCTGGCAGCGGTAGGCATGGCCACCGCGCTGGCCCTGACCACCACCGCCTGCGGCTCCGGTGAGGACGCCGACGCGGCTGCCGAGACGTCCGCGGCGGCGGCCGGTGACGGCAAGATCCAGATCCCGGACGACATCAAGGACAGGCTCAAAGAGCACGGCATCGACATCGACAAGTGGAAGGGCGGTGAGTGGAAGAACTGGGACAAGGACGACTGGCTGCGCGAGGCCGGCGACTACATCAACCCGATCATCGCGGACCTGTGGGACCCGGACCGCATGCGCGAGGCCGAGGACCCGGACCAGGGCAAGGGCGTCGACGAGAACGACCTCTCGGGTGATCAGGGCGTGACCGACCCCGAGCCGGCGCCGGTGGAGGCACAGGCCGTTCCGGCGGCGTACCACGAGAACGTGCCCGAGGCGGGCAAGGTGTTCTTCGACTCCCCCGAGGGCACGATGGTCTGCTCGGCGACCGTGGTCCAGGACCCGGCCCACCCGGGCAAGTCCAACCTCGTGTGGACCGCGGGCCACTGCGTGCACGCGGGCAAGAAGGGCGGCTGGTACCGCAACATCGCCTTCGTGCCCTCGTACAACGACAGCGCCATGTCGGCGGCCGAGAGCGCGAACGCCACCAAGGAGCAGGTCGCTCCGTACGGCGTCTGGTGGGGCAACTGGGCGCAGACCTCGGACCAGTGGATCGAGCAGGGCGGCCCGACGGGCGGCGAGGGTGCCTCGTACGACTTCGCCGTGATCCATGTGACGCCGGAGAAGGGTGGCGACGGCAAGTCCCTGGAGGAGACCGTCGGTTCGGCTCTCCCGGTCGACTTCAACTCGCCGACCGTGTCCGAGGTCGGGGACATCACCGCGACCGGCTACCCGGCGGCGAAGCCGTTCGACGGCGAGACCATGTACCAGTGCACGGACAAGCCGGGCCGGCTCTCGCTCGTCAAGTCCAATCCGACGATGTACCGCATCGGTTGCACCATGACCGGTGGTTCCTCGGGCGGTGGCTGGGTGGCGACGGGCTCGGACGGCGAGCCCGCGCTGGTCTCCAACACCTCGATCGGCCCGGTGACCGCGGGCTGGCTGGCGGGTCCGCACCTGGGCACGGAGGCCAAGGGGATCTACGACGCGGTGAGCAAGAAGTACGCGGCACAGCAGTAGCGGCACGGGGAGGGACGGCGGCAGGGTGGGCCTGACGGAAACATTCACCGCCCGCCCGCCGTTCGTCCTCGATTCGCCGGGCACAGTGGGGTGTCGCGGTCGCACAGGGTCCGCGGAGGATGTCATCGGCGTCCTCCACGGCTGATCCACGGGCGCCTGATCCGCGGACACATGATCCGCGGGTGCCTGGGATCCACAGGTGCCCGACCCGCATGTGCTCGACCCGCAGGTCGGAAATACACGTTCTATCGGGGGTAACAACACCATGCGTTCCACACGTCCGTCCTTCGCGGAAAGTCGCGGGCGGGGCCGCCTCCTCGCCGCCGCCGGACTCGCCGCGGCTCTGGCCCTCACCGCCACCGCCTGTGACTCGGGGGACGACACGGCCGCCGACAAGCCGGCTGCCAGGGGTTCCGAGTCCTCCGGTTCAGACAAGATCGAAATTCCGGCCGACATCGCCGACAGGCTCAAGGAGCACGGCATCGATGTCGACGACTGGAAGGACGGCGAGTGGAAGAACTGGGACAAGGACAAGTGGCTCAGTGAGGCCCAGGACTTCGTGAACCCGGTGATCGAGGACCTCTGGAAGCCCGAGCGGATGACATCCGCCGAGGACCCGGAGAAGACGCTCTCCACGAAGGACGCGGCGGCCGAGCAGGGCGTCAGCGACCCGGCGCCCGCCCCGGTCACGGCGACGCGCGAGAAGACGCCGTACCACGAGAACGCCGCGCCGGTCGGGAAGGTCTTCTTCGACTCCCCCGAGGGTTCGATGGTCTGCTCCGGCACGGTCGTCACGGATCCGCGCAACCCGGGCAGGTCCAACCTCGTGTGGACCGCGGGCCACTGCGTGCACGCCGGCGGTGGCGGCGGCTGGTACCGCAACATCGCCTTCGTGCCCGCCTACAACGACCTCGGCAAGTCCGAGGCCCAGCTGGGCAACGCCACGCAGCAGGAGATCGCCCCGTACGGCCAGTTCTGGGCGGACTGGGCCTCGACCTCCGACGAGTGGATCGAGGGCGGCTCGGAGTCGGGCGGCGCGGGTGCCCCGTACGACTACGCGGTGCTGCACGTGAAGCCGGAGTCCGGTTCCAAGTCCCTTGAGGAGACGGTCGGCAACGCGCTGGACGTCGACTTCTCCACGCCCGCCGCACGGAACGCGGGCGCGATGGGCGCGTGGGGCTACCCGGCGGCGGCACCCTTCGACGGTCTGATCATGCACAAGTGCGTCGACCGGCCGGGCAGGCTCTCGCTCCAGGCGGCGCTGCCGACCATGTACCGCATCGGGTGCACGATGACCGGTGGTTCGTCCGGCGGCGGCTGGTTCCGGGTGGTCGACGGCAAGACCGTGCTCGTCTCGAACACGTCGATCGGCCCGTCCGACAGCACCTGGCTGGCCGGCCCGCAGCTGGGCCAGGGCGCCAAGGCCATCTACGACAACATGAGCAAGGAGTACGGCTCCAAGTAGGACACGACGACGAACCGGAAGGCCCGCCCCTGCGAGAGGGGCGGGCCTTCCGGTGTGCGGGGCCTTCTGGTTCGTCTGCGCGGATCAGGCCGCCGGAGCCGGCACGTACGGAGCGAGCTCCGCCGCCAGTTCCTCGTGGACCCGCACCTTCAGCAGGGTGCCCTCCGGGGTGTGCTCCTCGGAGAGGACCTCGCCGTCGGCGTGGGCGCGCGCCACCAGCCGGCCGAGCGTGTAGGGCACGAGGGCCTCCAGCTCGACCGAGGGGTGCGGCAGCTCGACGTCGATGAGCGCGAGCAGCTCCGCGATGCCCTGGCCGGTACGGGCCGAGACCGCGATGGAGCGCTTCTCGTTCCGCATCAGCCGCTGGAGCACCAGCGGGTCGGCCGCGTCCGCCTTGTTGATCACCACGATCTCGGGCACCTTGGTGGCGCCCACGTCACGGACGACCTCGCGCACGGCGGCCAGCTGCTCCTCCGGCGCCGGGTGCGAACCGTCCACCACGTGCAGGATCAGGTCGGAGTCGCCGACCTCCTCCATCGTGGAGCGGAACGCCTCGACGAGGTGGTGCGGCAGATGCCGTACGAAGCCGACGGTGTCCGCCAGTGTGTACAGCCGCCCGCTCGGGGTCTCGGCCCGGCGCACGGTCGGGTCGAGGGTCGCGAACAGTGAGTTCTCGACGAGTACGCCCGCGCCCGTGAGGCGGTTGAGCAGCGAGGACTTGCCGGCGTTGGTGTATCCGGCGATCGCGACCGAGGGCACCTTGTTCCGGCGGCGCTCCTGGCGCTTGATGTCGCGGCCGGTCTTCATGTCCGCGATCTCCCGGCGCATCTTCGCCATCTTCTCGCGGATACGGCGCCGGTCGGTCTCGATCTTGGTCTCACCGGGACCACGGGTGGCGAGGCCGCCGCCCGAGCCGCCGCCCATCTGACGGGACAGCGACTGCCCCCAGCCGCGGAGCCTCGGCAGCATGTACTGCATCTGCGCGAGAGCGACCTGCGCCTTGCCCTCTCGGGACTTGGCGTGCTGGGCGAAGATGTCGAGGATCAGGGCCGTCCGGTCGATGACCTTGACCTTGACGACGTCTTCGAGGTGGATGAGCTGGCCCGGAGACAGTTCACCGTCGCAGATGACCGTGTCCGCGCCCGTTTCGAGCACGATGTCCCGCAGCTCGTTGGCCTTGCCGGAACCGATGTACGTGGCCGCGTCCGGCTTGTCCCGGCGCTGGATGACCCCGTCGAGCACGAGCGCTCCCGCGGTCTCCGCGAGGGCGGCCAGCTCGGCCAGGGAGTTGTCCGCGTCGGTCGCGGTCCCCGAGGTCCACACACCGACGAGTACCACGCGCTCCAGACGGAGCTGTCGGTACTCGACCTCGGTGACGTCCTCAAGCTCGGTGGAGAGGCCCGCGACGCGGCGCAGGGCCGCACGCTCGGAGCGGTCGAACTGGTCGCCGTCCCGCTCTCCGTCGATCTCGTGGCTCCAGGCGACGTCCTCTTCCATCAGGGCATCGGCCCGAAGACCGTCGGGGTGGTTCTGCGCAACGCTCTGGGTGTCCTGGGAAGGGGAAGAAGAGGAGGTCATTGGGTCCTTACGTCGATGGGGATACCGGGGTGACGGACTCCTCGCCCGTCACCAGCTCAACGCCCGGGGCCGCCGGGAGATTCCCGCCCGGGGCCACGGGGCCGTGCCGCCGACCCGAAGTGTCGTCGACGTGAAGATGTTCGCACGGCACGCCCCGTCTCGTCACTCGAATTCCCGGGGGTCGCGGGGCACGCCCTGCGGGAATCACCGGGCGCGCCGCGCCGGGGTCAGCCGGCGCGTTTCGCGGCCTTCTCGGCGGGCGCCGCGCTCTTCCAGTCCGGGTGTCCGGGCATGGGCGGGGTCTTCTCCGCGTAGAGCCACGCCTTGAAGAAGCCGCTCAGCTCGCGGCCGGCGATGCCCGTGGCCAGGCGCTCGAAGTCTGCGGTGTCGGCGACACCGTCGTGGTGGGTGCTGACCCAGGCGCGCTCCAGCTGCTCGAAGGCGGGGCGGCCGATCTCCTCGCGCAGCGCGTACAGGACGAGGGCGCTGCCGTCGTAGACGTTCGGGCGGAAGATGCTGAGCTTCTCGCCGGGCTCGGCCTCCTTCGGGGCGGCAGGCGGGCCGCCGGCCCTGCGCCAGGTGTCGGACGACCGGTAGGCGGCCTTCATCCGGGCCTCCATGGGCCGGTCGGCCTTCTCCTCGGCGAAGAGTGCCTCGTACCAGGTGGCGTGTCCTTCGTTGAGCCACAGGTCGGACCAGGTGCGCGGGGAGACGCTGTCGCCGAACCACTGGTGGGCCAGTTCGTGCACCATGATCGACTCGACGTACCACTTCGGGTACTCGGACCGGGCGAAGAGTTCCCTCTCGAAGAGGGAGAGCGTCTGCGTCTCCAGTTCGAAGCCGGTACGTGCCTCTGCGATGAGCAGCCCGTACGTCTCGAAGGGGTACTCGCCGACCTTCTCCTGCATCCAGGCGATCTGGTCGGGGGTCTTCTTGAGCCAGGGCTCCAGGAGCTCGCGGTCCTTGGTGGGGACCACGTCGCGTACGGGGAGACCGCCGGGGCCGTTGCGGCGCACCACGGAGGAGCGGCCGATGGACACCTGGGCCAGCTCGGTGGCCATGGGGTGCTCGGTGCGGTAGGTCCAGGTGGTGCCCGCGGCCCGGCGGGTCGCCCCTACGGGGAGTCCGTTGGCGACCGCCGTGTAACCGTCGGGGACGGTGACCCGGACGGTGAACATCGCCTTGTCCGAAGGGTGGTCGTTACCGGGGAAGACGCGGTGTCCGGCGTCGGCCTGGTTGGCCATCGCCAGCCCGTCCTTCGTCTGCACCCAGCCGCTCTGCTGGTCCTCCGTGGAGACCGGGTTGCTGTCGTGGTGCACGGTGACGCGCATCGGGATGCCGGGCGGCAGAGCTTCGGCGGGCGTGACGACCAGGTCCTCGCCGGCGCTGCGGAACTCCGCGGGCTCGCCGTCGACCTCGACGGACCGCACTGTTCCGTGCGAGTAGTCAAGATTGAACTGCTCCAGCCAGTCCGTCGTACGGGCCTCGATGACCGTCACGGCCGGCAGCGGCTTGGTGTTGCTTCCCGAATAGGTGAAGGCCAGGTCGTACGCCGTGACGTCGTACCCGGGATTGCCCAGGTGGGGGAAGAGACGGTCGCCGATACCAAGCGGTGACGGTGCGGGGGCACTCGCGGCGATGAGGCAGACGGACGCGGCGGAGGCGAGCAGCGCGGTACTGAACCGCCGCTGTCGTCGCTGTCGGGGGGCCGTGGGGACCGGCGTCCCGGCGCTGTGGGGGGTGGTGCGGGTGCGCAGCATGGACCACGGCTATCAGCGCGTGGCGCGCCCACGGCGCCGACTCGCACCGGAGCCACCCGAACGGCCGCGTTCAGGGACGCGAAGAACGGCGCGGCCTCGCGTCTTCAGGGGCGCGGGGAACGGCGCACTCCTTTGCCTTCAGGCCCGCGGGCAACGACGCAGCCTTGCGTCCTCAGGGGCGCGGGGAACGGCGCAATCTTTTTGCTTTTAGGGGCGCGGGGAACTGCGCGACCAGCCACGACGCACCCGCACCCACCCTGCGACCCGCCCGCCTCCCCCGCCCCCTGAAGGGACCTGAAAAGGCTGCGACGGCCCGCTACGAAGCCGTCGACTGATGATGAGCCCGGCTGACGTCGAAGACGCCCGGGACATTGCGCATCGCACGCATAAGCGCGGGCAGATGCGCGGCGTCCGGAAGCTGAAGCGTGTACGTATGGCGTACACGCTGCTGGCTGGGCGGTTCGACGGTCGCCGAGACGATGGCGACCCCCTCCAAGGCGATCGCTTCGGTGAGGTCGGCGAGGAGATGGGGCCGCCCGAAGGACT
Source organism: Streptomyces liliiviolaceus (assembly GCF_018070025.1). Lineage (NCBI taxonomy): Bacteria > Bacillati > Actinomycetota > Actinomycetes > Kitasatosporales > Streptomycetaceae > Streptomyces > Streptomyces liliiviolaceus. The sequence goes on from NZ_JAGPYQ010000001.1 coordinate 7,776,493, forward strand.
CCGCGAAGAGCGTGACCCGGCACTCGCTGCTGTCACCCCAGTGCACCTCGACCTCCGCGCGCCCCACGCCCTTCATGCGCTCCACCGCGGCGCACTCCACGCGGTGCACGGTCACCACTCCCCCGCGTACGGAGAACCCGGTGATCGCGTCGGGCGGTACGGGCGTGCAGCAGCCCGCGAGACGTACGGTCGCGCCGGGCCGGTCGACGACGACGTCCGCGGCGGCCGGGCGGGCGGCGGGCCCGTCCGCGGCCGGGCGGCGGGTCTCGGCGGGGGCTTCGGACGGTGCGGCGGACGCCGGGTGCGCGGCCAGCCAGCGGGTGATGGCGATGCGGGCGACGGGCGTGTGCGCGTGCTCCAGCCACTCCCTGGAGGGCTCCGAGGCCGGATCCTGGCCCATGAGCAGTTGAACGGTGTCGCCGTCGCTCAGAACGGTGCTCAGCCTCGCCAGGCGGCCGTTGACGCGTACGCCGATACAGGCGTGCGCGTCCTCGCCGTACTGGGCGTAGGCGGCGTCCACACAGCTGGCGCCCGCGGGCAGTCCGAGTGTGCCTCCGTCGGGACGGAAGACCGTGATCTCCCGGTCCTGGGCGAGGTCCTCACGGAGCGTGGACCAGAACGTGTCGGGGTCCGGCGCGGCCTCCTGCCAGTCGAGAAGGCGGGACAGCCAGCCGGGGCGGGTGGGGTCGGCGCGCTCGCCGTCGGCGGCGCGGGAGCCGTCGGCCTGCTCCTCGGCGGACTCCACGGAATCCACGGACTCCGTGGGAGAGGCGTAGGGATTGCCGAGCGCGATGACGCCGGCCTCTGCGACCTTGTGCATCTGGTGCGTACGGATGAGGACTTCGGCGACCTGTCCGTCGGGGCGGGCCACGGCCGTGTGCAGCGACTGGTACAGGTTGAACTTGGGAACGGCGATGAAGTCCTTGAACTCCGAGACCACCGGGGTGAGACAGGTGTGCAGTTCGCCGAGGACCCCGTAGCAGTCGGCGTCCTCGTTCACGAGGACCAGCAGGCGGCCGAAGTCGGCGCCGCGCAGCTCGCCGCGTTTGCGCGAGACGCGGTGCACGGAGACGAAGTGCCGTGGCCGGATGAGGACTTCGGCCTGCAGACCGGCCTCGCGCAGGACCCCGCGCACCTCTTCGGCGATCTCGGCGAGGGGATCGTCGGTGCGCGAGGAGTTCTTGACGATGAGTTCGCGGGTGTGGGCGTACTCCTCGGGGCGCAGGATCGCGAAGACCAGGTCCTCAAGCTCGGTCTTGAGCGCCTGGACGCCCAGGCGCTCGGCGAGCGGGATGAGGACGTCACTGGTGACCTTGGCGATGCGTTCCTGCTTCTCGGGCCGCATGACTCCGAGGGTGCGCATGTTGTGCAGCCGGTCGGCGAGTTTGATCGACATCACCCGGACGTCACTGCCGGTGGCGACGAGCATCTTGCGGAACGTCTCGGGCTCGGCGGCCGCTCCGTAGTCGACCTTTTCGAGCTTCGTCACGCCGTCGACGAGATAGCGGACCTCCTCGCCGAACTCCGCGCGCACCTGATCGAGCGTCACTTCCGTGTCCTCGACGGTGTCGTGGAGCAGGGAGGCGGTCAACGTCGTGGTCTCCGCGCCCAGTTCGGCGAGGATCAGCGTCACGGCGAGCGGGTGCGTGATGTACGGCTCGCCGCTCTTGCGCATCTGACCGCGGTGCGAGGACTCGGCGAGGACGTAGGCGCGGCGCAGCGGGTCGAGGTCGGCGTCGGGGTGGTGGGCCCGGTGGGCCTCGACCACATGGCCGATCGCGTCGGGCAGCCGGTCGCGGCCCGCGGGCCCCAGCAGAGCGGCCCGGCCCAGGCGCCGCAGATCGATCCGGGGGCGGCCCCGCCTGCGCTGTACCGCGGGCGTGATGGGGCCGGGCGTCGCGGGGTTCGTGGCCTCCGCACTCATGGGCACCTCCGGCTGCGTTGACCGGCGGACGGGGCGCCCCATGGCGTACGCGGCTCTGGGGATGGCGTCGTTCCCCCGTCCGGGCCGGTCCTTGATGCTACCGAGCCCACCACGCCCGACTGACCGCCTCTCGCCGAGCGTGAAACGGATCACCCATTCGAGCGAAGGTTCAGGGGGTCGTGTTTTCGAGCCATTCGGTGTCGATCTCACCCTCTGCGACGATCACCGCGGGCCCGGTCATCTCGATCTCGCCGTCGGGGCGCTCGGTGATCACGAGCCGGCCGCCGGGCACGTCGACGGTGTATGTGGCCGGAGTGCCGGTCACCGCGGGGTCTGCGCCGTCCCTGCGCGCGGCGGCCACGGCCACGGCGCACGCGCCCGTGCCGCACGAACGGGTCTCGCCCGAGCCGCGCTCATGGACACGCAGAGCAACGTGACGAAGGCCACGGTCGACGACGAACTCGACGTTCACGCCGTCCGGGTACGCGGACAGTGGGCTGAACGGCGGTGGGGCGTACAGATGTCCGGCGTGGTCGAGGTCCTCGACGAAGGCGACGGCGTGGGGGTTGCCCATGTTCACGTTGCGGGCGGGCCAGCTCCGGTCTCCGACGGTCACGGTGACGTCGCCCTCGGGGAGGACCGCCTTGCCCATGCCGACGGTGATGTCGCCCTCCTTGGCGAGATGCACGGCCTTCACGCCCGCGCGCGTGGCGACCGCGATGTCACCTTCGGCCACATGGCCGGCGCGCTGGAGGTAGCGCGCGAACACACGCACTCCGTTGCCGCACATCTCCGCGATCGAGCCGTCGCCGTTGCGGTAGTCCATGAACCATTCCGCTTCGGCCGCCATCGAGCGGGCCTCGGGGTGCGCGGCGGACCGCACGACATGCAGCAGGCCGTCCCCGCCGATGCCCGCGCGGCGGTCGCACAGGGCCGCGGCGGTGGCCGGGGGCAGGTCGATGGTGTTCTCGGGATCCGGAACGATCACGAAGTCGTTCTCGGTCCCGTGCCCCTTGAGGAAGGCGATCCGCGTGCTCATTCCTCGATCGTAAGGGGTCGGTACGACAGCCCGGCATGCCCGCCGGTCGCGGCAGCCCGGCCGAGCGGTCCCGCAGATGGCCGCGCGGGCACGAGGCCGTGCCACGAGGGGGCCCTGGGCGCCTCAGCGCAGGCGGGCCACGCGCCACACCGCGAGCACCACGACGGCGGCGACGAGGACCGCGTACGCGATCGCGACGCGCCAGTCGGGGCGGCGGCCGGAACCGCGCTGCGGCAGGCCGGGCCACGTGTAACCGACCCGACGGGCCGCCATCATGCCCCAGCCCGCGGCGCACGAGCAGATCAGCAGGCCGAGCATGGCGATCATGGCTCCGCTGTCGCCGAAGTCGAAGGCCAGCGGGAAGGCGAACATCAGGGAGCCGAGAGCGGCGAGGCTCACGATGGGAGCGAGCTGCCAGATGCGCATGCGGCGCTGCGGGCGCAGCTCCACCTCGACCTCGGGCCCCGGATACATCTCATCGGGCTCGGGACCGTCCTCGGTCACCCCGCCGATGATCTCGTCGGGGCCGTCGGGGCTCAGCCGGTCCCCGTCGGGGTCCTGCTGGTCCCGCGCGGTGTCGTGCACCCCGCCGGTGACGGTGTCCTGCTCCGCGCCTGGTGCGGTGTCACGAGGGCCGGCCTCCATCGCCACGCGCCCTCCCCACTCGGACTCCACTTGGTCGATCGAAGCTCGATGATGGCACGGCGCCAGAGGCCCGGATGACGGCCGGAGCGTCCCGATGCCAGGACGTGATCAGGCTGTGACCGGTCGTTCGACCAACGCCAGCGCAAGCTGCGGAAGTTCTGTGAGATCCGCCGCGGCCCCACTCAGCCAATGCACCCGCGGATCGCGCCTGAACCACGAATCCTGACGGCGCGCGAAGCGCTTGGTGGCACGTACGGTCTCGGCCCGCGCCTCGTCGTCGGTGCACTCTCCGGAGAGCGCCGTGAGCATCTGCTGGTAGCCGAGCGCGCGCGACGCCGTACGCCCCTCGCGCAACCCTTGCGCCTCCAGTGCGCGCACTTCCTCGCCGAGGCCCCCCTCCCACATGCGGTCCACACGGCGGGCGATGCGCTCGTCGAGCTCGGGGCGCGCCACGTCGACACCGATCTGCAGGGTGTCGTAGACGGAGTCGTGGCCCGGGAGGTTGGCGGTGAAGGGTTTGCCGGTGATCTCGATGACTTCGAGGGCCCGGACGATACGGCGGCCGTTGCTCGGCAGGATCGCGTGGGCGGCCTCGGGGTCGGCGACGGCCAGCCGGGCGTGCAGGGCGCCGGAGCCACGCAGGGTGAGCTCCTCCTCCAGACGGGCCCGCACCTCGGGATCCGTACCGGGGAATTCGAGGTTGTCGACGGCGCCTCGGACGTACAGGCCGGAGCCGCCGACGAGGATGGGCCAGCGGTCCTCCGCGAGCAGCGCGTCGATGCGGATGCGCGCGAGGCGCTGGTACTCGGCGACGCTCGCCGTCACCGTGACGTCCCAGATGTCCAGCAGGTGATGGGGAACACCGCCGCGCTCCTCGGGCGTCAGCTTGGCGGTGCCGATGTCCATCCCCCGGTAGAGCTGCATCGAGTCTGCGTTGACGACCTCACCGCCGAGGCGCTGGGCGAGATGGACGCCGAGATCGGACTTTCCGGCCGCGGTGGGACCCACGACGGCGATGACCCGCGGAACGGGAGCTGCTCTACTCACCGTCACAGTCTCGCAAACCTCGGGCCCACTTCTCGAACGAGCTACGTGACGGTACGGGTCCGGGGTCGTTGCCTGTTGCGAGGTTCCAGCCGCCGGTTTCGAGGACCGGTGACCCCGGGCGACGCAATGGGACGCACCGGGCGACGCGGAATTTCGCCCACACGAGCAGGTTATGGAGACGAAATGGGCGTTTTTGCATGGCTTCTTCGCAAAGAGAGGTCTGAATCCCAAGGGACCGAGGAGGCGGCGGCCGCCGAGGCGCAGACGGACGGGCTGAAGGCCGGGTCCGAGACGGAGAAGCAGACGGAAGCGGGGGCTGAGCCGGTTTCGGCCGACGCGGACGCCGGGGCCGGGCCGGAGGCCGCGGCCGTCGACGCCGACGCCGCTCCCGCCGCCGAGGCCGCTTCTTCGAGCGCGTCCGCGGCGGAGAGCACGGCTGCGGAGGCCGCCGGGAGCGGCGAGGCCGCGGCGGAGGTCGTCGAGATCCCCAAGCAGCAGTCCGCCGAGGAGGCGGCCGACAGCGAGGTCGGCGAGAACGCCCGGTAGCGACGGCGTGACGCCTTCGCCGCCCGCGCGGGTGCCGCGTTCGGCGTGCGGCGTTCGGCGTGACCACACTTCGGCGGACGGCCCCGGAGCGATGGTGGCTCCGGGGCGTCCGCCGTGTTCGCACGGACGCGGGGCCCTGCGGGCTGCGTGGGCCGCGAGGGGTGCCTTTCGGCTGCGGGCGCGCTGCGGCTGGGCGCGGTTTGGCAGGCGCTCGGCACTTTGGGCTGCGCGGGCCGCGAGGGGCGCTTTTCGGCTGCGGCTGCGCTGTGGCTGGGCGCGCAGTTCCCCGCGCCCCTGAGGGGCCCGGCGGGGCTGGCAGGCGCTTGGCGCGGTCGCCCCCCAGCCCCGTCCCCCAGCCCTGCCTTGCCCCCTGAACCCTCGCGCAGTCTTTTCGCCTTTAGGGGCGCGGGGAACTGCGCGAGCAACCCCCACCGGCCCGCAGATTCCATGGGCGCGCGGCCCCCAGGGGCGCGGGGAACTGCGCAATCTTTTGGCTTCACCCTGACCCACGCACCGTCCCGCCCCAGGCCCCAGCCCCAGCCCCAGCCCCAGCCCCAGCCCCAGCAACGCTACGACCAGGTCGCGACCACGTAGCCGACGCCGTAAGGGGCGTCCTCGTACAGCAGCGTGCCATGGAGGGCCGCTTCCTCGGCCGCGCCCGCCAACACCTGCCACGGCGCCCGCCCCGACACCTTCAGTTCGTACGCCAGCTCCGCGTCCAGGGACTTGAGCGCGGCCACGTCCGCCGTGCCCAGCGCACGCGCGGCCTCCGCGTCGAAGCCCGCCGCCCGCTCGTCCAGATAGCCCGGCGCCTTGAGCGTGCGGCACGCGCTGGAGTCGCCCATCACCAGCAGCGCCACTCGCCCGGGGCCGGCGGCGATCTGCCGCCCGACTTGGATACACCGCTCGGCGGCGAGCGGTTCCCCCACGCCGATGCCCTCGACGGGAGCGTCGGACCAGTCCGTACGGCCGAGCAGCCAGGCGGCGACGGCCAGCGAGGCCGGCAGCATCCGTCCGGCGACCGCGGCGGAGGGCTCGGCGGGGCCCTCGGACGCCCCGGTCCCGTTCCGGCGCCCGTTCCCGCCGAGCCGCACGTCGAGGTCGACACCGAAGCCGCGGAACGAACCGTGCGAGCCCTCCGGATGCGGCCCGCGCCCACTCTCCTCGGCGGGTCCGACGACCACCAGCCGGTCCGGGCGGGCGGCGGCCAGTACCCCCAGGGCGTCCGTGCAGGCGGCACGTGCGGCGTCGAGTTCGGGCGCGGCCCCCGCGGCCACGTCGGGCACGAGCAGGGGCGGACAGGGGCACACGGCGGCGGCGACAAGCATGATCGGCAGCGTAACCCCGCGCGGCGGCCGGGTGTCAGTCCTCGATCAGCACGTCGGTGAGGTCGATGAGGGTGAGCACGAGAACGACCAGTTTCCCGTCGCTGATCACGTACTCCACGAACAGGTTGCGCGACAACGCGATCTCGCGCGTCGCCTCGTCACCGCGAACGGAATGGGAGAGCTTGTGCCGCGGCTCGGTCACCAGTATGGCCAGGCCCCGCTCCAGCACGTCGCGCCGGTCGGCGGGCAGGCTGTCGCGCACCTGGGCAGCCTCTTCGGTGAACGCAACTCTGTAGGGCAGCACGTCATGCTCCTTCCCACCCGTAATGTGCCAGGCCGTCAGTCCAGACCGCAACCACTGCCCGTGACGGCCGGCAGCGGCTCCGGGACGCCGATCTGCGGCAGCCCCAGCATGACGCCGGCCGGCTTCGCGGCCTCAGCGGTGTTGCGCTTCTCCCAGGCGTCCCCCGCGCGCGTGCGACGGACGTCCAGCGGGGCGCCCTCGGCGAGGAGGTGGTGCGGGGCGGCGTACGTGATCTCCACGGTGACGACGTCCCCGGGGCGGACCTCGGTGTCGGGCTTGGTGAAGTGCACCAGGCGGTTGTCGGGAGCGCGCCCGGAGAGGCGGTGCGTGGCGCCGTCCTTGCGGCCCTCGCCCTCGGCGACCATCAGCTCCAGGGTGCGGCCGACCTGCTTCTTGTTCTCGTCCCAGGAGATCTCCTCCTGGAGGGCCGACAGGCGCATGTAGCGCTCCTGCACGACCTCCTTGGGGATCTGCCCCTCCATCGTGGCCGCCGGGGTACCGGGACGCTTGGAGTACTGGAACGTGAACGCCTGCGCGAAGCGGGCCTCGCGGACCGCGTGGAGGGTCTGCTCGAAGTCCTCCTCGGTCTCGCCGGGGAAGCCCACGATGATGTCGGTGGTGATCGCGGCGTGCGGGATCGAGGCGCGCACCTTGTCGATGATCCCGAGGAACCGCTCCTGCCGGTACGAGCGGCGCATCGCCTTCAGGACGGTGTCCGAACCGGACTGCATCGGCATGTGGAGCTGCGGCATGACGTTCGGTGTCTCGGCCATCGCGGCGATGACGTCGTCCGTGAAGTCGCGCGGGTGCGGCGAGGTGAAGCGCACGCGCTCCAGGCCGTCGATCTTCCCGCAGGCCCGCAGGAGCTTGCTGAAGGCCTCACGGTCGCCGATGTCGGAGCCGTAGGCGTTGACGTTCTGGCCGAGCAGGGTGATCTCGGAGACGCCCTCGCCGACGAGGGCCTCGATCTCGGCGAGGATGTCGCCGGTCCTGCGGTCCTTCTCCTTGCCGCGCAGCGCCGGGACGATGCAGAAGGTGCACGTGTTGTTGCAGCCGACGGAGATGGACACCCAGGCCGCGTACGCGCTCTCGCGGCGGGTCGGCAGTGTCGACGGGAACGCCTCCAGCGACTCGGCGATCTCTACCTGCGCCTCTTCCTGGACGCGGGCGCGCTCCAGGAGGACGGGGAGTTTGCCGATGTTGTGCGTCCCGAAGACGACGTCCACCCAGGGCGCCCTCTTCACGATGGTGTCGCGGTCCTTCTGGGCGAGACAGCCGCCGACGGCGATCTGCATGCCGGGCCGCTTCGTCTTCATCGGCGCGAGCCTGCCGAGGTTCCCGTAGAGGCGGTTGTCGGCGTTCTCCCGCACCGCGCAGGTGTTGAAGACGACGACGTCGGCGTCACCGTCGGAGCCTTCGGGAGCACGTACGTAACCGGCACCCTCCAGCAGCCCGGACAGCCGCTCGGAGTCGTGGACGTTCATCTGACATCCGTAAGTACGCACTTCATACGTTCTGGTCAGGTCCACTGCCCGGCTCCGGTCACTGCTGCTCATGTGACAAGGGTAGGCGGTGCCCGGAGTGCACCCCGCCCCATGGGTACCGCGTGCGCCCCACCCGATGGAGCCCCGCGTGCGCTCCGTAGCCACCGCCCTGGTCATCCGGGCCGGTGAGCTGGCAGGATCGCGCGCATGTTCCAGGCACTCTCCCCCCTCGGCCGACGCCGGGCCCTGCAGGGTTCGGCCGCCGCCTTCGTGGCCTTCGGGCTGCTCCTGTGGTGGCTGCTGCCGCTGGGCGAGAGCTCACCGGGCGGGAAGGTCGTCTTCAGTACGGGGACACGGACCGGCGTGTACCAGCTGTACGGAAACCTGCTGCAGGACGCGCTCGCCAAGGACATGCCGCGCCTGGACGTGGACCTGGAACAGAGCGAGGGCTCCCAGGAGAACGTGGAACGGGTGGCCACCGGAAAGGCCGACTTCACCATCGCCGCGGCCGACGCGGTCGAGAAGTACATGGACAGCGGCAAACCCGGCGCGGACCAGCTGCGCGGCTGCGCGCGGCTGTACGACGACTACGTGCACGTGGTCGTTCCCGAGGACTCCCGCGTGGACTCCATCGCGGACCTGAAGGGCAAGCGGGTGGCGATGGGACAGCCGGGCTCCGGGGTGCTCCTGATCGCGGAGCACGTGCTGGCGGCGGCCGACCTCGGCCCGAAGGACGTCAAACCGGTGTACGCCGGTATCTCGGACATGCCGGAGATGCTGGAAGAGAAGAAGATCGACGCGTTCTTCTGGTCCGGCGGACTCCCGACCGGCGCCGTGAGCGAGCTCTCCAAGCGTTTCGACATCAAGCTGGTCCCGATCACGGCCGATCTGGTCGCGAGGCTGCACAAGCCGGGCGCGGGGTCCAGCTACTACCGGTCGGCCCTCATGCCGGCGGACACGTACCACGGGGAACGCAACAACGCCGCGGTCCAGACGGTGGCGGTGGCGAACCTCCTGGTGACGCGGGCCGGAACGGACGCGACGCTCACCGAGGGCATGACCAGGACAGTGATCAACAGCCGCGACCGCATCGGCAAGCAGGTGCACGCCGCACAGCGCGTGGACCTGAGGACCGCCATCTACACCGACCCCCTGGACCTGCACGAGGGCGCACAGCGCTACTACCGCTCGAACAAGCCGTAGCCGCCCGGCCGGAGACGGGCTCCCGAGCACACCCTCCCCCGGCCCCTGGAGGCCTCCTGGAGGCCCCTGTACGCCCTCTCAGGCCCCGAGCACCGTCCGGGGGACCGTGACGGTCACCTTCAGCCCGTGCGGCTCGTGGTGGGCGTACGCGATGGAGCCGCCGCCCGCGGAGAGCAGCGCCCGGGAGATCGACAGGCCGAGTCCCGAGCCCTTGATGTTCTGGTGGCCCGCGCTGCGCCAGAAGCGGTCACCGACGCGGGCCAGGTCCTCGTCGCTCAGACCGGGGCCGTGATCGGTGACGACGATCGTCGAGACCTCGCCGTTCGAGGCCACCGCGACCCCGACGGACTCCCCCTCGGGCGTGAACTTCAGCGCGTTGTCGATGACCGCGTCCAGGGCGCTGGACAGCGCGACGGCATCGACCCAGGCGGTCGTGGCGGGGCACGTCCCCACGAGCCGTACGCCCTTGTCGTCGGCGACCGGCGACCAGGACGCCACGCGTTCGGCGGTGAGCTCGCCGATGTCGGTGAGCCGCAGGTCCGCGTCGGCGTGCTCGGCGAGGGCGAGGTCCAGGAGGTCGTCCAGGACATGGGCCAGGCGCTTGCCCTCCGTACGGACGGCGCCGATCTCCTCGTTGCCCTCGGGCAGTTCCAGCGCGAGCAGTTCGATGCGCAGCAGCAGGGCGGACAGGGGGTTGCGCAGTTGGTGGGAGGCGTCGGCGACAAAGGCGCGCTGCTGCTCCAGGACTTCCTGGACGTTGTCGGCCATCTCGTTGAACGACCGGGCCAGCCGCCTGAGTTCCGGCGGTCCGCCGGCGGCGGCGACCCGGGACTTCAGACGGCCGGTCGCGATGTCGTGGGTGGTGGCGTCCAGGACGCGCACGGGCCGCAGCACCCAGCCGGTCAGACGCAGCGCGGCGCCCAGCGCGAGGAGCATCGCGCCGATCTCGCCGGCGCCGATGACGAGCCAGCCGTGCAGGATCCTGGACCGCATCTGTCCGGTGGGCGAGTCGGTGACCACCACCGCGACGACGTCACCGTCCCGGATGACGGGGGACGCGACCACGAGACGGTCCCGCTGCCACGGCCAGACCTGCTCCGGATCATGACTGCGGCGGCTCTGGAGCGCTTCGTCGAAGGCGGCGCGGACCTCGCCCTTCCTGGGGATGGTCCAGTCCTCGGGCGCGTTGGCCATGATGTCGTCGTCGCGGTAGAAGACACCCGCGTTGATCCCGTACAGCTTCTGGTACGTGTGCAGTTCCTGCCGGAGCGTCTCGCCGCGCTGTTCGGTGGCGCTGACCCGTGAGCCCTCCGGGCGGTCGGCCACGAACTGCGCCAGGGACGCGAAGCGTGCCGTGTCGTCGATGCGGTCGACGACGACCTTCTGCTGCTGGGCGGCCGCCAGGCTCGCGGCGAGGGGGATGCCCAGGGCGAGCAGGATGGCCGCCATCAGCACGATGAGCAGCGGAAGAAGGCGTGTGCGCACCGGGGCCCGCTACGCGGCGGGCGCGACGAGCCGGTAGCCGACGCCGCGCACGGTCTCGATCAGGGCGGGCATGCGCAGCTTGGAACGCAGTGACGCGACATGCACCTCCAGGGTGCGGCCGGTCCCCTCCCAGCTGGTGCGCCAGACCTCGCTGATGATCTGCTCCCGCCGGAACACCACTCCGGGCCGCTGGGCGAGAAGCGCCAGCAGGTCGAACTCCTTGCGGGTCAGCTGGACGACCGAACCGTCGACGCTGACCTGCCGGGTGGGCAGCTCGATGCGTACGGACCCGAGGTGCAGCGCGTCGTCGGCGGGGGCCGCCGTGTCGTCGGGGACGGTGCGCCGGGCGACGGCGTGGATACGGGCGAGGAGTTCCCCGGTGTCGTAGGGCTTCACCACGTAGTCGTCGGCGCCGAGGTTGAGTCCGTGGATCCGCGAGCGTACGTCCGCGCGCGCGGTGACCATGATCACGGGCGTACTGGTCCGCTTGCGGATCTTGCCGCAGACCTCGTATCCGTCCTGGTCGGGCAGCCCGAGGTCGAGGAGTACCACTCCGAAGCCGTTGCCCTCCGGGACGAGTGCCTGGAGTGCCTCCTCGCCACTGCGGGCGTGGGTGACGGCGAAGCCGTGGCGGGCGAGGACCGCGGACAGAGCGGCTGCGACGTGGTTGTCGTCCTCGACGAGGAGCAGTCTCATTTCGGCCCCCTTCAGTTCATCGTGCGTACGTTGTCGGTGCATAGACAGTGGATAGACATGCGTTCCCGGTGGTCGGACACGGCCACGCGCGCGTGTTCCCTGGCAGTCAGGCCGATGGACGCGGACGGCGTCAAGCATGTTCGGGGCGCGGCCCGCATCCGTTACGCAGCCGGTACGCGCCCGAGGCGGCCTTCACGAAGAGTGTCTGTTTGCCGCCGGATCGTTATGCTCAATTTCCCCTCAGATGTAATGACGCTGATCGTGCGGCGTTACTACTGTCCTCCGCAACCGAGGAGGACGGAGCTAGAGGCCGATGACCGAAGTATCGGTGACCAAGGACGCCCTGCCCGCGGCCGATGATCTGGTCGTGCTGAAGAACGTGAACAAGCACTTCGGTGCGTTGCATGTACTTCAGGACATCGATCTGACCATCGCCCGTGGTGAGGTTGTCGTGGTCATCGGACCCTCCGGGTCCGGAAAGTCCACCCTGTGTCGCGCGATCAACCGTCTGGAGTCGATCGAGTCGGGATCCATCACGATCGACGGGAAGCCACTGCCCGAGGAGGGCAAGGCACTCGCCCGTCTGCGTGCGGACGTCGGCATGGTGTTCCAGTCGTTCAATCTGTTCGCGCACAAGACAGTGCTCGAAAACGTGATGCTGGGCCAGCTCAAGGTTCGCAAGGCGGACAAGAAGGAAGCCGAGGAGAAGGCCCGCGGCCTGCTCGACCGGGTCGGTGTCGCCGCCCAGGCCGACAAGTACCCCGCGCAGCTCTCCGGCGGACAGCAGCAGCGTGTCGCGATCGCCCGGGCGCTGGCGATGGGCCCCAAGGTCATGCTCTTCGACGAGCCGACGTCGGCTCTCGACCCGGAGATGATCAACGAGGTCCTGGAAGTCATGCAGCAGCTCGCGCGTGACGGGATGACGATGGTCGTAGTCACCCACGAGATGGGATTCGCCCGTTCGGCGGCCAACCGCGTCGTCTTCATGGCGGACGGACGCATCGTCGAAGAGGCTGTGCCGGACCAGTTCTTCAGCAATCCGCGCAGTGACCGGGCGAAGGACTTCCTGTCGAAGATCCTGCACCACTGACGACCTACGGCACCCGCACGCCGGATCGCACTTCTTCACCACTCAAAGGATGTTCACCATGAAGCTCCGCAGGGTCACCGCCGCCTCGGCCGCCGTCCTCGCACTCGCTGTCGCCGCCACCGCGTGCGGTTCCGACGACAAGGACGACAGCAGCAGCTCCTCCGGGGGTGGCAACAAGAAGATCACCATCGGCATCAAGTTCGACCAGCCCGGCATCGGCCAGAAAACGCCGGACGGCTACGCGGGCTTCGACGTCGACGTCGCGACGTACGTCGCCAAGGAGCTCGGCTACAGCGAGGACCAGATCCAGTGGAAGGAAGCGAAGAGCGCCGACCGCGAGACCATGCTCCAGCGTGGTGACGTCGACTTCATCGCCGCCTCCTACTCGATCAACGACGAGCGCGCCGCGAAGGTCGACTTCGCCGGCCCGTACCTCCTCGCCCACCAGGACGTGCTGGTCCGCGCCGACGACAAGGACATCAAGTCGCCGGAGGACCTCAACAGCAAGAAGCTGTGTTCGGTCACCGGCTCGACCTCGGCGCAGAACGTCAAGGACAAGCTCGCCCCGAAGGCCCAGCTGCAGCAGTACCCGACGTACTCCGCGTGTCTGACCGGTCTGCAGAGCGGCGCCATCGACGCGCTGACCACGGACGACTCGATCCTCGCGGGTTACGCCTCGCAGTCGAACTTCAAGGGCAAGTTCAAGCTCGGCGGCTTCAAGATGACCAACGAGAACTACGGCATCGGCGTCAAGAAGGGCAGCGACCTCAAGGCGAAGATCGACAGCGCCCTGGAGAAGATGGTCTCCGACAAGTCGTGGGACAAGGCCGTCGAGGCCAACTTCGGTCCGGCCGACTACAAGAACGAGCCGGCGCCGAAGATCGGCAACGTCGTCAAGTAAAGCGGGATCCGACCTGACCGGTGCGTCGTCCCCTCGGGGCGGCGCGCCCGTCAGGAGGGCCCTCCCCACACGCGGAAGCACGGGAGATCGTGTTCGATTTTCTTGAAGGTTACAACCTGTGGGAAGCCTTCTGGACGACGGTGCAGCTGACCGTCCTGTCCGCCGTCGGCTCCCTGATCTGGGGAACTCTGCTGGCCGCCATGCGGGTCGGTCCGGTGCCTCTCATGCGCGGTTTCGGTACCGCCTATGTCAATGTCGTGCGGAACATTCCGCTGACGGTCATCATCCTGTTCACGTCTTTGGGTCTCAACCAGACGTTCGGGGTCGAACTCGGCTCGAACGTGACCGACACCACCAACTTCCGGCTCGCGGTGCTCGGTCTGATCGCGTACACCTCGGCGTTCGTGTGTGAGGCGCTGCGGTCGGGCATCAACACGGTGCCCGTCGGCCAGGCCGAGGCCGCACGTGCCCTCGGTCTGAACTTCACGCAGGTGCTCACTCTGGTCGTGCTGCCGCAGGCGTTCCGTTCGGTCGTCGGTCCGCTGGCCAACGTCCTGATCGCATTGACGAAGAACACCACGGTGGCCGCCGCCATCGGCGTCGCCGAGGCCGCGCTGCTGATGAAGGAGATGATCGAGAACGAGGCTCAACTCGTCCTGATCTCCGCGGTCTTCGCGTTCGGATTCGTCTGTCTGACACTGCCGACCGGTCTGATCCTCGGCTGGGTGAGCAAGAAGGTGGCGGTGAAACGATGAGCTCGGTCCTCTACGACTCGCAGGGCCCCAAAGCCAAGCGGCGGAACCTCGTCATCTCGGTGGTGTTCGTCGCCGTCCTCGCCGCGCTGCTGTGGTGGATGTACGGCGTGCTGGACGAGAAGGGCCAGCTCGCGTGGGAGCTGTGGAAGCCCTTCTTCCACGGGGAGGCCTGGAGCACCTACCTCTGGCCGGGGCTGCAGAACACCCTGAAGGCTGCGGCGCTCGCCATGATCATCGCCCTGCCGCTCGGAGCGGTCCTCGGTATCGCCCGGCTGTCCGACCACGTGTGGGTGCGTGGTACGGCCGGTGTGGTGGTCGAGTTCTTCCGCTCCATCCCGGTGCTGGTCCTGATGATCTTCGGTCTGGCGCTGTTCGCGGAGTACACGAACGTCAGCACGGACGACCGTCCGCTGTACGCGGTCGTCACGGGTCTGGTGCTCTACAACGCCTCGGTCCTCGCCGAGATCGTCCGGGCGGGCATCCTGTCGCTGCCCAGGGGCCAGGCCGAGGCCGCGTCGGCCATCGGTCTGCGCAAGAACCAGACCATGCGGTTCATCCTGCTGCCGCAGGCGGTCACGGCGATGCTGCCGGCGATCGTCAGCCAGCTCGTGGTGATCGTGAAGGACACCGCCCTCGGTGGCGCGGTCCTCACCTTCTCCGAGCTGATGGCCTCCGTCAGCCCGATGAGCGCGTACTACGGCGCCAACACCCTCGCCAGCTTCACGGTCGTGGCGCTGATCTTCATCGCGATCAACTTCTCGCTCACGAGCTTCGCGAGCTGGCTGGAACGCCGGCTGCGCCAGGGCAAGAGGTCCACCGGCGCGGTCGTCACCGCGGACGCGGTGGAGGAGCTCAGCACGCCGGGTGAGCACGTGGGCGGCCAGAAGTAGGCAAGCCCTGCGAACAGGGCACGCCCGGCGCAGAACTGACGAGATGTGAGCAACCGGAGGCAGTGGCGTCGTCGCCACTGCCTCCGTCACTTGACGCAAGCACCGGCAATAGGTTGCATACGTTCTGTGATCGTGTACCCCGCTCCACCTGCAAGTCCCGGTAGGACACCCAGTACGCCTCTCCGGGCAGGGGGCACCGCGCCGTGGACCCGGTGATCATCGTCGGAGCGGGGCCCGTAGGACTCACGCTCGCCCTGGCGCTCGCGCGCCAGGAGGTCCCCTCGGTCGTCCTGGACGAGGGCCCCGGCAAGGACGAACAGCGGCTCGCGCGTACGGCCGTCCTGCGCGAGGACACGGCCGCGCTGATCGGGCGGCTGACGGGCTTCCCCGTCGCAGAGACGGGCTTCCGTTGGTCCGGATGGCGGTCGATGCGGCGCAAGCAGGTGATGCGGGAGATCACGTTCGGCGAGGACGATCCCGCACTGCTGCACCTCCCCCAGCACGTGCTGACCGCCGCCCTGCGCGAGGCGATCGGGACCGAACGCCTGGTCAGGGTCGCCGCGGAGAGCCGTCTCGACTCTCTTGAGCAGGAGGCCGCAGGCGTCACCGCGCACACCCGGGGCCCCAAGGGCACCTGGTGGCGCGGCAGCTACCTGGTCGGCTGCGACGGACCCCGCTCGACGGTCCGCAAGCTCCAGGACATCCGTTTCCCGGGACGTACGGCCGTGGAACGCCACGCCGTCGCCGCGCTGCGTACGGAACTCCCCTGGCCCGGCGAAGCGTTGCTGCACCGCACACCGCCGTGGCGGACCTCGGGCCCCCCGGTCTCCGAGGTGACCGCGCGCCCCCTCGCCGACGACGTGTGGCGCATGGACTGGCTGCTGCCGCCCGGCAAGGACCTGGTCACACCGGACCTCCTGGTGGCACGCGTCCGGGAGACCCTCGCGGGCTGGAGCGGGGGCACCACCCCGCCGTACGAGCTGCTCGACACCGGGGTTCACACGGTCCACCACCGGCTGGCGCGGCGCTGGCGGGCGGGCCGGGTCTTCCTCGCCGGGGACTCGGCGCATCTGCTCGGCGCACTGGGCACCCAGGGCCTCGACGA
Source organism: Streptomyces liliiviolaceus (assembly GCF_018070025.1). Classification (NCBI taxonomy): domain Bacteria; kingdom Bacillati; phylum Actinomycetota; class Actinomycetes; order Kitasatosporales; family Streptomycetaceae; genus Streptomyces; species Streptomyces liliiviolaceus. The sequence goes on from NZ_JAGPYQ010000001.1 coordinate 7,792,935, forward strand.
GGGTCTGCGGGACGCCGACAACCTCGCGTGGAAGCTGGCCCTCGCCTGGCACCACGGCCCGCACGAGGCACTGCTCGACAGCTACCAGGTGGAACGGCGCGCGATCGTCGCCGCGCGCCTGCGCGCCGCCGACCAGGCACTGCCTCTGCTACGCGGCGGAGGACTGCGTTCCGCGGTGCCCGGGGCGGCCCGCGGCCATGACGCCCTCCTCACTGACGGGCACCTGGGGCGCGGACCACTGGGCGCGCCGGGGGCGCACACCTATTCACCGCTCGCACCTCCGCACGCCGAGTCCGCGGTCGAGGTCGACACGGCGCCGGGTGCCGCGATCTCCGATGTACGGGTGACCGCGGAGGACGGTTCGTCCGTGGCCTTGCGCGACCGGCTGGGCCGGGGCGCGCTGCTCGTGCTGCTGATCGCGCCGGGGACCGTGGTGTGGGACCGCAAGCACTGGGTGACGGCCGGGATCATGCCGCGGCTCGCCGCCGCCGTGACCGCGCTGCCGCACCGGGCCGAGCTGCTGGTCGCCGAGAGCTACCCGGGCGCGGCCGCGCACACCGTGCTGCTGATCCGCCCGGACGGGCACCTGGTCACGGCGTTCGGCGGGGTCCGTCCCGCCGACCTGTACGAGGCCGCGGAGGCGGCTCTGGGCGGCCCCCGGACCACGGCGGAGGCGCCCGCGAGCAAGTCCTGAAGGGCGCCTGTTTCCCCTGTGACAAGGGCCGCTGTCCAACCAATGACACTGAGTTGACCGGCCCGCACCGTCATGGTGTACTCCGGATCGTGACCGACACCTGTGTGCGCCTGTGGCGGCGAGTCCATATGGACCTCGTCCGCTATGCGGGCTGCGTGTGTCGCCCGTCCTGCTGAATTCGCATCCTCTGCAATCTCGCGCGTGAGGCCCCTCGGCTGCCGCGCGCACCCACGCGAACGCTCATCAGGACGGTACCCGTGTCTGTGTCACCTTCTGTTCCCGCTTCCGCCGGTTCCGCCGCCTCCACCGAGGCCCGTACTCCCACCCAGGCCGAACTGCTGGACTTCGTACGGCGCACGGCCGCCGACGCCGAACTGATCGCCTCCCTGCCGCTCGATCCCGAGGGACGTACGTGGGTACGCCTCGAAGGTCCTGGCGGCAGCGAGGCCTGGCTCATCGGCTGGCCGCCCGGTACGGGTACCGGCTGGCACGACCACGCCGAGTCGGTGGGCGCGTTCCTCACCGCGTCCGGCGAACTCAAGGAGAACTCGCTCGTCGCACGGCTGCCCACCGACGGCTGGAAGACCCTCGAACTCAACGAGGGAATCGACCGTGAGCGCCGCCTGTCGGCCGGCAAGGGCCGCTCGTTCGGCCAGCACCATGTGCACGAGGTGCTCAACGAGTCCACCGAGGAGCACGCCGTCTCCGTGCACGCGTACTACCCGCCGCTCCCCCGGATCAGCCGCTACAGCCGCACCGGCCAGATCCTGCGCCTGGAGCAGGTCGAGCGCCCCGAGGACTGGCAGTGACGGCCGAACTCCCCGTGGGGATCGACGAGTTGCTGGAGCGGGTCCGCGCGGACCTGGCCCGGGTCGAGGCGGAGGCCGCCCACGACGCGGCACAGGCGGGCGACGCCCTGCTCGTCGACATCCGGTACGCGGCACTGCGTGAGCGCGACGGCCTGATCCCTGGCGCGCTCGTCGTCGAGCGCAACGAACTGGAGTGGCGGCTCGACCCGCAGGGCAGCCATCGCGCGCCCGAGGCCACGAGTCACGACCTGCGCGTCGTGATCGTCTGCAACGAGGGCTACGCGTCGAGCCTCGCCGCCGTCTCTCTGCGGCAGCTGGGACTGCACCGGGCCACGGACCTGGTGGGAGGCTTCCAGGCCTGGCGAACGGCGGGCCTGCCGGTGGAAACGACTACGGCTACGGCCTAGGAGACATCGGCCTCGGCCTACGGCACCGTCTGTGCACAGGTATCTGCACACAGACGGTCACCCAGCTTCCTGAGGGGGGGGGACACCCACCCCCACCTCACGCTCCGGGGCCGGGCCCGAGCGCGATGGGCGCCCCCGCGCGTCCACCGTGCCCGGACCCTGCCTCGGAATCGCAGGGACCGAAATCCCCCTGGTGAAGCCTCTCGGCTCCTTCAGAACTCCTCGTCGCCGAGGAACTCCGCGTCCTCGCCCTCTTCTTCAAGCGCCTGGCGGACCACGCGCAGGGCGATGCCCTGGGAGTAGCCCTTGCGGGCGAGCATGCCCGCGAGGCGCCGAATGCGCTTGTCACGGTCGAGACCGCGTGTGGCACGCAGCTTGCGCTCCACGAGTGCGCGTGCGGTCTCCTCCTCCTGGTCGGAGTCGAGTTGCGCGACCGCCTCGTCGATCAACGTGGGGTCCACGCCCTTGGTCCGCAGCTCCTGGGCGAGTGCCCGCCGGGCGAGACCCCTGCCGTGATGGCGGGACTCCACCCAGGCCTCCGCGAAGGCGCTGTCGTTGATCAGCCCGACCTCTTCGAAGCGTGACAGCACCTCGTCCGCCACGTCGTCCGGGATCTCGCGCTTGCTCAACGCGTCCGCCAGCTGCTTGCGCGTCCGCGCGGTCCCGGTGAGCAGGCGCAGACAGATCGCCCGCGCCTGCTCAGCCGGGTCCTTTGGCTGCTCCGCCTTCTCGGCCCTCGACGAGGAAGGGGCGCCTCCGTCCTGTGCGTCGCCGGACGACTCTCCGAAGCCACTGCGCCGGCCCCGCCCCCGCCGGGCGCGGCCTCCACGCCCCGGAGCGCCCTCGTCCCGCGCCCCGTCCCGGTCTCCTCCGTCCCCGTCCCCGCCCCCGTACGGCCACTCGCCGGCGCCGGGCCCTGAGCCGACGCCCGATGAACCGCCGCTTTCCCGCGAGCCGTCACCGCGCGACCTACCACGGCCGCCTCGCCGACCATCTACAGACCGGTGATCCCCGCGCTCGCCGTATCCCCCGTTCGTGCCCGCGCCCGTGCCCGATCCCGATCCCGAGGCGCCGGGACCGAACGGCTCATCCCCGCCGTACGGTCCACCGTCCTCGTACCCACTGCCGTCTTCGTCCTCGCCACCTCTGCCGGCAGAGCCGAAGTCTCCCCCGCGACCCTGGCCCTGCCCTTCAGGGGCTGCGGGGTAGACGTACTCGGCCCAGTCCGTTCGTCGTGTCACGGACTAGCTCTTGGCCGCCGCGGCCTTGGGCTTGACGGTCTTGGCCGCGGGAGCGGGAACAGTCTTCGCGCCCTCTCCTGCCGCGACCGCCGCCGCGTCCGCGCCCGGCTCGGCAGCGGGCTTGTCCTTCTCCGCCTTCACACCGACGCCCAGCTTCTCCAGGATCTTCTTCTCGATCTCGTTGGCGAGGTCGGGGTTGTCCTTCAGGAAGTTGCGCGCGTTCTCCTTGCCCTGGCCGAGCTGGTCGCCCTCGTACGTGTACCAGGCGCCGGCCTTGCGGACGAAGCCGTTCTCCACGCCCATGTCGATCAGGCCGCCCTCGCGGCTGATGCCCTGTCCGTAGAGGATGTCGAACTCGGCCTGCTTGAAGGGCGGTGCGACCTTGTTCTTGACGACCTTGACGCGGGTGCGGTTGCCGACCGCGTCGGTGCCGTCCTTCAGGGTCTCGATACGACGGATGTCGAGGCGCACCGAGGCGTAGAACTTCAGCGCCCGGCCACCGGTCGTGGTCTCCGGCGAGCCGAACATCACGCCGATCTTCTCGCGGAGCTGGTTGATGAAGATCGCGGTGGTCTTCGACTGGTTGAGCGCGCTGGTGATCTTCCGCAGTGCCTGGCTCATCAGACGGGCCTGCAGACCCACGTGCGAGTCGCCCATCTCGCCCTCGATCTCCGCGCGCGGCACGAGGGCCGCGACGGAGTCGATGACGATGAGGTCGAGCGCGCCGGAGCGGATCAGCATGTCCACGATCTCCAGAGCCTGCTCGCCGTTGTCCGGCTGCGACAGGATCAGGTTCTCGATGTCGACGCCGAGCTTTTTCGCGTACTCGGGGTCGAGGGCGTGCTCCGCGTCCACGAAGGCCACCTGGCCGCCGGCCTTCTGCGCGTTCGCCACGGCGTGCAGCGTCAGGGTCGTCTTGCCGGAGGACTCCGGTCCGTACACCTCCACCACTCGGCCACGCGGCAGGCCGCCGACGCCGAGTGCGACGTCGAGGGCCGTCGAGCCGGTGGGGATGACCTCGACGGGCTCGTTCGGCCGCTCGCCGAGGCGCATCACCGCGCCCTTGCCGAATTGCCGTTCAATTTGTGCGAGCGCGGCGTCGAGCGCCTTCTCGCGGTCGGTTCCTGCCATGGGTTCCACCCGATTTGCTTGTGTCGATCGCTTCACGTCAAAGACGCTAACGCCTGCCACTGACAATCCGCCCCGACGCCCGTCCAGCCTGTGGATAACTCGGGCACTTCCGCATGAAATCCCCGCCCGCATCCCGTTCCGGGCTTCGCCAGAGCCTCCATAAGAATGGATGTTCGATTTTGATGTCAAGCGCATCAGGCACCAGGGTGAGGGTGTGTCGCGCCCGTGCCGCCGGACCGTTCCGGGGCCTCGCGGGCAGCCCGCAACGACCTCAGGATGAAGCGCGGGGCCCGTCACCCTCACCCGGCAGCGGCCCGTCGCCCTCACCCGGCGGCGCCCCCTGGGAACCTCCGCGCAGCAGCTGCCGTACACGCTTCAGGAGGGTTCCTGAGCCCCGTTCCCGGCGCCCGTGCACCCGCGGGTCGTCCGTGACGGCGTACCGCTTCACGTACGCACCCAGGAAGGCCTGGAGGGTGGCGACCGCGGGGATGGCGATCAGTGCGCCGACGGCTCCGAGCAGGGCGGTGCCCGCGATGACCGACCCGAAGGCGACCGCAGGGTGGATGTCCACGGTCCTCGCGGTCAGCTTGGGCTGCAGCACATAGTTCTCGAACTGCTGGTAGACCACGACGAAGACCAGCACCCACAGCGCGTACCAGGGGTTGACCGTGAAGGCGATCAGCATCGGCAGGGCGCCCGCGAGATACGTGCCGATGGTGGGGATGAACTGCGAGACCAGTCCCACCCAGACGGCGAGCACGGGCGCGTAGTCCACGCCGAGGAACTCCAGCAGGACGTAGTGCGCCAGGCCGGAGACGAGCGCCATCAGGCCGCGCGAGTAGAGATACCCGCCGGTCTTGTTGACGGCGATCTCCCACGCACGCAGGACCTCCGCCTGCCGGGACGGAGGCAGCACCGAGCACAGCGCGCGCCGCAGCCGCGGGCCGTCGGCGGCGAAGTAGAACGCGAACAGGGTGATCGTCAGGAGCTGGAAGAGGCCGCCCAGCACCTGCGCGGACACGTCCAGGACGCCGGTGGCGCTGTTCTGCACGTACTTCCGGAGCCAGTCGGAGCGCAGCAGGCTGTCCTGGATGTCGACGCGGCTCAGCTCGGTGTGGAAGGTGGTGTTGATCCAGCTGATCACCGATTCGACGTACTTCGGGAAGTCCTCGACGATGTCGATGATCTGCCCGGCGAGCATCGAGCCGAGCAGCGTGACGAAGCCCGCGCTCACGATCATCGTGATGAGGAACACGAGGCCGGTGGCCAGCCCTCTGCGCATGCCGAATGAGGACATCCAGCTCACCGCGGGCTCTATGGCGAGGGCCAGGAAGAACGCGATCAGGATGTTGATCAGCAGCCCGGTCAGCTGGTGAAAGGCCCAACTGCCCAGTTGGAAACAGGCGATGAGGGCAAGGGCGAGCACCATGGCCCGCGGCAACCAGCGCGGCATGCGGGCGCCCCCCTCGGCCGCACCTCCGGCCGGGGGCCTGGGAGGTGTCGTGCCGAGCGGTGATGCGTGCTGTCCGACCTGGGCGGTCTCGTCTGTCGATGCCACGGGCCAAGTCTCGCCCACGTCACAGGCGATCGACCCCACTCCCCCGGATCTTCGTGAGCGCTCAGCGCGATTCGTGGGGAACGTTCACCGCCGTACACACCGCGCGCCACACGTCCTTCGCCTCCCAGCCCGCGTCCAGCGCCTGCCGCACCGTACGTCCGCCGAGTTCCGACATCACATGATCGCGCGCGAAGGTGTCGGCGTACTCCGTACCGAAGTGCTCCGACATCCGCTCCCAGAAGACCGTCAACCGCATGAATCCATTATCCCGCCCCTGAGGGTGGGCCCGAGCCGGGACCGCTCGCCGAGAACGCTTTCCGTCCTACGGTCTGACCCATGGCCGAAACAGGAGCATCCCCACTCCCCCCGACGCCCCCGGCGCACACCCCCGTCGCCCGCGCCGAGCATTTCGTCTGGCTCACTGCGCGCGTACTGGAGCAGCGGCGTTTCGCGTACCACTTCCTGGGCGGTGGAGCGGACGCGGTCGAGACCGCGCTGTCCGCCTACCGCAACGAGGACGACGGGTACGGCCACGCGCTGGAACCCGATCTGCGCGGCCCGGTCAGCCAGCCCCTGCACGTCGGGCACGCGCTGCGCGTCCTGGACTCGATCGGGCGCTGCGGCGGCCAGCGGGTGGAACGCGTGTGCCGTTATCTGACCTCCGTGTCGACGCAGGACGGGGCGCTTCCGGCGATCCGTCCCAGCCAGCGGGCCTATCCGGCGGCCCCCTTCGTCCCGATCGTGGACGACCCGCCCAGCGAACTGCTCGCCACCGGCCCCGTGGTGGGCCTGCTGCACCGCAACGAGGTGTGGCACGCCTGGCTGTTCCGGGCCACCGACTTCTGCTGGCAGGCGGTGGAGTCCCTGGAGAAGACACATCCGTACGAGATCGAGGCAGCCGTGGCCTTCCTGGACTCCGCCCCCGACCGGCCGCGCGCGGAGGCGGCCGCCGACCGGCTCGGCCGCCTGGTGCGCGAACAACGACTCGCGGTGCTGGATCCGGACCACCTCGACGCGTTCCCCGTGGCACCCGGTTACGCGCCGGGGGAACACCACCTGCCGCACGACTACGCGAAGACGCCGGGCTCACTCGCGCGCGCGTGGTTCACCGACGAGGAGATGACCCGCTCCCTGGGCTTCCTGAGAGCACAGCAGCAGGAGGACGGCGGCTGGCCGATCCGCTGGCGCCAATGGGCCCCGGGGACGGCCCTGGAGGCCCGCCCCATGGTCACGATCGAGGCACTGCGCACCCTGAGGGCACACGGCCTGCCAATCACCTGACGCCCCCTCGGCCCCTCAACCAGTCATGACCCGCACCCCTGCCGTGACCAGCACAGCCGCAGCGACGACCAACAGGAAGGGAGCACGCAGCAACAGCGCCACGGCGGCCGCGGCAAGCCCCGCGGCCCTCGCGTCCAGCACCAGCAGACGACCGTCGGCGAAGGTCTGCTGAGCGGTCAGGGCGGCCAGCAGGGCGACGGGCAGCAGAGCGGCCAGCCGCTGGACGAGGGGCCGCTCCAGAGCGCCCGCGGGAATCATCAGCCCGATGAGTTTCACCGCATAACAACCGACGGCGGTCACACCGATGGCGATCCAGACGTTCAACGCTTCTCCTCCGCCACATCACGCCCGGCCTCCGTACGCACCCTGCGGCGGCCATCGACCCAGAGGGCGACCGGGGCGGCCAGCGCAGCCACCAGCACGGGAACGCCACCGGGCAGTACGGGCAGCAACCCGAGCCCCAGAACGACCGCAAGCCCCGCGACGACCCGCTCCAGGGCCGTCCTGACCATCGGCGCGAGCAACGCCAGGAAAACGGCCGGCCCGGCCGCGTCGAGCCCCCAAGCATCGGTATCACCGATGGCCTCGGCACCCAGCGCGCCAAGCAGTGTGGTCAGGTTCCACAACACATAGAGGGACAGTCCGGTGACGGTGAACCCGATCCGCACGCTGCGCCGCGTGGGCTGCGCGAGAGCCACAGCCGTGGTCTCGTCGATGACCCACTGAGCGGCGAACGGCCGCACCGCGCGCGGGAGAGCCAACAACTGCGACAACCGAAGTCCGTAGAAAGCGTTGCGCACCCCGAGAAAGAACGCGCCCGCCGCGGCGGCGAACGGATTCCCGCCACCCGCCAGCGCCCCCACAAGGGCGAACTGCGAGGCACCGGTGAACACCAGAAGACTGAGAGCACAGGTCTGCAGGACGGTGAGCCCACTCCCCGCGGAGGTCACCCCAAAGGCAAACCCGGAAAGCCCGACGGCCACCCCAACCCCAAGAGCATCCCGCACAACGGCGGCATCGGCCTTCCCACCGCCACCACTGGGCACACCCGCCCGTAGACCTCTTCCATCTCTTCTGCCTGCTATGTCCGCGGAAACTGTTTCTTCTGCCACGCCGGGGACCGTAGACCGGTGTCGGACCACGAATCTTGTACGTTCTTGCGCTCGCGCTGGTAGGCCCCGGGCGGCACACCCACGATCCGGGTGAAATGCCGACTGAGGTGCGACTGATCGGTGAAGCCCACGGTCAGCGCCACCTCGGCGGGCAGGACCCCCGCGTCCAGCAACCGCCGCGCGCGCCGCACACGGACATCGGTGAGCCACGTATGAGGCGGCATGCCGTAGGCGTCCCGAAAGGCCCGCAGCAAGGCAAAGCTGCTGGTCCCCAGATCCCCGGCGAGCCGTTCCAGCGTGGGCGGCCGCACGATCCGCTCTTCGAGAACCGCACGCGCGCGTGCCGCCACCCGGGCCCCCGCGGTCCGCGGATCCCGCTGCGGCAGAGTCCCCCCGTTGATCCTCAGCAGCCGGGTCACGGCCACCCGCAACAACGTGTCGGCGGCCAGCGCATTGCCCTCGTCGGCGGCACGCAACACCTGATGCACCAGCCCCACGGTGTACGGATCATCGACGACAGGGCTCATAAAGCCAGGCGCACCACGAAGAACGGTGGTCTCGGCGGCAATCTCCGCCACCAGCCCGGGCGACGGATAGACCGCCCCGTACCGCCACCCCTCGGGAACACCGGCACGCCCCGTGTGCGGGGTATCGGGATTGACCAGCGCGAGAGCCCCGGCCCCGGCGTACTGATCGGCCCCACCGTGATGGAAGACCTCCACCCCGTCCGAGATGGCGGCGATGACGAAGTTCTCATGCGTATGCCGCACAAAGGTCTTGCGGACATACCGAGCACGCAGCAGATCGACACCGGGCAGCTCCGCAAACTGCCAGTGCCGAGCCCGCTCCAGCCCCACACCCACCACACAGCAATTCTCCCACCACACCACACAGCCCCCACCTGCCCCCAGCCCTCCAGCCGCTCAACTCTCTGCTTGACCACTCTCTGTCTGACCACTCTCTGTCTGACCACTCTCGGCCGCGGCCGCCGGACGACCGAAGGGGCCGGTCCGGGGGTATCCGCCCGCAGCGGCTGGCGCACAACGGGAGCACTCAAAAAGCAAACAGCCTCGCGCCAGACCGAGGACGGATACCCCGGACCGGCCCCGCCCCCTCCTCCTCTCTCTCTCCCCCCCCCCCGCAGGTCAGCACCATTGTCAGTGCCCGGGTGCAGGATGGACGCATGGTCAGCCACGCACACCGAGCCCTGGACGGCTTCTCCCCCGCGACCCGCGCCTGGTTCACGGGGGCCTTCTCCGCGCCCACCGACGCCCAGGCCGGCGCCTGGAAGGCCATCGGCGAGGGCTCGGACGTGCTGGTGGTCGCCCCGACCGGCTCCGGCAAGACCCTGGCCGCATTCCTAGCCGCACTGGACCAGCTGGCCTCGACCCCACCCCCCGCCGACCCCAAAAAGCGCTGCCGAGTCCTCTACGTCTCTCCGCTCAAAGCCCTGGCGGTGGACGTGGAACGAAACCTCCGCAGCCCCCTGACCGGCATCCGCCAGGAAGCCGTCCGCCTGGGCCACCCCGAGCCCGAGGTGAAAGTCGGCATCCGCTCCGGCGACACCCCACCCGCGGAGCGCCGCACACTGGCCACCCGCCCCCCGGACATCCTCATCACGACCCCCGAGTCACTGTTCCTGATGCTCACATCGGCCACGCGCGAGGCGCTCACGGGCATCGAGACGGTGATCCTGGACGAGGTGCACGCGGTCGCGGGCACCAAGCGCGGCGCCCACCTGGCCCTGACCCTGGAGCGCCTCGACGAACTGCTGCCGAAACCGGCCCGCCGCATCGGCCTCTCCGCGACGGTCCGCCCGGTGGACGAGGTAGCCCGCTACCTCTCCCCCCACCGCAAGGTGGAGATCGTCCAGCCCCCCTCGGGCAAGGAATTCGACCTCTCCGTGGTCGTGCCCGTAGAGGACCTGGGCGAGCTGGGCGGCTCCCCGGTGGCCGACGCCAACGAAGGCGCCGAGAAACCCTCCATCTGGCCGCACGTAGAAGAAAAGATCGCCGACCTGGTCCAGTCCCACCGCTCGACGATCGTCTTCGCCAACTCCCGCCGCCTGGCGGAGCGCCTCTGCAACAGGCTCAACGAGATCGCGTACGAGCGGGCGACGGGCGAACCCCTGGAGGAGCACCACTCCCCCGCCGAACTCATGGGCGGCTCAGGCGCCACCCAGGGCGCCCCCCAGGTCATCGCCCGAGCCCACCACGGCTCGGTCTCCAAGGAACAGCGCGCCCTGGTCGAGGAGGACCTGAAGGCAGGCCGCCTCCCCGCGGTGGTGGCCACCTCCAGCCTTGAGCTGGGCATCGACATGGGAGCGGTGGACCTGGTCATCCAGGTGGAGTCCCCGCCCTCGGTGGCATCGGGTCTCCAACGCGTAGGGCGCGCGGGCCACCAGGTAGGGGCAGTCTCCACAGGCGTGGTCTTCCCCAAGTACCGAGGCGACCTCGTACAGGCCGCGGTGGTCACCGAACGCATGCGCACCGGCTCCATCGAGTCCCTGCGCGTCCCGGCGAACCCCCTGGACGTACTGGCCCAGCAGATCGTCGCGATGACGGCGCTCGACAGCTGGCAGTACGACGACATCCTCGCCACGGTCCGCAGGGCGGCACCGTTCGCCTCGCTCCCCGAGTCGGCGTTCACGGCGGTCCTGGACATGCTCGCGGGCCGCTACCCGTCGGACGCCTTCGCGGAACTGCGCCCCCGCGTCGTGTGGGACCGGGTCGCCGGCACGGTCACGGGCCGCCCCGGCGCCCAGCGCCTGGCCGTCACCTCCGGAGGCACGATCCCGGACCGCGGCCTCTTCGGAGTGTTCCTCGCCGGCTCCGACCCGAAGAAGGGCGGCGGCAGGGTCGGCGAGCTGGACGAGGAGATGGTCTACGAGTCCCGGGTCGGCGACGTCTTCACCCTGGGCACCAGCTCCTGGCGCATCGAGGACATCACCCGCGACCGCGTCCTGGTCTCCCCCGCGCCGGGCGTACCGGGCAGGCTGCCGTTCTGGAAGGGAGACCAGCTCGGACGCCCGCTGGAACTGGGCCGCGCGCTCGGCGCGTTCCTCCGCGAGGTCGGCTCGATGCCCAAGGACGACGCCCGGCCGCGGCTCCTCGCCGCGGGCCTGGACACCTGGGCCGCGGAGAACGTCCTGTCCTACCTGGCCGAACAGCGGGAGGCCTGCGGCCACATCCCGGACGACCGCACCATCGTGGTCGAGCGGTTCCGCGACGAGCTGGGCGACTGGCGGATCGTCGTGCACTCCCCCTTCGGCGCGCAGGTCCACGCCCCCTGGGCGCTTGCGCTCGGTGCCCGTCTCTCCGAGCGGTACGGCATGGACGCCCAGGTCATGCACGCCGACGACGGGATCGTGCTGCGCCTCCCGGACGCCGATCTGATGAGCCTGGACCTGCTGGACCAGGAGCCCGTGAAGCTGGGCACGGAGTACGACGCCGAGCAGGCCCCCGTGGGCGCGGCGGACATCGCGTTCGACAAGGGCGAGGTCAACCAGATCGTCACGGACCAGGTCGGCGGCTCGGCCCTGTTCGCCTCCCGCTTCCGTGAGTGCGCGGCCCGCGCCCTGCTGCTGCCGCGCCGCAGCCCGGGCAAGCGCACACCCCTGTGGCAGCAGCGCCAGCGCGCCGCCCAACTGCTCCAGGTGGCCAGTGAGTTCGGTTCCTTCCCGATCGTCCTGGAAGCGGTCCGCGAATGCCTCCAGGACGTCTTCGACGTACCGGGCCTCGTCGAGCTGATGGGCGACCTGGAGTCGCGCAAGGTCAGGCTCGTCGAGGTCACGACCCCGGAGCCGTCCCCGTTCGCCCGCTCCCTGCTGTTCGGTTACGTCGCCCAGTTCCTGTACGAGGGCGACTCGCCCCTGGCCGAGCGGCGCGCCGCGGCCCTGTCGCTGGACTCACGTCTGCTGGCCGAGCTGCTCGGCCAGGCGGAGCTGCGCGAGCTCCTGGACGCGGATGTCCTGACCGAGCTGGAGCGCGAGCTGCAGTGGCTGACGGAGGACCGCCGGATCAAGGACGTCGAGGGCGTCGCGGACCGGCTGCGGATGCTCGGCCCGATGACCGGGGCCGAGCTGTCCGAGCGCGGAGCGGATCCGCAGTGGGCCCGTGAGCTGGCCGCGGCCCGCCGTGTCATCCAGGTCAGGATCGCCGGGGCGGACCACTGGGCGGCGATCGAGGACGCGGGCCGGCTGCGCGACGCCCTCGGCACCGCGCTGCCCGTCGGCGTCCCGGAAGCCTTCACGGAACCGGTAAAGGACCCGCTGGGCGATCTCCTCGCCCGGTACGCGCGCACGCACGGCCCGTTCACCTCGACGGCCGCGGCGGCACGCTTCGGTCTCGGTGCGGCGGTCACCGAGGGCGTCCTGCAGCGGCTCGCGGGAAGCGGCCGGGTCGTACAGGGCGAGTTCCATCCGGCGGGGATCGGCCAGGAGTGGTGTGACGCGGCGGTGCTGCGCAGGCTGCGGCGCCGTTCGCTCGCCGCACTGCGCCATGAGCTGGAGCCGGTGCCGCCCTCCGCGTTGGCTCAGTTCCTGCCGCAGTGGCAGCACCTGGGCAGCGGGCACGGTCTGCGCGGCCTCGACGGGCTCGTCCGCGCGGTGGAGCAGTTGCAGGGCGCGTCGGTACCGGCGTCCGCCCTGGAGAAGCTGGTCCTGCCGTCGCGCGTCTCGCACTACGCCCCCGCGATGCTCGACGAACTGACGGCCGCGGGAGAGGTGGTCTGGGCCGGCGCCGGCGCCCTGCCGGGCAAGGACGGCTGGGTCTCCCTGTACCTGTCGGACGCGGCACCACTCCTCCTCCCGGCCCCGCACCCTCTGGAGCTGACAGCGCTCCACCAGTCGGTCCTGGACGCCCTCTCCGGCGGCTACGGCCTCTTCTTCCGCCAGATCACCGACCAGGTCCGGGCAGCCACGCATCCGGGGGCCACCGACCCCCAGCTGGCGGACGCCGTCTGGGACCTGGCGTGGTCGGGCCGCCTGACGAACGACACGCTCGGCCCGATGCGCTCCCTGCTGGGCTCGGGCCGCACCGCGGGCTCCACCGCGCACCGCGCGAAGCGCACGGTGCCCCGGGGGAGGTACGGAAGCCTGACGGCCGCCGCGCGTCCCACCTCGCGCACGGGCCCGCCGACCGTGGCGGGCCGCTGGTCGCTGCTGCCCGACCCGGAGCCCGACGCCACCGTGCGCGCCCACGCCCTGGCCCGCACCCTGCTCGACCGGCACGGTGTGGTCACGCGGGGCGCGGTCGCCGCGGAGGGAGTGGAGGGCGGCTTCTCCGCCGTCTACCGCGTCCTGTCCGTCTTCGAGGAGAGCGGCCAGGCGCGCCGGGGCTATGTGGTGGAAGGGCTGGGGGCCGCGCAGTTCGCGATGGACGGCGCGGTGGACCGGCTGCGTGCGGCGGCCACGGCCCGCGAGCGGGGCGAGTCGCCGCCGGAGCCCGCTTTCCCGGGTGCTCCGGCGCTGAATCACTACGGCGCGCCCACCCCGAACCCCTTCGACGGCTCCGCAGGGCACCCGGACCCTTTCGACGGCAACCTGGACTTCCTGTCCACGGACGTGAGCGCGGACCACGACCCGTACTCCTTGAACGGCGGTTCCACACGCCCCTCCGGCTCCCGCCCAGGGTCCTCGGCAACCGGGTCCTCGGCATCCGGTTCCGCGCGAGGTTACGCGTCCCCGTACGCCGACTCCCCCCGTTCGGCCCCGCAGGCGTTCCCCGGAGGCCCCTCGTCCCGTACCCGTGCGAGCAGCACGAACCGCGCCATCGTGCTGGCCGCCGCCGACCCCGCGAACGCCTACGGCGCGGCCCTCCCCTGGCCCGAGCCCCCGACCGGCGCCGGCCACAAGCCCGGCCGCAAGGCGGGCTCCCTGGTCGTGCTGGTGGACGGCGAGCTGACCCTCTACATGGAGCGAGGCGGCAAGACTCTCCTGGCCTGGCCCGCGGCCCCGGACGAGGCGACCCTGCACGACGCCCGGCTGCGCACGGCCGCCGAGGCGCTCGCCGCGTCCGCCGGCGGGGGTGCCCTCGGCACGGTCACCGTGGAGCGGGTCAACGGCGCCTCCGCGCTGACGTCCGAGTTCGGCACCCTCCTGGAAGGGGCCGGTTTCCACGCGACCCCACGCGGCCTACGCCTACGCGCTTAGAAGCCCCCACCCCCCACCCCCAACGACCGGACACCCCACCCATACCCGTCCCCCGGCCGCCCCACCCCCAGACCACCACCCACCACCCACCACCCCCTCCCCACCCGCACGACACCCCCACCCGCCCCATGCCACCCTGGATCCCATGCCCGAAGGAGACACCGTCTGGCAGGCCACCCGGCGCCTGCACAACGCCCTCGCGGGCCACGTGCTGACCGTTTCCGACCTCCGGGTCCCCAAGTACGCCCTGACCGACCTCACCGGGCGCACGGTCCTGAGCGTCGTCCCGCGCGGGAAGCACCTGCTCACCCGCGTCGAGGGCGGCCTCACCCTCCACTCGCACCTGCGCATGGACGGTTCCTGGAAGATCTACGCCCCGGGCGAGCGCTGGCGCGGCGGCCCCGCCCACCAGATCCGCGCGATCCTCGGCACCGAGGAACGGACGGCCGTCGGCTACCGGCTCCCCGTCCTGGAACTGCTCCACACCGCCGACGAGGACCGCGCGGTAGGCCATCTCGGCCCCGACCTCCTGGGCCCCGACTGGGACCCCGACAAGGCCTTGGCGAACCTCCTCGGCGACCCTGACCGCGCGCTCGGCGAAGCCCTCCTTGACCAGCGCAATCTCGCCGGAATCGGCAACGTCTTCAAGAGCGAGATCTGCTTCCTGCTCCGCGTCACCCCCTGGCTGCCCGTCGGCGCGCTCCCGACCGAGTACGCCGCCCACCTGCCGGCGGTCTCCAAGAAGCTCCTGGAGTTCAACCGCGAGCGCCCCACCCGCGTCACCACCGGCCGCAGCGACCAGACCCTGTTCGTCTACGGCCGCGCGGGCCGCCCCTGTCTGCGCTGCGGCACCCGGATCCGCGTGGCGAACCAGGGCGACGGCTCCCGCGAGCGCCCCACGTACTGGTGCCCGTCCTGCCAGCCGGGCCCGTCCCCACGGCCCGGCACGTCCCAACGGCCCAGTGGGACATCGGCATCCCGCAAGACCAATTGACGACCCGTCAGATCGCTCGTACGGTCCCAGCATGCCCGTCACGGCGTACGACCTCACCGGACGCACCGCTTTCGTCACCGGCGCGGCGAGCGGCATCGGCCGCGCCTGCGCCGTGCTGCTCGCTCGGGCGGGCGCGACCGTCCACTGCGCGGACCTGGACGTCCAGGGTCTGGACGAGACGGCGGCCCTGATCAAGGACGCGGGCGGTACGGCCCGTACCCACCCCCTCGATGTCACCGACCGCGCCCGGCTCGACGAGGCGGTCGCGACCTGCGCGCGCCTGGACGTCATGGCCGCCGTCGCGGGGATCATGCACAGCAGCCCGGTCCTGGAGACCCGCGACGAGGATCTCGACCGGGTCCTGGCGGTCAATTTCAAGGGCGTCCTGTACGCCTGCCAGACGGCGGCCCGTTCGATGCTGGACTCCAGGACATCCGGCAGCATCATCACGATGGCGTCGGGGGCCGTGGACACCGGCGGGCCGGGACTGCTCTGCTACGGAGCCGCGAAGGCGGCCGTCGTGCAGCTGACGAAGACCCTGGCGACCGAGATGGGCCCGCACGGCATCCGGGTCAACGCGGTCGCGCCGGGTTGGATCCGTACGCCCATGACCGACCGCCACGACGGCGAGGCCCAGGCACGGACGGAGGCGTTGATGTCACGGATGTCGCCGCTGGGCCGGGTCGGCGAGCCCGAGGACATCGCCCACGCGGTCCTGCACCTCGCCTCCGACGCCTCGGCGTTCACGACGGGCCAGATCCTCCGCCCCAATGGGGGTGTGGCGATGCCTTGGTGAAACCGAACGACGACCCGCACCCCCATCCCGACGAGCACCACAGATCCGGAAGGCCCACACCGGGCACCTCAATAAGGCTCACCCGACCCCACCAACGGCCCACGCCACCTCCGCCAAGCCCCGGAAGCCCGCCGCATCCACCGATCGGACCCCGCCGCCCCCGCGGCCCGTCCCTTGGGCACACAGTGCACCGGAAGCAGGCTCAGCCCCCACCCGCCGGCCGCGACCGCCCCCTCCAGCACACCGGCGTCGGCGGCGAAGGCGAGCCGTATCACCGCCCACCACCACAGCCCTCCGGCGCCCAGGGCAAACCCCCACCTGCCTATTCGCCCGATCCGCCCCGTCCGTTTCATCCGCCCAGCCATGGCACCGCCTCCAGCCCGACGCTAGACCGCCGCGTTTCCCTCTCGA
This sequence comes from Streptomyces liliiviolaceus, assembly GCF_018070025.1. NCBI lineage: Bacteria > Bacillati > Actinomycetota > Actinomycetes > Kitasatosporales > Streptomycetaceae > Streptomyces > Streptomyces liliiviolaceus. The sequence continues at coordinate 7,809,520 of NZ_JAGPYQ010000001.1, forward strand.
CAGGGCGCACCGGCACAACAGGAGCGCACCGGCGCACCAAGGGCTCCCGCCCCACCGCGGCACGCCCCGAGCACAAGCAGCCCCGCCGCTACCCGTTCTCCGCCTGGAACATCCAGTGGTGCTTCTCAAGGTCCGCGGTGATCTGGATGAAGATGTCCTGGCTCACCGGGTCCGCCTCCCCCGTCGCCTCCACCCGTTGCCGCATCCGTCCGATCACGGCTCCGAGGGCGTCCACGAGGGCGGCCACCGCGTCGGTGTCCTTGACCCATCCGTCCTTCACGGGCCCGATCCCGCTGCTCTGCGCGACGGTCGCGGCACGTCCGTCCGGCGAGACACCGAGCGTGGATGCGCGCTCCGCCACGGTGTCGGAGTGCAGCCGGGCGGTGTCGACGACCTCGTCGAGCTGGAGGTGGACGGACCGGAAGCGCGGGCCGACCACGTTCCAGTGGACCTGTTTCGCCACGAGCGACAGATCCACCAGGTCGACCAGAGCGCCCTGCAGCGCCTCGGAGACGGTCTTCAGATCGGCATCGGACAGCGGGCTCTTCACGACGTACATCGGCATCCTCCGGTCAGCAGCACCCCCGGGCCTTGCGCCCGCCCTCCACCATCGCCGCCCCAGCCGATACCGGCAAACGCGACAAACTTCACTCGCGCGGGAGGTCGCACCGAGGTCGCACCCTTGACGCAACGCGAGAGCCCCGGCCGCACTCCTCCGGATCTCCCCGGAGAAGCCCCGGCCGGGGCTCTCGCACAGTTCTTCTCAGTGCCGCTGTCGGCGCTGCGAACGGCGCTCTTCTCAGCTCACGGACGTGGGCTGATTCACCTCACGGATGTGAGCCGATTCAGCTCACGGGCGTGAGCCGACGAGCGTTACGCGGCGACGACGTCGACCGCCTCCGCAGGCGCCTTGATGGTCACCCGTTCCGGCGGCACACTGCTCACCGAGACGGAGTTGAGCCTCGGGCGTACCGGTGTGGGTACGGGCTCGGTGGCTGCTGCCGAACGGGCCAGCTCGGCCAGAGCGAGTTCGTCGCTCACTTCCCGCATGAGTTCGGACATCCGTACGTCCAGCGCGTCGCAGATCGCGGAGAGCAGTTCGGAGGAAGCCTCTTTCTGCCCCCGCTCCACCTCGGAGAGATAGCCGAGTGAAACTCGGGCGGACGAGGAGACTTCGCGCAGAGTACGGCCCTGGCGCTGGCGCTGCCGACGCAGCACGTCACCAAGCAGGCGACGGAGCAGAATCATCGGTGGCTCCCTCCTCGGTCCGCGTAGCCGCATCCTTCTCGCCCCACCGTACCGCCTTGCGCCGCGGCCGTGCGGGGAGCGATGTCGTGTTCACTCAGGGCTGCAAACATCAAAACCCCCCGTTCTGTTCCGTATCCTGTGCCCGATCATTCCCAGGGTGTTCGCTCACAAGCCGCTCCAGAAGCAGGGCGAGCACGCTCCGTACACTCTCCATACGGATTTCCGTCCGGGAGCCGTTCAACCGCAGCGCGGACACTTTCCCGCCAAGAGCGCGTTCATGCGTCGCTTCGGACGGCCCGTCCACGGCGATGAAAACCGTGCCGACCGGCTGCCCGTCCTGGGGCTCCGGACCCGCGACCCCGGTGGTCGATATTCCCCAGTCCGCGCCGAGCACCTTGCGGGCGCCGACCGCCATCTGGGCCGCGACCTGCGGATCCACCGCTCCGCGCTGATCCAGCAGAGTGGCGTCGACTCCCAGTACGTCGCGCTTGAGGTCGGTGGCGTACGCGGTCACCGAGCCGCGGAAGGCCTTGGAGGCCCCGGGCACCGCGGCGAGTTCCGCGGCCACCAGACCGCCGGTCAGCGACTCGGCGACGGCAAGGGTCTCGCCCCTCACCGTCAGTAGTCGCAGCACTTCGGCGGCCGTGGAGGTCACGCTTCCGCCTCCCCGGCGGCGGCCTTCCGCTCGGCCCTTCCCTCGCGCCGCAGCACAATGGCCTGTCTCACATAGTCGGCGCCGGTGACGACGGTCAGGGCGACCGCCCCGGCCATCACCCAGAACCTCAGGGTCGCCAGTGGCCCCGTCAGCGCCAGGACGTACATCCCGACGGCGATGCCCTGGGTCAGGGTCTTCAGCTTGCCGCCGCGGCTGGCCGGGATCACGCCGTAGCGGATCACCCAGAAGCGCAGCAGGGTGATCCCGAGCTCCCGCCCGAGGATCACCGCCGTCACCCACCACGGCAGATCGCCGAGGTAGGAGAGACAGATCAGCGCCGCCCCCATGATCGCTTTGTCGGCGATCGGGTCGGCGATCTTCCCGAAGTCGGTGACGAGGTTGTACGTCCGCGCGAGATGTCCGTCGAAGACGTCCGTGATCATGGCGACGGCGAAGGCCGCCCAGGCCCAGGCCCGCCACACGGGGTCGTATCCGCCGTCGGCGAGCATCAGCGCCACGAAGCCCGGCACGAGGACGAGCCGGAGCATGGTGAGCAGATTGGCGACGTTCCACACGCTGGCCTGGTTGACGGCCGCGTCGATCAGCTTGCCGCCGCGGGGCGTCTTCGGCCCCTGGCCACCCGATACGCCCGCACCGGACACACCCGTGCTGGTTACGCCCGTACCGGAAGCGCTCGTACCGGAGACTCCCGAACCGGTGGTTCCCGTACCGGAGACTCCCGCCCCAGGGGCCTCGGGAGCACCGGCGGCACCGCGTGTACCGGGCGCACCTGAGCCGCCCGCCGCAGGTGCCGGGACTCCGGTCATCTGGCCGCCTCCTCAGTACACACGAGCGAGCCCGGGAGCGGCTCGGCCACCAGGTCGACACCTTCCGTACCGACCACCTTCGCCTCGACCATACGGCCGACGGTCAGTCCTTCGCCGCTCGTGAACACCACCTGGCCGTCGGTCTCGGGCGCCTGGTGCGCGGCGCGCCCGTACGCCGGCTCGCCCTCCGCGGCCGATCCGAGGGACTCGACCAGCACCTGGAGGGTCTCGCCGACGCGCTCCTCCGCCCGCTGGGAGACGAGCTCCTCGGCGAGCCGGGACACGCGCGCGAGGCGCTCGGCGACGACGTCCTCGTCCAGCTTGTTCTCGTACGTGGCGGCCTCGGTGCCGTCCTCGTCGGAGTAGCCGAAGACACCGATGGCGTCCAGGCGCGCGGCGGTCAGGAAGCGCTCCAGCTCCGCCAGGTCGTCCGCGGTCTCGCCGGGGAAGCCCACGATGAAGTTCGACCGCACGCCGGCCTGCGGGGCCTTGGAGCGGATCGTGTCGAGGAGCCCCAGGAACTGCTCGGTGTTCCCGAAGCGCCGCATCGCGCGCAGCACCCCGGGGGCGGAGTGCTGGAAGGACAGGTCGAAGTAGGGGGCGACGTTCGGCGTGGAGGTCAGTACGTCGATGAGCCCGGGGCGCATCTCGGCGGGCTGCAGGTAGCTGACCCGCACCCGCTCGATGCCCTCGACCCCGGCCAGTTCGGGCAGCAGTGTCTCCAGGAGGCGGATGTCGCCCAGGTCCTTGCCGTACGACGTGTTGTTCTCGGAGACCAGCATGACCTCCTTCACGCCCTGCTCGGCGAGCCAGCGCGTCTCGCCCAGGACATCGCTGGGGCGGCGCGAGATGAAGGAGCCGCGGAAGGACGGGATGGCGCAGAAGGAGCAGCGCCGGTCGCAGCCGGAGGCGAGCTTCACGGAGGCCACCGGTGAGCCGTCGAGCCGCCGGCGCAGGGGCGCGCGGGGGCCCGATTCGGGGGCGAGTCCTTCGGGGAGGTCGGCGGGCCCGTGTCCCGGAAGGGCGACCTCCGCTCCGGCGTCCTGGCGCTCGGCGGGGCTGATCGGCAGCAGCTTGCGCCGGTCGCGCGGGGTGTGGGCGGCGTGGATCCCGCCGTTCAGGATGGTCTGGAGCCGGTCGGAGATGTCGGCGTAGTCGTCGAAGCCGAGTACGCCGTCGGCCTCGGGCAGGGCCTCGGCCAGTTCCTTGCCGTACCGCTCGGCCATGCAGCCGACGGCGACGACCGCCTGGGTTCTGCCGTGCCCCTTGAGGTCATTGGCTTCCAGGAGGGCGTCGACGGAGTCCTTCTTGGCGGCTTCGACGAAGCCACAGGTGTTGACGACGGCGACGTCCGCGTTCTCGGCGTCCTCCACGAGGTGCCAGCCGTCCGCCTCCAAGCGGCCTGCGAGCTCCTCCGAGTCCACCTCGTTACGGGCGCAGCCAAGGGTGACGAGTGCGACGGTACGGCGTTCAGGCATGGGCTCAAGACTACTTCGTCCCAGTGACAGCCCACGTCGACGGGGTTGGCCGATCCTGGCCAACCCCGTTCCCGCCTGCCCGAGAGGCCGGGCGGATGTGCGAACACGTGCCTGTCGGCACGTCCGGTTCAGCCGACCTCGGGGTCGCCCTTCGTGTACGTCAGGCGCTCCACCTGGCCGGGCTGGAACTCGTCGTCGATCTTCTTGCCGTTCACGTACAGCTGGATGGCGCCCGCGTCGCCGAGGACGAGGTCGACCTTCTCCTTGTCCTGGAAGGTCTTGGAGTCGCCCTGCTCCAGGAGGCCGTCGAAGAGCAGCCGTCCGTTGTGGTCCTTGGCCGAGATCCAGCTGCGGCCGTCGGGGGCGCTGACCTGGACGGTGACCTTGTCCTGCGGAGCGGCCGCGATGGCGTCGGACGGGTCGGTCTTCGGGGTCTCCGGCTTGGTCGGCGTCGGCTTGGTCTTGGCGGGCTTGCTGGCGGTGGGCGTCGACCCTTCGGCGACCTGCGTCGTCTTGCCGTCCTCGTCGTCGCCGCTGAACATCGTGAATCCGACGAAGCCGATCACGGCGACGATCGCGGCGACCATGGCCGCGGTCCAGTTGGGGCCCCGGCGCTCGGGACGGATCCGCTCCGCCTCGAACATGGGTGCGGCCGGGGTCGGCGCGGGCCGCCCGCCGTGGTCCGCGTCGTAGCGCTTGAGCAGTGCGGCCGGGTCGAGATCGACGGCGCGGGCGAGCGTCTTGATGTGCCCGCGCGCGTAGACGTCGCCGCCACAGGGGCCGAAGTCGTCCTGCTCGATCGCGTGCACGATGGCGATACGGACCCGGGTGGCGTTACTGACGTCGTCGACGGTCAGCCCCGCCGCGATGCGCGCCTGCCGCAGGGCGTGGCCGACCGAAGGCTGATCGTCCTCTACGGAGGGGCGCTCGTCCTGGGGGGAGTTGTCGTCAGAGGAGTGTTCGTCAGGGGAGTTGCCGATGGACACGGGGGCGCCTTTCGAGCGTAAAGCCACCTGTGCTGGGGGTTCAGTCTAGGGGGGGTGCGAAAGGGTGGGGCAACCGGGCGGTAGGACTTTGTACGCCATCAGAATGGCCGGTCATCCTGATGCTGGGACATGGCTCTGTCCCCTCCCTCAACTTGACGTGCGACGAAGGGAAACGGTTGCTCACCGTTTCCTTACGGGTGAGTCACGTTCGGATCACCCCGGCGGCCCCGACGGGGTCACCCGGGCGGTCCGACCCACCGCACCGAGGGAAGCGGTCCACTCGCGTGGAGGGAAACGGCCCGCTCTCCGGAAGGCCGGTCCGCTCTCGCCGGGAAAGCGGCCCGTCCTGTCTCCCTAGGACTCCGCCTGCCCCCGGATCACCGCAAGCACTCCGTCCAGCTCGTCAGCCTTCACAAGAACGTCACGAGCCTTGGATCCCTCACTGGGTCCGACGATGTTGCGGGACTCCATGAGGTCCATCAGCCGACCGGCTTTGGCGAAGCCGACGCGCAGCTTGCGCTGGAGCATCGAGGTCGACCCGAACTGCGTGGAGACGACCAGCTCGGCGGCCTGGCACAGCAGGTCCAGGTCGTCGCCGATGTCCTCGTCGATCTCCTTCTTCTGCTTGGTGCCCACGGTGACGTCGTCCCTGAAGACGGGCGCCATCTGGTCCTTGCAGTGCTGCACGACGGCGGCGACCTCGTCCTCGGTGACGAAGGCGCCCTGCATACGGGTGGGCTTGTTGGCCCCCATCGGCAGGAAGAGCCCGTCGCCCTTGCCGATCAGCTTCTCGGCGCCGGGCTGGTCGAGGATGACGCGGCTGTCCGCGAGCGAGGAGGTGGCGAACGCGAGCCGGGACGGCACGTTCGCCTTGATCAGACCGGTGACGACGTCGACGGAGGGCCGCTGGGTGGCGAGCACGAGGTGGATGCCGGCCGCGCGCGCGAGCTGCGTGATGCGCACGATGGAGTCCTCGACGTCGCGCGGCGCGACCATCATCAGATCCGCGAGCTCGTCGACGATCACCAGCAGGTACGGGTACGGGGACAGCTCCCGCTCGCTGCCCTCGGGCAGTTTGACCTTGCCCTTCCTTATGGCGGCGTTGAAGTCGTCGATGTGCCGGTACCCGAAGGCCGCCAGGTCGTCGTACCGAAGATCCATCTCCCGTACGACCCACTGCAGCGCCTCGGCGGCCCGCTTCGGGTTGGTGATGATGGGGGTGATCAGGTGCGGGATGCCCTCGTAGGCGGTCAGCTCGACGCGCTTGGGGTCGACCAGGACCATGCGCACGTCCTCGGGGGTCGCCCGCACCATGATCGAGGTGATCAGGCAGTTGATGCACGAGGACTTTCCGGAGCCGGTCGCTCCGGCCACCAGGACGTGCGGCATCTTCGCGAGGTTGGCCATCTCGTAGCCGCCCTCGACGTTCTTGCCGAGCGCGACGAGCATCGGATGGTCGTCCTCGGCGGCGTCCGCGAGCCGCAGGACGTCGCCCAGATTGACCATCTCGCGGTCGGAGTTCGGGATCTCGATGCCGACCGCCGACTTGCCGGGGATCGGGCTGATGATCCGCACGTCGGGGCTGGCGACGGCGTACGCGATGTTCTTGGCGAGCGCCGTGATCCGCTCGACCTTCACGGCGGGGCCCAGCTCGACCTCGTACCGGGTGACCGTCGGACCGCGGGTGAAGCCGGTGACGGAGGCGTCGACCTTGAACTCTTTGAAGACGTTCTGGAGGGAGGCGACCACCGCGTCGTTGGCGGCGCTGCGGGTCTTGCCGGGGCCGCCGCGCTCCAGGAGGTCGAGCGACGGCAGGGAGTACGTGATGTCGCCGCGGAGCTGGAGCTGCTCGGCCCGTGCGGGGAGATCCCGGGACGTGTCGGGGGCGGGCTTGGTGAGGTCGGCGACCTCCGCCTTCAGCATCTCCTGCTTGGGCTTGCCGCTCTTGGCGCGCGCGGCGGGCACCGGAGTGGGCTCCTCGCGCCGGCCGGCCTCCTCGCCGGTGCCCGAGTCCTCGTACTCGCCCCGGTCGGTGCCGACGCCCTGCGTGAGGTCGGCCACCAGCGGCGAGGGCGGCATCCCGTGCATCACCGCGCCGTCGAGCGCCGCGGCGGCGGCAGCGGCCACGTCGACGGCGTCCATGGGCCGGTCCAGCGCGGGCTGCTGCACGGCGGGCCGCCTGCGGCGGCTCCGGCGCTCCGAGAGGGCCTCCTGCTCGGCGTCGTCCGGGTCGTACGCCTCGGGCGCCGTACGGCGCCTCCGGGGGCTCTCGGGCAGCACCTCACGCCACTGCTCGTCGTAGCGCTCGTCGTCGTCCTCGGCGAACGGGTCGTCGCTCGCCCGCGGCTGCAGGACGCCCAGCCGGACCCCGAGCAGCCGCAGCCGGTGCGGAATCGCGTTGACCGGGGTCGCGGTGACCACCAGCAGCCCGAAGACCGTGAGCAGCACCAGGAGCGGCACCGCCAGCACGTCCCCCATCGTGTACGTCAGCGGAGTCGACGCGCCCCAGCCGATGAGCCCGCCCGCGTCCCTTATCGCCTGCATGCCGTCGCTGCGCGCGGGCGCCCCGCAGGCGATGTGGACCTGGCCGAGCACACCGATGGCGAGCGCGGACAGACCGATGACGATGCGTCCGTTGGCCTCGGGCTTCTCGGGGTGCCGGATGAGCCGGGCGGCGACGACCGCCAGCAGTATCGGCACGAGCAGGTCGAGGCGGCCGAAGGCGCCGGTCACCAGCATCTCGACGAGGTCGCCCACCGGGCCGCGGAGGTTGGACCAGGTCCCCGCCGCGGTGATCAGCGTGAGGCCGAGCAGCAGGAGCGCGAGACCGTCCTTGCGGTGCGCCGGGTCGAGTCCCTTGGCGCCGCGCCCTATGCCGCGGAACACGGCGCCGACGGCGTGCGCGACCCCGAGCCACAGGGCGCGTACGAGCCGGTAAACGCCCCCTGTGGGGCTGGGCGCCGGCTTCGGGGGCGCGGCTTTGCGGGCTGCGGCCTTCTTCGCGGGCGCCTTTTTCGCGGGGGCCCTCTTCGCCACAGCCTTCGTCGGAGCGGCCGCCTTCTTCGCGGGCGACTTCTTGGCTGCGGGCTGACGTGAGGCCATGGGTGTGAGGTTACCGGTGGAGACCACTGCGGACACGTGTGCCTACTGCTTCACCCGTTCGTGTCGCCCGTTCCCTGCGCCGAGCTGACGCCGCCTCGGCAGCAACCCCGGCCGCGCAGAACGCCGTTCGTCCCATCGGCAGCCGTACGGCACGCGAGGGCCGATCGGGGCGGGCATCGGGCCGACGGCAACCCGCAAGCCTCGCAAGGGGTCTGGGCCGCCACCGCCGAACAGGCGGGCGCCTCACCGCCGACGGCCGAGTCCGCCGGGACCCGGCTCCGGGGCCGGGACTCGTCCCGGAGAAGGACTCAGTTCTGGGACGGCAGCGAAGCCGCCCCGCTCCCCGTGCCCGGCTCCAGCGCGTCCAGCGCGCGACGCAGCCCCGTCAGTTTCCGTTCGAGATGGGCCGCGGTGGCCACGGCCGCCGCGTCCGCCGAATCGTCGTCCAGCTGTTTGGACAGGGCCTCGGCCTGTTCCTCGACGGCCGCCAGCCGCGCGGAGAGTTCGGCGAGCAGTCCCGCCGGCTCCTTGCTGTCACCGAGCACCGACTTGCCGCCGCCCTCCAGCTGCAGACGCAGCAGCGCCGCCTGCTCACGGAGTTGGCAGTTCTTCATGTAGAGCTCGACGAACACCGAGACCTTCGCGCGCAGCACCCACGGATCGAACGGCTTGGAGATGTAGTCCACCGCACCCGCCGCGTACCCGCGGAACGTGTGGTGCGGCCCGTGGTTGATCGCGGTGAGGAAGATGATCGGGATGTCCCGGGTCCGTTCCCGCCTCTTGATGTGCGCGGCGGTCTCGAAACCGTCCATGCCCGGCATCTGGACATCCAGCAGAATGACCGCGAAGTCGTCCGTGAGCAGCGCTTTGAGCGCTTCCTCCCCGGAAGATGCCCGTACCAGTGTCTGATCGAGCGCAGAGAGGATGGCCTCCAGCGCCAGCAGATTCTCCGGCCGGTCATCGACCAGGAGGATCTTGGCCTTCTGCACCATGGCCCGCCCTCCTCGTCCCGGCAATGCACCGGGCGCCGCCCCAGGGGACGGCTTCTGAGCGCCGCCCGTCCTTGTGCCGGTCATGGTAGCCGCACCCCGCCTGTCGCCACACCCTGTCACCGCGATGTCACTGTGCACGTAGCAGAAACGCAGTGGGAGACCAGAAGGTTCCCCGAATCCCGGGTTTCTACACGGCTCCGGGCACAGTCAGTCAGCAACCCGGCATACCGTGCCGCCGTCCGACCGGCCCGTGGACGCGATCATTTCCGTACCACTCAATCATCCTCGGCCGCCCGACGAAACCCGCCCCTGGATCACTGCCCCCGCATCCACTGCTGCATCACGGAGAGCAGATGATCGGGATCGACGGGCTTCGTCACGTAGTCGGACGCACCCGACTCGATGGCCTTCTCCCGGTCGCCCTTCATCGCCTTCGCGGTGAGCGCGATGATCGGCAGCCCGGCGAACTGCGGCATCCTGCGGATCGCCGTCGTGGTCGCGTATCCGTCCATCTCCGGCATCATGATGTCCATCAGGACGACCGTCACGTCGTCGTGCTGCTCCAGGACCTCGATGCCCTCGCGGCCGTTCTCGGCGTACAGCACCGAAAGGCCGTGCTGCTCCAGGACGCTGGTGAGCGCGAACACGTTGCGGATGTCGTCGTCGACGATCAGCACCTTCTCGCCCTCGAAGCGGAAGACGGCACGCGCGCGCGTGGCCACCTCCTCGCCGTTCGAGCCCCAGGGCTCCGGGGCCTGCGCCTGGGCCCCCGGCAGCGCGGGCCGGGTCTCGGCCGCGGACACCGCCCTGCGGCGCCGCCTGAAGAGCGCGGCGGGCCCGTTCTGGGTCTCCTGGTACGACCTGACCTCCGCCGGTGTCTCCACGCGGGCCTCGGCCTCGTCGTCCGCACCCGCCGGCAGCGCGCCGTTCTCCATGGGCGCGGACAGCTGCGGGTAGCCCTGCGGCGGGAGTTCGCTCGGGTGCAGCGGCAGATACAGCGTGAACGTCGAGCCGCGTCCCGGCTCGCTCTGCGCGTGGATCTCGCCGCCGAGCAGCCGCGCGATCTCCCGCGAGATGGACAGACCCAGGCCCGTACCGCCGTACTTGCGGCTCGTCGTGCCGTCCGCCTGCTTGAACGCCTCGAAGATCACCCGCATCTTGCTGGCCGCGATCCCGATGCCCGTGTCGGTCACGGAGAACGCGATCAGATCGGCGTCCGCGTCCCGCAGCGAGCCCGCCTCCAGCAACTGCTCCCGGATGGCGACCGGCACCTCCGCGCCCGCGGGCCTGATGACCAGTTCGACCGCTCCGGAGTCGGTGAACTTCACCGCGTTCGACAGCAGGTTGCGCAGCACCTGGAGCAGCCGCTGCTCGTCCGTATGCAGCGTGGCCGGCAGTTCCGGCGACACCCGTACGGAGAAGTCGAGGCCCTTCTCCGCCGTCAGCGGACGGAAAGTGGCCTCTACGTAGTCGACGAGCTGGACCAGCGCGATACGCGTCGGCGACACGTCCATCTTGCCCGCCTCGACCTTCGACAGGTCGAGGATGTCGTTGATCAGCTGGAGCAGGTCGGAACCCGCCCCGTGGATCGTCTCGGCGAACTCGACCTGCTTGGGGGTGAGGTTGGAGTCCGCGTTGTCGGCGAGCAGCTTGGCGAGGATCAGCAGCGAGTTGAGCGGCGTACGCAGCTCGTGGGACATGTTGGCCAGGAACTCGCTCTTGTAGCGCATGGAGACGGCGAGTTGCTCGGCGCGCTCCTCCAGGACCTGCCGCGCCTCCTCGATCTCGGTGTTCTTGACCTCGATGTCGCGGTTCTGCTGGGCCAGCAGTTCGGCCTTCTCCTCCAGCTCGGCGTTGGACGCCTGGAGGGCCTTCTGCCGGTTCTCCAGCTCCGCCGACCGCTCCCTGAGCTGCTCGGTCAGCTCCTGCGACTGCTTGAGCAGCACCTCGGTCTTGGTGTTGACCGCGATGGTGTTGACGCTCGTCGCGATCATCTCGGCGATCTGGCTGAGGAAGTCCTTCTGGATGTGCGTGAACGAGTGGAACGACGCCAGCTCGATCACCCCGAGGACGGTCCCCTCGAAGAGCACCGGCAGCACGATGACATGCGCCGGAGGTGCCTCCCCGAGGCCGGAGGCGATCTTCAGATACCCCGGCGGCACGTTCTCCACGAGAATCGTGCGCTTCTCCTTGGCGGCCGTCCCGATCAGCGTCTCCCCGGGCCGGAACGACGTCGGCATGGAGCCCATCGAGTACCCGTACGACCCGAGCATGCGCAGTTCGTACGAGTCGTCGTTCGCGGCGCCCACGTGCTTGCCGTCGTCCAGCGGCATCGCCATGAAGAACGCGCCGTGCTGCGCCGAGACCACCGGGGTCAGCTCGCCCATGATGAGCGAGGCCACGTCGGCGAGGTCGCGGCGGCCCTGCATCAGACCGGAGATCCGGGCGAGGTTGCCCTTCAGCCAGTCCTGCTCCTTGTTGGCGATGGTGGTGTCGCGGAGGTTCGCGATCATCTTGTTGATGTAGTCCTGAAGTTCCTGGATCTCGCCGGAGGCGTCCACGTCGATCTTCAGGTTGAGGTCGCCGCGGGTCACCGCGGTCGCCACGCGCGCGATGGCACGCACCTGCCGGGTGAGGTTCCCGGCCATCTCGTTCACCGACTCGGTGAGGTCGCGCCAGGTGCCGTCGACGTCGCGTACGCGCGCCTGGCCGCCCAACTGCCCCTCGGTGCCCACCTCGCGGGCCACCCGGGTGACCTCCTCGGCGAACGACGACAGCTGGTCGACCATCGTGTTGATGGTGGTCTTCAGCTCCAGGATCTCGCCGCGCGCGTCGATGTCGATCTTCTTGGTCAGGTCGCCCTTGGCGATGGCCGTGGTGACCATCGCGATGTTGCGCACCTGTCCGGTCAGGTTGGACGCCATGCCGTTCACGGACTCCGTGAGGTCCTTCCACGTACCCGACACGCCCGGTACGCGCGCCTGGCCGCCCAGGATGCCGTCCGTGCCCACCTCGCGGGCCACCTTGGTGACCTGGTCGGCGAACGAACTCAGCGTCTTCACCATGGTGTTGAAGGTGTCGGCGAGCTGCGCGACCTCGCCGCGCGCCTCGATCGTCACCGTCCGCGTCAGGTCGCCGTTGGCGACGGCCGCCGCGACCTGGGAGATGTTCCGCACCTGCACGGTCAGGTTGTTGGCCATGAGGTTGACGTTGTCGGTGAGGTCCTTCCAGATGCCCGTGACGCCCGACGCGTGCGCCTGGCCGCCCAGGATGCCCTCGGTGCCCACCTCGCGGGCCACCCGGGTCACCTGCTCTGCGAACGACGACAGCTGGTCGACCATCGTGTTCACGGTGGTGACGAGTTCGAGGATCTCGCCCTTCGCGTCGACGGTGATCTTCTTCGACAGGTCGCCCTTGGCGACGGCGGTCGTGACCTCGGCGATGTTGCGCACCTGGATCGTCAGGTTGTTCGCCATGAAGTTCACGGACTGCGTGAGGTCCTTCCAGGTGCCGGAGACACCCTGCACCTCGGCCTGCCCGCCGAGGATGCCCTCCGTGCCCACCTCACGGGCCACCCTGGTGACCTGCTCGGCGAAGTTCGAGAGCTGGTCCACCATCGTGTTGAGGGTGTTCTTCAGCTCCAGGATCTCGCCGCGCGCGTCCACGTCGATCTTCTGCGAGAGGTCACCGCGGGCCACCGCGGTCGCGACCTGCGCGATGTTGCGCACCTGCGCGGTGAGGTTGCCGGCCATGCCGTTCACCGAGTCGGTGAGGTCGCGCCACACGCCCGCGACGCCCGGCACCTGGGCCTGTCCGCCCAGCCGGCCGTCGGTGCCCACCTCGCGGGCCACCCGGGTCACCTGCTCGGCGAAGGCGCTGAGCTGGTCGACCATGGTGTTGATCGTGTTCTTCAGTTCGAGGATCTCGCCGCGCGCGTCGACCTCGATCTTCTGCGAGAGGTCACCGCGCGCCACCGCCGTCGTCACCTGGGCGATCTGCCGCACCTGGGACGTGAGGTTGCCCGCCATGAAGTTGACGGAATCGGTGAGGTCCTTCCACGTGCCGGACACGCCGTCCACGCGCGCCTGGCCGCCCAGACGGCCCTCCGTGCCCACGTCACGCGCCATCCGCGTCACCTGGTCCGCGAAGGACGACAGCTGGTCGACCATCGTGTTCACTGTGTTCTTCAGCGCGAGCATCTCGCCGGAGACGTCCACGGTGACCTTCTGCGACAGATCGCCGTTGGCGACCGCCGTCGTCACCTGGGCGATGTTCCTCACCTGTCCGGTGAGGTTGCGGAACGCCGTGTTGACGGAGTCGGTGAGGTCCTTCCACGTACCGGCCGCGCCCGGCACCTGGGCCTGCCCGCCCAGCTCGCCCTCGACACCGATCTCCCGCGCCACCCGGGTGACCTCCGCGCCGAAGCTGGAGAGCTGGTCGACCATCGTGTTGACGGTGTTCTTGAGCTCCAGCATCTCGCCGGCGACCTCGACGCTGACCTTCTGCGACAGATCACCGTTGGCGACCGCAGTAGTTACTGCGGCGATGTCCCGCACCTGGGTGGTGAGGTTCCTGAAGACCGTGTTCACCGAATCGGTGAGGTCCTTCCACGTGCCCGCCGCGCCCGGCACGTTCGCCTGCCCGCCTAGCCGCCCCTCGCCGCCGACCTCGTTGGCGACACGTGTGACCTCGTCCGCGAACGTCCGCAGCGTCTCGGTCATCTGGTTGATCGTCTCGGCGAGCTGCGCGACCTCGCCGCGCGCGGACACGGTGACCTTCTGCGACAGGTCACCGTTGGCGACCGCCGTCGTGACCTGCGCGATCCCGCGCACCTGCGCGGTCAGGTTGCCGGCCATGAGGTTCACCGAATCGGTGAGGTCCTTCCACACGCCGGCCACGCCGGGCACCTGGGCCTGCCCGCCCAGCTCGCCCTCGGTGCCCACCTCGCGCGCTACCCGCGTCACCTCGGAGGAGAACGAGGACAGCTGGTCCACCATCGTGTTGACGGTGTTCTTCAGTTCGAGCATCTCGCCGGCCACGTGAACCGTGACCTTCCGGGACAAGTCACCCTTGGCGACCGCCGTCGTCACCAGCGCGATGTCCCGCACCTGGGCCGTCAGCCGGTACGCCATCGTGTTGACCGAGTCCGTGAGGTCCTTCCACGAACCGGACATACCGCGCACCCGGGCCTGTCCGCCCAACTTGCCCTCGGTACCGACCTCACTGGCCACCCGCGTGACCTCGTCGGTGAACGTGGACAGCTGGTCGACCAGGTTGTTGACCGTGCGTCCGACCTTCAGGAACTCGCCGCGCAGCGGATGACCGTTGCCGTCCGCGGCCTGCGCCCGCAGCTCCATACGCGGCGACAGATCGCCCTCCGCCACCGCGGACAGCACCCGGCCGACCTCGGAGACGGGCCGTACGAGATCGTCGACGAGCGCGTTGGAGGCGTCGATCGCCGCGGCCCAGGAGCCCTCGCAGGCGCCCGTCTCCAGCCGCTCCGTGAGCTTTCCCTCACGGCCGACCATGCGCCGCACCCGCGACAGCTCACCCGTCAGCTGGAGATTGCGGTCGCCCACCTCGTTGAAGACGGCCGCGATCTCGGACATCACGCCGTCGCCGGAGACGGTGAGCCTCTTACGGAAGTTGCCGTCCCGCATCGACACCAGGGCCGCCAGCAGCCTGTTCAGGGCCGCCGTGTCCACCTCTGTGGTGCCATTGCGCGGTTTGCGCTGATTACTCAGGGACTGTCCGCCTTTCGCGCGCGTCTTAGTGCCCCGCGTCGCTGCGCCAGACTCCACTGTGTCCCTCCCGCAAGGGTCGACCATTTACCGCTCGGCGTACTCGGGTACTTCTCGCTCCGCGTCCCGGAAGGCTCTCAACCTGCCCGGACCTTCCCTTGGAGCCTGCCCAGTGTTTCACCATGGCTGAACCAGGCCATAACAGTTCGGCAGCTTCGCACACGGTCCGCACACGCTCCGGACGTAAACACTGGCGACCGGCATCCGCATGGACCGCGAAGGTAAGTAACCTTGCATGCGGCTGTCCAGCCACGCCGGTCCTTCCGGCCTGGGCGGTGGCACGAGCACGAGCGGGCAGGCAGGCATCGGAGGGCACCGCACCATGACCACCGGACTGCATCCTGGGGGACCACCCCAGGATCCCCGGCCGACCGAGAACCAGCTTCTGCCCCGGCAGGGGCGGGTCGGCCACGGAACCCTGCCCGCCGACGACCGGACAAGGAGTTCTGTGATCACCGCGCGCGCGGCCGCCAGCTTCGACCCTGTCGGGCGGTCCGTCGCGACCGCTCGTTCCTTTGTCCGTGACACCCTCCAGGGCTGGGGCTTCGCCGACATCGTCGACGACGCCGTGGTCCTCACGAGCGAGCTGGTCACCAACGCCGTGGTGCACGCCGGCACGTCCGCGGACGTCCTGTGCCTGCGCAGCGACGACGGCGTACGGATCGAGGTGGCGGACCACTACCCGGAACGGGAGATTCCACTCCAGGGCAGCGCCGTCAACATGGGAAACCCGGACCGCGAGGGCGGACGCGGCCTCCAGCTCTGTGCCGCCCTGGCCGGCCGCTGGGGCGTCGAGTACACGCCCACCCGCAAACAGGTCTGGTTCCAGCTGGACCTCCCTGAGCGCGCGGTGGGCACCCGCACCGCGGGCCCGTCCCTGCCCTCCCACCTGCTCCCCCTCGCCGACGGCCGCGTCCGTGTGGCGGTCGTCCAGATCGACCGCGCCGGCGCGATCAACGCCTGGAACGAGGACGCGGAGGAACTCTTCGGCTACGCGGCGGAGCAGGTCGTCGGCAAGCCGCTGACCGATCTCGCGGCCTGGCCGCACACGCCCGGCACCAGCACCGGCATCGTCGAGGCCCTCAAGCTCTCCCGCTGGGAGGGCAGTTACGGCCTGCGCGGCGCCAACGGCCGCGTCACTCCCGTATACGCATCGCATCTGCGCGTCCGCGACACCGGCGGCGAGCCGTCCACGGTCTGCCTGCTGGTGCGCGATCACGAACGAGCGGTCCTGCAGACCCCGTTGCGCGTCTCGTCCACGGACACGACCACCAGTTCCGAGGGCCATGCCTCGGACCCCTTCGAGGTCTTCATCGGCTCACCGGCCCCGGACGACCTGGACGGCCTCCTGCAGCGCACGGTGGAGCGCGCCCGCGACATGCTCGACGGCGACTCCGCCTTCCTCCTCCTGGCGACCGACGACGAGACGGAGCTGGAGGTACGCGCCTCCACCGGGCTCCCCTCCGCCCGCCAGCGCTTCGCCCGGGTCCCTGTGGAGGCCGGTACCGGCCGTTACGGCTCGGCCCGCATGCCTGCCGTCCACGAGGACCTCACGGCCGTCCCAGGGGCCGTACCGCTCCTCAGCGGCACCGGTATGCGTTCGGTCGTCACGGTCCCCCTGAAGGTCGAGGGCAGACTCACCGGCTCGCTCGGTGTGGCGGCCGAATCACCGGCCCGCTACTCGAACGAGGAGGCCCTGCGCCTCCAGTTCGCCGCCGACCGCATCGCGCTCGCCGTGGAGTCGGCCCGCCTCGGCGAGCTGGAACGGCTGCGCCGCGGCTCGCTGTCCTTCCTCGTCGAGGCCTCGGACCTCCTCGCGGGCACGCTCGACCGCGACCAGACACTGGCCCTGATGGCCCAGATGACGGTCCCGACCCTGGCCACCTGGTGTGCCGTGTACACGATTGCCGACCAGGCCTCCGACCCCTACCTTTCGTACGTCCTGCACGAGGACGAGGAGCGCATCGACGGCCTCAAGGCGCTCCTGTCGAAGATCGCCCCGCCGGACCCGGTCCCCACACCGGGCGCCCGCGTGTGGGGAGCCCCCGCGGAGGCGGCCCACACGGCGGCCCTCCGCACCTCCATGCGCAGCCTCGGCCTGGGCGGCCAGGCCTCGGTCAGCTCCGGCATCGGTACGACGCTGGCGACGGCCGGCGCGGTCGGCGGCGAGACGGTCGTCCTGCCCCTGGTGGCCCGCAACCGCGTCATCGGCATGCTGACGCTCGGCAAGCCGACGGACGAACACTTCCGCCAGGAGATCCTGGAACTGGCCGAGGACCTGAGCCGCCGGGCCGCCCTCGCCCTGGACAACGCGCGCCTGTACTCGGAGCGCACGGCCATCAGCCAGTCCCTCCAGCGCAGCCTCCTGCCCCCGGAGCTCCCCCACATCGAGGGCGTCGAGGTCGAGGTCATCTACCGCGCGGCGGGCGAGGGCAACGAGGTCGGCGGCGACTTCTACGACCTCTTCCCCATCCGCGACGGCGCCTACGGCTTCGCCATCGGAGACGTCTGCGGTACGGGACCGGAGGCGGCCGCGGTCACCGGACTGGCCCGGCACGCACTGCGCCTGCTGGCCCGCGAGGGCTACGGCGGCCCGGCGGTCCTGGACCGCCTGAACTCCGCGATCCTCGACGAGGGCGCCCGAAGCCGCTTCCTCACCCTCCTGTACGGGGAGTTGTGGCCCCAGGAGGACGGCTCGGCGCTCCTGAAGGTGGTCTGCGCCGGCCATCCGCTCCCCCTGCGCCTGCGCCCGGACGGCACGGTGGAACCGGCCGCCGAACCACAGCCGCTCCTGGGCGTCATGGACGACCTGGAGCTGTACGAGCAGGAGGTGACGCTCGACCCGGGGGACGTCCTGCTGTGTGTGACGGACGGCGTCACCGAGCGCCGCGAGGGCACCCGCATGCTGGGCGACGACGGTCTCGCCGATGTCCTCACCACCTGCACGGGTCTGACGGCCGGTGCGGTGGCCGCCCGCATCATGCGCGCGGTGGAGCGTTTCGCGAGCGACGCCCCGTCCGACGACATGGCCATTCTGGCGATGCGCGTCCCGGGTCTGCAGAAGGACTGACGGTCTGTTCCCGGGGCCCCGCCGGCCCCGGGAAACGCGAAAGGCCCCCGCCCACAAGGGCGGAGGCCTTTTCTGTCTGAGCCCCCAAACGGAATCGAACCGTTGACCTTCTCCTTACCATGGAGACGCTCTACCGACTGAGCTATAGGGGCCTGTTGCTTTCGAAGTTTCCCCCGTGGCAACGGAATAAAGCATACCCCGAACGCCGGTGTGCTCCCAACTGCGTTCGATACCGCGTCCGTACCGCGTTCGGCAGCCCTAGAAGGCAGGCTGCAGCAGTCCGCCGAGGGCATTGCACGCGGACACGATCCGCTGCATCTCCCGCTTCGTCAGCGACGCGTCGACGGGCAGGGCCAGCGTCTCGTCGGCGGCCCGTTCGGTCTCCGGCAGGCAGACGTCCCGCCGGAACGCGGGCATCCGGTGCACCGGTGTCTTCACCGGGACCCGGCACTCGACGCCCTTGGCCCGCACGGCCCGGGCGAAGGCATCGCGGTCCGGCCGCCCGTTCCCCAACACCCGCACGACGTACTGCTGGTAGGTGTGGCCCGCACCCCGCTCCGGAGTCCGCACCCCCCGCAACCGCCCGTCGAGGTAGGTCGCGCGTGCCCTGCGCTCCTCGACCTCGGCGTACGGCGCCTCGGACTCGCCCTGTTCGAGCACGAGCAGCCCATGCCGCCGGCCGATGTCCCACAGGCGCGGCATGTCGGCGAGCCGCCCGAAGCGGTGTACGGCGACCAGGGCGGCCGTCCGCGGGCCGACAGCCGCCTCGGCCTCGGCGGAGTCGAGGCAGTACGTACTCGGATCGATGTCGACGAACACCGGCAGCGCGCCGGCCAGGAGGACGGCCTCGGCCACCTCGGCGTTCCCGAACGCCGGCACGATGACCTCGTCACCGGCTCCGACACCCGCGGCCCTGAGCATTGCAGCAGTACCCATGCACGTGATGTTGGTCGCGCAACGTGAACTCCAAGTGACGCACAACAAAAAAGAGCTGGTCCCTGAACCTAAGTTCAGGGACCAGCTCTCTTAATAATAGTTCGGCGGCGTCCTACTCTCCCACAGGGTCCCCCCTGCAGTACCATCGGCGCTGTAAGGCTTAGCTTCCGGGTTCGGAATGTAACCGGGCGTTTCCCTCACGCTATGACCACCGAAACACTATGAAACTGACAAACCGGAGCCGTGACCATGGCTACAACGGTTGTTCGTGGTTTCAGAACCAACACAGTGGACGCGAGCAACTGAGGACAAGCCCTCGGCCTATTAGTACCGGTCAGCTCCACCCCTTACAGGGCTTCCACATCCGGCCTATCAACCCAGTCGTCTACTGGGAGCCTTAACCAATCAAGTTGGTGGGAGTCCTCATCTCGAAGCAGGCTTCCCGCTTAGATGCTTTCAGCGGTTATCCCTCCCGAACGTAGCCAACCAGCCATGCCCTTGGCAGGACAACTGGCACACCAGAGGTTCGTCCGTCCCGGTCCTCTCGTACTAGGGACAGCCCTTCTCAAGACTCCTACGCGCACAGCGGATAGGGACCGAACTGTCTCACGACGTTCTAAACCCAGCTCGCGTACCGCTTTAATGGGCGAACAGCCCAACCCTTGGGACCGACTCCAGCCCCAGGATGCGACGAGCCGACATCGAGGTGCCAAACCATCCCGTCGATATGGACTCTTGGGGAAGATCAGCCTGTTATCCCCGGGGTACCTTTTATCCGTTGAGCGACGGCGCTTCCACAAGCCACCGCCGGATCACTAGTCCCGACTTTCGTCCCTGCTCGACCCGTCGGTCTCACAGTCAAGCTCCCTTGTGCACTTACACTCAACACCTGATTGCCAACCAGGCTGAGGGAACCTTTGGGCGCCTCCGTTACTCTTTAGGAGGCAACCGCCCCAGTTAAACTACCCATCAGACACTGTCCCTGATCCGGATCACGGACCCAGGTTAGACATCCAGCACGACCAGACTGGTATTTCAACGACGACTCCACCCGAGCTGGCGCTCAAGCTTCACAGTCTCCCAGCTATCCTACACAAGCCGAACCGAACACCAATATCAAACTATAGTAAAGGTCCCGGGGTCTTTCCGTCCTGCTGCGCGAAACGAGCATCTTTACTCGTAGTGCAATTTCACCGGGCCTATGGTTGAGACAGTCGAGAAGTCGTTACGCCATTCGTGCAGGTCGGAACTTACCCGACAAGGAATTTCGCTACCTTAGGATGGTTATAGTTACCACCGCCGTTTACTGGCGCTTAAGTTCTCAGCTTCGCCAGACCGAAATCTGACTAACCGGTCCCCTTAACGTTCCAGCACCGGGCAGGCGTCAGTCCGTATACATCGCCTTACGGCTTCGCACGGACCTGTGTTTTTAGTAAACAGTCGCTTCTCGCTGGTCTCTGCGGCCACCCCCAGCTCAAGCAGCAAGTGCTATCACCGGTGATGGCCCCCCTTCTCCCGAAGTTACGGGGGCATTTTGCCGAGTTCCTTAACCATAGTTCACCCGAACGCCTCGGTATTCTCTACCTGACCACCTGAGTCGGTTTAGGGTACGGGCCGCCATGAAACTCGCTAGAGGCTTTTCTCGACAGCATAGGATCATCCACTTCACCACAATCGGCTCGGCATCAGGTCTCACCCTTAATGTTGTGCGGATTTACCTACACAACGGGCTACACCCTTACCCCGGGACAACCACCGCCCGGGCTGGACTACCTTCCTGCGTCACCCCATCACTCACCTACTACAGGTCTGGTCCGTCGGCTCCACCACTTTCCATTCCCCGAAGGGTCCGGAACGGCTTCACGGACTTAGCATCGCCTGGTTCGATGTTTGACGCTTCACAGCGGGTACCGGAATATCAACCGGTTATCCATCGACTACGCCTGTCGGCCTCGCCTTAGGTCCCGACTTACCCTGGGCAGATCAGCTTGACCCAGGAACCCTTAGTCAATCGGCGCACACGTTTCTCACGTGTGTATCGCTACTCATGCCTGCATTCTCACTCGTGAACCGTCCACCACTGCCTTCCGGCGCGGCTTCACCCGGCACACGACGCTCCCCTACCCATCCATACAGGCGTTGGCCCTCATGTATGAATGACACGACTTCGGCGGTACGCTTGAGCCCCGCTACATTGTCGGCGCGGAATCACTAGACCAGTGAGCTATTACGCACTCTTTCAAGGGTGGCTGCTTCTAAGCCAACCTCCTGGTTGTCTGTGCGACTCCACATCCTTTCCCACTTAGCGTACGCTTAGGGGCCTTAGTCGATGCTCTGGGCTGTTTCCCTCTCGACCATGGAGCTTATCCCCCACAGTCTCACTGCCGCGCTCTCACTTACCGGCATTCGGAGTTTGGCTAAGGTCAGTAACCCGGTAGGGCCCATCGCCTATCCAGTGCTCTACCTCCGGCAAGAAACACACGACGCTGCACCTAAATGCATTTCGGGGAGAACCAGCTATCACGGAGTTTGATTGGCCTTTCACCCCTAACCACAGGTCATCCCCCAGGTTTTCAACCCTGGTGGGTTCGGTCCTCCACGACCTCTTACAGCCGCTTCAACCTGCCCATGGCTAGATCACTCCGCTTCGGGTCTTGAGCGCGCTACTATACCGCCCTATTCGGACTCGCTTTCGCTACGGCTTCCCCACACGGGTTAACCTCGCAACACACCGCAAACTCGCAGGCTCATTCTTCAAAAGGCACGCAGTCACGACTGTATGTGCAAGCACATACAGCGACGCTCCCACGGCTTGTAGGCACACGGTTTCAGGTACTATTTCACTCCGCTCCCGCGGTACTTTTCACCATTCCCTCACGGTACTATCCGCTATCGGTCACCAGGGAATATTTAGGCTTAGCGGGTGGTCCCGCCAGATTCACACGGGATTTCTCGGGCCCCGTGCTACTTGGGTGTCTCTCAAACGAGCCGTTGATGTTTCGACTACGGGGGTCTTACCCTCTACGCCGGACCTTTCGCATGTCCTTCGCCTACACCAACGGTTTCTGACTCGTCTCACAGCCGGCAGACTGTGAAAGAGAGATCCCACAACCCCGCATGCGCAACCCCTGCCGGGTCTCACACACATACGGTTTGGCCTCATCCGGTTTCGCTCGCCACTACTCCCGGAATCACGGTTGTTTTCTCTTCCTGCGGGTACTGAGATGTTTCACTTCCCCGCGTTCCCTCCACACACCCTATGTGTTCAGATGTGGGTGACAGCCCATGACGACTGCCGGGTTTCCCCATTCGGAAACCCCCGGATCAAAGCCTGGTTGACGGCTCCCCGGGGACTATCGTGGCCTCCCACGTCCTTCATCGGTTCCTGGTACCAAGGCATCCACCGTGCGCCCTTAAAAACTTGGCCACAGATGCTCGCGTCCACTGTGCAGTTCTCAAACAACGACCAACCACCCATCACCCCACCCTTCCGGGCGAGTGCACTGGGGCCGGCACTGAAGATCCAGACACAAGGTCCGTACCCTCAGACACCCAACAGCGTGCCCGACACCCTCGCCCCTAAGGTCTGCTTTCCACGCCCCGAAGGACAGTACTTGCAGCCTGTAGAAGGCCGAGTGTGCCGAATAATCAACGTTCCACCCTTGAGCAACCACCGTCGAACGTGTGCCGACGTAATGGCCCTGGACCACCAAGCAAGCTTGGCGGCCTAGATGCTCCTTAGAAAGGAGGTGATCCAGCCGCACCTTCCGGTACGGCTACCTTGTTACGACTTCGTCCCAATCGCCAGTCCCACCTTCGACAGCTCCCTCCCACAAGGGGTTGGGCCACCGGCTTCGGGTGTTACCGACTTTCGTGACGTGACGGGCGGTGTGTACAAGGCCCGGGAACGTATTCACCGCAGCAATGCTGATCTGCGATTACTAGCAACTCCGACTTCATGGGGTCGAGTTGCAGACCCCAATCCGAACTGAGACAGGCTTTTTGAGATTCGCTCCACCTTGCGGTATCGCAGCTCATTGTACCTGCCATTGTAGCACGTGTGCAGCCCAAGACATAAGGGGCATGATGACTTGACGTCGTCCCCACCTTCCTCCGAGTTGACCCCGGCAGTCTCCTGTGAGTCCCCATCACCCCGAAGGGCATGCTGGCAACACAGAACAAGGGTTGCGCTCGTTGCGGGACTTAACCCAACATCTCACGACACGAGCTGACGACAGCCATGCACCACCTGTCACCCGACCACAAGGGGGGCACCATCTCTGATGCTTTCCGGGCGATGTCAAGCCTTGGTAAGGTTCTTCGCGTTGCGTCGAATTAAG